>JBHWRM010000049.1:0-14248 GCA_043426695.1 Corynebacterium sp. | reverse complement strand
CGTGCTGCGGAAGGAGGCGCAGCGCTTCATCACCCCGCTGGCGGTCGGCTCGATTGTGTTCGGCGGCGTTTTCGCACTGTGGACCCAACTGGGCTACGGCAAGGCGTGGACCTGGGTGCCGCTGGTGCTGGCGGTCGTGGGGCTGCTCGGCTCGGTGGCTGCGACGGTTGCGCAGCGGGATGGTTGGGCGTTCACCGCCACCGCCCTGGCGATCGTGTCCGTGGTGGTGTTGAGCTTCGGGGCTATGTTCCCGATGCTGTGGACTGACCTGGATATTTGGCAGGCCGCGTCCAATCCCTACACCCTGAAGGTCCTGACCTGGGCCGCGGTGATCGTGACGCCGTTCGTGCTGCTCTATCAGGGGTACACCTACTGGATTTTCCGGCGTCGGATCGTGGCGGAGCCGGTGCATCTCTAATGCAGCTCTTGCGGGTCTCGGCCCCGGCGCGGCGCTGGGTGCTGCTGAGTGCGGCGCTTTCGGTGGCCGGGGTGGGTTTGAGCATCGCCGCCGGCTTGCTGCTCGGCCACCTCGTCGCCGGGGTGCTGGGCGGCGAGGCGCCGCTGGGTGAGGTAGCTCAATCAGCGGGAGAGGCTCAGCCTGGCGGGATTGGGCAGTACGCCCAGCGCCTGGACCTGGCGCTCTTGGCCTGGCTGGTCGCGGTGGCCGCCCTGCGGGCTCTGGTGGCGTGGGCGCAGTCCCGGCTGGGGGATTCCGCAGCGGATACCGTGGTCGCGGAGCTGCGGCGTCGCGGTCTGGCCGCGCTGACCCACCGGGATCCGCGGACCGTCGACGTCGCCCAGTTCCGCAGCCTGCTGACCAGCGGCCTGGACGCCTTCCGCCCGTACCTGACGGGTTTCCTGCCCGCGGCGGTCGCCACCTTCTTATCGACGCCGATCGCGCTGGCCGCCATCTGGTTCCAGGACCGTTCCTCTGCGCTCATCGCGGCAGTCACGATTCCCCTAATCCCATTTTTCATGTGGCTGGTGGGCCTGCTCACGGCGGGCCGCACGGAGCGCAAGCTGGCGGACATGGCGCTGCTGAGCGATCAGCTCTTGGATCTGGCGGCGGGGCTGCCCACGCTCACCGCCCATGGTCAGCAGCTGGCCCCGACCTCTGAGGTGGAACGCCTCGCGCGTTCCCACCAGCGCTCGACGATGGGAGTGCTGCGCATCGCTTTTCTTTCCGGCATGGTGCTGGAGTTCCTGGCCACGCTCTCCGTGGCGCTGGTGGCGGTGAATATCGGTTTCCGGCTGCTGGGCGGGGATATGAGTCTGGCTGCGGGACTGGCGGTGCTCATCATCGTCCCGGAGGTCTACGCCCCGATCCGTGAGGTTGGGTCTCGCTTCCATGATGCGCAGGACGGAGCGGCTGCTGCGAACGCGGTGCTGGGTGTCCTCGACGGGCCGGGTGCCCCGGCAGATACGGACACTCCGCCAGCTGCAGAGGATGTGAGCGCGACGCAAACTCTCCCAGACACGGCATCCCTGGGGCTGCGGGTGGTCTTCGAGGACTACTCGGCACCTGGGCGAGATGGAGCCCGGCCGGCGGGGCTTAGTGGCCAAGCAGAGCCCGGCAAGATCACAGTGCTGCGGGGCGACAACGGTGCGGGGAAGTCCACCGCCCTGCTCGCGGCGTTGGGACTCACCGCCGGAACGGGCAGTGCCCGCGTCGAAGAAGTTGCTGCCACCCCGGCTGCCACGGGTGCCCCACAGGATGCCCACGAGTCGAGCAGCAGCGGCAAGGATCGCAGTGACGGCCGCAACGTCGAGCCTGCTGTATGGGCAGGCCATACTTTGTGGCAACGCACCGCCTACCTGCCGCAGCGCCCGGTGCTGGACGAGGCGGCAATCGGCGATACGTCGCAACTCTCGCTGGGCCAGCGCCAACGCCGCGCCTTCGCTGAGCAGGTGCCCGGCAAGGACCTGCTGATTCTCGATGAGCCGACCGCCCACCTGGACTCGGCGAACGCGGGCCTCATGATTGGCAAGCTGCGTGCCGCGGCAGAAGGCGGCGCGACAGTCCTGGCCGCCTCCCACGATCCGCTGCTGATCGCGGCGGCGGACCGGGTCATCGAGGTGCGCGGGACGAGCGCCGCGTCCGCACCATCCACCGAGGTAAACGAAGGGGGGAACGGCCGATGACCCGCGCCATTATCGCTGGAGTCAGCACACTGTTGTCCGCCATCGCCCTCTCGGTGGTCTCCGCGTGGTTGATCGCGCGCGCCTGGCAGCAGCCGAGCGTGATGGATCTGACCGTGGCGATCACCGCGGTGCGCGCGCTCGGAATTTCCCGCGCCCTCTTCCGTTATCTCGACCGTCTGGCCAGCCATGATGTTGCGTTGGACCGAGCCGCCGCGGTGCGCGTGGACGTCTACGCCCGCCTCGCTGCAGCACCATCTGCGCAGGTCATGGGCCTTGGTCGCGGAGCCTTGCTCGCCCGTATCGGGGAGGACGTCGATGCCCTGACCGAGCGCATCGTCCGCACCACGATTCCGCGGTGGGTCGCGGTCATCACGAGCCTCATCGCCGTTGTGTTCCTGGCCATCCTCACCCCGCTCGCGGCATTTATCCTGGTCATCGGCCTGCTGGTGGCGGGGGTGCTCGTGCCCCGCTTGGCAGCGCGCGCGGAACGGTCCTCCCTCGTCGCGGAGGCTAATGAGGACTATGTCGCGGCAGTGGACCATGCGTTGTCTTCTGCTCCGACGCTGCGGGTGCGTGGCCAGCTCGCGGGTGCCCTGGCCACGGCGGAGAGCGCCGAAGCCGAGCTTCGGTCCCAGCGGCGCCGCGGCCTGGGTTGGGCAGCCGGGGCTTCCGGCCTGCTGGATCTCACCAGCGCGCTGACCACGGCGGCCATCGCAGCACTCGCCGCTCTGGAGTACACGGGTTGGGCTGGTTCCGGCGCGGCGGCGCATTCGCCGCAGTGGCTGGTCGTCGTCGCACTTTTCCCACTCGCCGCCTTCGAGGCGGTATCCACCCTCCCGGAGGCTGCCCGCACTCGGGTCCGGGCCGAGCATTCCCTGTCACGCCTGCACGCCATCCCGGGGGCCGAGGAGGCGGAGACCAAGGCCCAGGACGAGCCCGCGGCAGCTGATGCCGAGGCTGCGGATGGATCCTTCCCCACTCCCTCGGCGGTACGTGCCGACCGCCTGACGGTGGGCTGGGGCAGCGACCTCGGCACCTACAACCTGGACGTCCCCGCTGGTGGGCGTGGCGTCGTCGTCGCGGCGTCGGGAACTGGGAAAACGACCCTGCTGATGACGCTGGCAGGGCTGCTGCCCGCCCGCGGTGGGACGTATTCGGCGCCCGGTGCGCGCTTCATCGCCGAGGACGAGCACATTTTTGCCACGACCGTGCGGGACAACCTCGCGGTGGGGGCGCCGAACGCCAGCGAGGCAGCGATGTGGGAGGTGCTGGATCAGCTGGGCTTGGGCGCGTGGGTTCGGGGCCTCCCGCGGGGGCTGGATACGGTGCTGGCGCGGGGCGCGGAGGACCTCTCTGGGGGTCAGCGCCGTCGGGTGATTCTGGCCCGCGCGCTGCTCACCGACGCGCCTATCCTGCTGCCGGACGAGCCGACGGAACACCTCGATGACGCGGGCTCCACGGAAGTGCTGCGCCTGCTCGGATTCCAGGAGGACGCGGATGCTCACGCCGCTGGCTCGGAGGAGATTGTGCCCGAAGGAGCCTGGTCGGAAGAGATAAAGCCGGAGAACGCGGTGGAAATCAGCGCCGAATCCTGGGCTGCTCCCCGTGGCGAACTGCCGGGGGCGCGCGCCGAGCGGACCATCATCATGGTCACGCACCCCCGCTGATATGGCAGCGCACCACGGCGATCCGAGCTGCGCCGCGCAAAATTAAGCGCCGAAGCCCTGCAGCGCGTCACCGTCCAGCCGGTAGGTGTCCCAGCCGGACATCGAGTAGGCGCCGAAGGACTTATAGAACTGAATGCTCGGTTCATTCCACTTCAGCACGGACCACTCCATGCGCTGATAGCCGCGAGCCACGCACAGGTGCGCGAGCTGCTGGAGCAGCAGCTTCCCGAGCCCGTTCTTCCGGTATTCGGGACGGACGTAGAGGTCCTCCAGGTAGATGCCGTGGGTGCACTCCCAGGTGGAGAAGTTGAGGAACCACAGCGCCATGCCGGCCAGGCGGGGGCGCTCGCCCGGCGCGACGTCTCCGTTCTCGACGCTGCTGCTGTCCGCGACGCCCCCGTCCTTGATGTCCCGGTCCTCGATATCTCCGTCGAGCACCTCGACGACGTGCCCGAACACGGCCGGGTTCTCGCCGAAGAGGTGCTCGTGGAGGGCTTCCTCGGTGGCGTGGACGGCGTCCGGTTCCTTTTCATACTCCGCGAGATCCTGGATGAGCCCCAGGATCTGGGGGATGTCGGCTGGGCTCACCCGGCGGAGGCGGAAACCGTGCGGGGCTTGAAGGAGCGGGTCGGTGCTCGTGCTGCGTGGGTCAGAACTCATGCACCACATCTTAAAAGCCCCGCCCCGGGCTCAGTTGTGCACAAGAAAAACCGGCGGCCACCTGTTGAAGGTGAACCACCGGTTCCTGCGACCTGGGGCCGCTATTGTGTGATGGTCACGTTGGCTGCTCACCGCGACTTTTCAAAAAGCGGCTCCCGAGCAGCACTTATGTTATCTCCCGGGAATTAATTGCGCCCACACCCTCGCCCGTAGTGGCCCAAATACGGCCCTAGAATCGCCACCTCACCGGTCGGCGAGAGTGCCTAGCACAAAGAGGGGACATGGAAAATGCTCACCTAGAAAGGACCAGGTGAGCATTAGAACATTTGTTTCAGACTATTTCCCAGACATTTAAGTCCGGGGCGGGACTTTGGCAAGGTCGCGGCCGGTGTCTTCACGAACCATCCGGAGTCGTCGTGTCATGGAGTCTTGGCTTGCGGTTTTTCGCTCGAATTGCTCTTGGATCGCGAGGTTCGTCGAGGCCACCCATAGGGCGAGCGTGATGTAGAGCATTGGCTCACGCCGGACGCCTCTTTTAAAAGATTCCATGCCGGTGATATGTGGGCTTTTCATGATTGAAAAACGCTGCTCAGTAATAGCGCGGGCTGCTTCGTAATACGTCGCATGTTCCCAGGAGCCGGGGACGAGGCCCCATTGCGCGCGTTTCCACTGCTCAGAGGTGAACGTATGTGTGATACTTGACTTTGCGCAGCATTTATAGTGATCGGCAGTCCAGCTCGGTGAAATCTCCGGCGCGTCTTCGGATGCGAGTGTCATCGAAGCCGGTTTGAGTGGGCATCGCACCCGTCCTTGTACTGCAGGGCAGACCAAATCAATTTTCACGGGCCGCTCGGTATCGGCTTCATCCTTTCGAGGACGACCTCGACCTTGGCGTGCACGATAAGGCCTCGAATTGGTCCCCATGATCAACGGGAATAAGGCTTCGAGCCGAGCATCCTGGCGCTCGAAACCGTCGTCTTCGGCGAGCAGTTCCATGGTGCGGCGAACGATCCTCCCGTTGCCTGCGATTTCGCGTGCAGCAGGGCAATAAAACTCCCCTGCAATTTGCAATGGTCCACTAGCAGGTTCATCCCCGGCTGCGGTGTCGGATGCGAAAACTGTTCTCCAGTTTTTGGGATAGCGCACAACCGGGGCATAGCCTGCAGCGAGCAGTTCGTCGTTGAAAAATTTTTTCACGTTATAGCCCATGTCGACGGTCAGCAATGGCAAACGACCGCGTTGAGTGCGCTGGTCAAACCCGTTTTCTTGATGAAATCGGATAGCCCGCGCCAGCCCCTGCACCGAGCCGGAGCTTGGCTTATCGATGGAAATGCCGGTTATCACAGGGGCGACCGAGTAGACGGCTCGTGGTGGTCCGACGCGGCATACGGCAGTAATGCCGACGGCCACGCCTCCTTTGGTACTCCTGTGGTTGCCTAGCTCGGAATGCAGTGAGTGATCCTCTCGATCGCGAATGTAGTAAGCACCGGAGTAGGCGGCGCCGCGGCGTTTCGTGTCGCGGCTGCCTAGTCCCGTCGACTGGCCTGCCAGGTCGATGATGGTTTCGTCGGCGATGATGTCGCCGCGATACCCCTTGGGTGCTTGCTCATGGATCGAGCCTGCTACCAGCGCGTTTACAACCTGATGGAGTCTCTCGGACGCAACCTCAGAGGCTTCCTCTTGTTCGATTGATCGTGCTGCCATCATTCGGCGATGATCGCTATTCTTCACACGACGTGCAGGGGCATCCGGCAGTGAGTCAAGAGGCTCAAGCCTCCGGGTCAGCCACATAGCGAAAGCGCGGTACGTTCCCTCGCCGCAGGAAAGGTCTAGCTCAAGCCGGGCCTGTTGAGCAGGCTCTAGGGTCCATAAGGTGCGCCAGATTTCTGCCATCGAGGGCACACGCCGAATCCCAATCAAGGCTAGCCCAATGGTGAGTACACCCAGCATCGAATACCTCGGGCCGGTGGATTTCCGTCCGCCCACGCCACGGTCCTGGTGAAAATAAAAGTCGATCATCTGGTGCGCACCGGATTTTTCAATAACCGCAGCACAGTGCTCTACATAATCGGGGGAAATCATGATTCTTGGTTCTTGCATCGCAACGGTCATCAGAGGTACCTCCCCTCAGATCGCAGCAAGGCTTTTGCCTCATCCTCCGGCGTAAACTGGGGCAGGTCCGCCTCCAGATCATGGAGAACCCGGAGATCAGCAATGCCCGCCAGTTTCATCAGCATCGCCGCCGGCACCCCCGGATCAGAGGCCAGCCTTACCACCCAACGGTTGCGCAGTGCAGCCGCATTAAAGCCAGGAAACCCCTGCTCAACAAGCTCTTCCGAGACGTGACAGATGGCGTTTCGAGGCATGGAATCGCCAACAATCGGAAACACAAAACCATTGCCGACGTCGCGTGCCCGCGTCAAAAGTCGGTGACCTCGAACGGGGCACACGACCGGCACTACGCGAGAGACAACGCCCCTTTTTCGCACCGCGATTTGGACTGCGGTGTGTTCGGCCAGCTCTAGGGGCGAAATGTCACTGCCACGTAGTTGCCGGATCTCCTGGGACGACAGGCCTGCCCCGGTGGTGAGATCCAAAATCGTCAGCAGCTGCGCCTGCAGCACCGGACGCAGGTTCGCAGCGACGGCGTAGAGCTCAGCCTCCAGAGAAAGCTCCGCCGCGGGGACCGCTTTGCGTCGCGGTCCTCGTTGGCGATGCGGTTCAGGGAATTCGTGAGGGTACAGCGTCCGACCTGCAGCATAAAGGATCGTACGGTACGTGCGCTGCGACTTACGGCTAAAAAGATCGTCGCGGAAAAGCCACCGATCAACAGCACCACGTGTCAGCGCCCGCTCCTCGTCAATAGCACCATAAACGATTGCTTCATCGTAGAGATATCGTGCTACAACGCGCGTGGCCTTAGCATCAGCGATTTCATCAAGAACACGCGTGTGCGCCTGGACAAGCGCTGCTCGGGCGATGGCTTCACTCCGCAGAGGCCCCGCTGGGCGGTGGATTCCCACCTCCCTGAGCCGCAAATAGCGATCCTCATCCGGCAGCGTACGCCGAGTCAACTTGCGCACCCGCGACGGTGACGCCTGACCAATCACCGGGACAGTCGACACATCCCCGGGCACAAAATCCCTGGAAGTGGGCTTCTCGAGAACGGTCGTTGCTGCTGCAAGAGCCGTAAATCTACCCACGAGCGCTCACCGCCCACATGCTTGCAACGTTGGATGGGGTGGCGCTATTGCTATTTGCTTTTAGGCATGACAAGATAATCACATCTCCGTTTAATTCCCTGGAAGGTTTTGAATGGATATCAGCACGAGGTTCAACAGCCTTCGTGCACCTACAAAGCGCGATCTGGCAGGATCAGCGCTTTGTTTCAGTTTTAGCGATGAAAGTTCGAAACTAGTTGTCCTCCTCAGAGGCAAGCTGAGCTTCGTCACCGACTAAATGGTCTAGTTCGTCCGTCACCACTCGGGCAATCGACGCGCCCCGAGCGTTGGCCAACATTGTCAGCCGTCTGACCATTGGCGCGGGCAACCGCACCTCCAGCCTGACATACGAATCTTCAGGTACCCAACGAGCACGCCGCCGACCAAAATGCGAGGCAGGAATACAGACGTGTGCCTTTTGGTCCTGCTGAGTCGCTTCAGCATTCTCCATAACCGCGCCCCTTTCATCTCGATCGTCGTCTCCTCGTCGGCGTCATCAGATTAGCCGGTTGCAACCGGCTAAAAAAGCGTTCACCCCCACGCTGACCTGCGCAGTTCGTGGATAATTTCAGTTATCCACGAACTGCGCAGGCACACCAGGTCAGGCACTAAAAATGAAAGTGGATATTATGCGTTCGTCTGCAAATTTTGCGATCGAGCGTCGTACAGCGATAACGCTCTACCCCCGTCTATCGCCCGATACCTACTCACATTCTTTCTGTCATCAGTCTCGCCAACGGCTGGTTAGGCGGACTGCCTCTCGACTAGTGCAGCCGGGTCGACAAGGTCACCGAAGCGCTGAATGAGGTCATTCACTTTGTCGACAACCTCTGCCTCAGAGACGGTAGGACTGGTGGCCCTGCCAAACCGGCGCATCGGCGGAAGAATCCTGGCAGGGCCCGACCCCCAACGGCGAGTGGGGCACCGTCGACGGTAAGCATCGACTGGCTAAGCCGGACGGCGGTGACAGTTTGCTCAACACGGAAGACCTGCTCCGCACCCTGTAGACCCACTCCCCCCTTGGCACCGTGGCCAAGGGGAAGTTTTCTGCCTGTAGTGCTGCAACTGTCCGCCCTTTCCCAAACGTGGTGCGACCAGTGGAAACAAACACGGAGTGCCGACACGACTGGTGTCAGCACCCCGCAGGGACACTGTGGCGCGAGCTAAGCCGCCAACGCCGCTAACCGCGCGTCCTCATGCCCTTGGGTTGAAGCATAGCCATGCACCCGACAGTGAATGTCGTCGCAGGAACCCGCCTGGGGCTTAGTGAGGTCACTTGGCTGTAGCTTCGTAGAAAAGCTGTTGAGTGTTGTAACGGCCGGGGAATCGCTGTTCAATCCATCGGGATACCTCCCTGGCGCTGTAGACGCGTAGCCTGCGGCCGGTGGTGTCATCGAAACTAATCATCGGGGTGGGTGCGCCTGGCACTCGCCGCAGGTGGGTGGCAAGACGGTGCGGTGCCATTCCGATGACCTCCGCCATATCCCGCACGGTCTGTAAATCGTTGTGGTTCGCACATTCGTACTGGTGGAGGAGATTTTTGTGGAGCCAGGCAGACACTTCGGCTCGGTCAAAGGTTGTATCATGCCCTAACGAGCCCAAAGGCTTCGGAAAGTCGGAATACACACGCGTCCACTGATGCATGTCGTCTCGACTCAGCCCCACCTCGGCGGCAATCTCCGAGAGGGTCATCGGCTGCGACTGAGGCTCCCACACCGGCACGTCATCCGCGGCACTGTCATCGTAAATGCTCATGCGTCTTCCTGGCGTTACTGCGCCCCTGCCCTGCCTGGGCTACGGGTAAACGGCAGAAAGGGGCTTGGGCGGGCTACTGGGCGTTGTCGTTGGCCGCGCGGGAAAGCAGTGTTGCCATCACTTTGCGCCGCTTGTCGATAGAAACCATATCGCCGGTAAACAACTCCCTCAACTGCTCGTTGGCCGTCATGAGGGTGAGTAGAAATCGAGTACTATCTCACCCAGCCCATCAACACAGGGCAGTAAAAGAAGCGGAACTAAACCCAGGACGCTTCAAACCCAATCGTTGGCATCAATCTTCACCACCAAAGACTCACAACAGGTTGACAAATACCGAAATCGTGAATTCTTGCCCTTCCGTTCATACCCTAGAGCGCCGCCCCCGGGATCGGATCCACATGCTCGTTAGTGAATGCGTGTTAGTCGAGAAGAGCCGCACCACTCCTCGGCAGTTAATCGACTGACTAGCATTTACTAACGAGCATTTGTTATATCGCGCCGAAGGCTTCGCCCAGCTCACCCGACGCGCCGGCCGAGCGCCCGCTCCGCCCGCCAGTGCAGGAGAACCGCCAGCACTCCCCCAAGAGCCAGCGCCGTGCCCAGGCGCCCCGCCACCTCCGCCGTCTCGGGCCAGGAGGGCAGCGCGACGATCCACAGTGGAGTCTGCGCCAGGACATCCCCGCCGAGGGTGACAGAGAAGATTGCCAGGACCACCACCGTTGCGACGGCGGCCGCGGCCCCGGTGCGCAGCAGCACCAGAAACGACAGGAGGAGGACCACGTAGCCCACGAGGGCGGCGACGAGGAACCGGCGCGCTTCGTCGACAAGCGTGCCTCCCGCGGCGAGTCCGAACAAGCTGGCGGCGAAGCACACGGCGAGGGCACACAGCAAGCACCACAACAGCAAGACCCGCGCGCTGCGCGCATACTCCACGCGCATCACGGCCCACGCCCCCTCCACCTGAGGCCACACCAGCACCGGCAGCAGCCCCGCGCCAAGCGGCAGGACCACGAAGGAAAACAAGCCGTGCACGTACGAGGCCGGGTAGATCAGACAGGTCAGGCCCATCGCCACCACCGACAACGCCACGCATCCTGCCAGGGCCGGGGTGAGCCCCGCGCTGGTCATCGCCCGCAACGGGCGCGGCCGCCCCGACCCGCGGCGGGCGACGGCGGGCGCGGGGACAGCGGCGGAAACGGCGCTTTTCGCTTCTCGACGCCCCCGCCCCCGCCCCGTCCATCCGGGGGTGAACACCGCGGCCGCCGCACCGACCGCCGCCAGCGCAATACACAGCCCGAGCGCCAGCCAGGGCTTTTCGGCGGCCAGAGGCGACCCCGGCTCGAGGGGCACCGCGTTCTGGTGCACCCCCAGCACCGGCAGCACCAGCCGGACGGGCCAGGACATGGGCCACACCCACCAGTGCTCGCCCTCCGCGAAGGGTTTCAGCGTCCCCACGATCTGCCACACGAAGAACACCGCGACGGCCACGATGAGGTTGCTCACCCGCGCCAGCGCGGCCCCCAGTCCAGCGAGGCCGATCGCCCCGGCGAAGGCCAGCGCCCCGAGCAGCAGGATTGTCCCGCTCCCGGGTCGGGACACGGTAAGCAGCCACGTGCCGCCGAAGTTGAGCACATGGAACACGGCCAGGCTGAGCAGCACGACCGCCAGGCGCGCGGCACGCTGGCGACGCATACTCACCGGCTGCCACTGCGTCCCCCCGCAGCGGGCCTTCTTTTCCCGCGCCTCGGCCACAGCTCCGAAAAGCGCGGCCAGCGGCGCAGCCATCCCTGTGAGGTAGATGGCCTGCCACATCAGCACGCCCACGGCATCTTCGCGCGGGTCGGTCACGCTGGCGAGGGCGTAGGTGACCAGAACGAGGGGCACCGCCAGCAGCGGCAGCCACTGCAACGCCGACCCGCGCGCCCGGAGCAGCTCCGCAGAAAGGTACCGGCTCATGCTTCCTCCCCCGCGGCAGCGAGGCGGAAGAACTCGGTCTCCAGGTCGCCGGTAGGGGCCAGCTCACCCAGCGGCCCGGAGTAGCGCACGTCGCCTCCCGCCAGGATGGTGGCGTCGTCGGCGAGGTGCACCACCTCGCCGAGCTGGTGCGAGCTGACAAGCACGGTGCTTCCCCGGCGTGCCCAGTCCCGCAGCAGGCCGCGCAGCTCGGTGATGCCCTGGGGGTCGAGCCCGTTCTGCGGTTCGTCCAGCACCAGGATCTCCGGGTCTCCCAGGATGGCTTGAGCGAGGGCCAGGCGCGCTTTCATTCCCGTCGAGAAGCTGCGGGTCTTCTTCGAGCCGGCGTCCGCCAGCCCGACCACGGCGAGTGCGCGGTCCGCTTCGGCGTCCGGCAGTCCAAGCAGGCGCGTGTGCACCAGCAGGTTCCGACGCGCTGAAAGGTGGGCGTAGTAGGCCGGGCCGTTGACGGAGGCACCGATGTGGCGCAGCGACGCCCGGGTGCGGGGTTTGTCTCCGACGAGCACCTGGCCCGCGTCCTCGGGGATGAGGCCGAGAAGGATCGAGATGAGAGTGGATTTGCCCGCGCCGTTGCGGCCGAGCAGGGCGTGGACGCGGCCCTGCGCCACATCGAAGCTGACTGAGTCGAGAACGCGCTGGGCGCCAAAGCTCTTTGATACTCTGCGGAAGGAAATGCTGTTCATACCTGGGAGTCTTCCACGCGACGGACGCCGGCGGATCCGCCCCGGAGACGAAATCCCACGCCGCGGACTCCTCCCCTAGGAGGAGGCGCCTGCTCGCTGCGCGATGAGCACGAGCGCGACCCGGTCCCGGGCATGCAGCTTGGCCAAAAGCGAGGAGATGTGCGTCTTCACCGTCGTCTCCGCGACGCACAGCTGCTGCGCGATCTCGGCGTTCGTGGCGCCTTCGGCAACGAGCAGCAGCACGTCCATCTCGCGCGGGGTGACCAGGCTCAGCCCCTGGCGTTGCTGCGGGGACAGCTCCCCACCCGAGCTCAGCGCCGCCCGGTAGGCGGCGAGGACGTGCCCGGTGACCCGGCTGGCCAGCACCGACTCTCCCCTGGCGACACTGCGCACGGCGGAGACGAGCACCTCAGGGTCGGCGTCCTTGAGCAGGAACCCGTGCACCCCGGCCGCGAGCGCAGCCTCGACGAGCTCGGGGTCGTCGAAGGTGGTCAGCATGATGACCCGCACATCGGGGTGCGCCGCCATAATCGCCTTCGCCGCGGCGATCCCGTCGATGACGGGCATGCGGATGTCCAGCACGGCTACGTCGACAATGTGGCGCCCGGCTGCCGCGATCGCCTCGGCGCCGTCGGCGGCCCGGGAGACAACCTTGATGCCGGGCGCCGCGTTGAGGATGGTGGAGAGGGCCTCGGCGAGCATGACCTGGTCGTCGGCAAGCAGGACGCGGGTGTTCATCTGTCACTCCTCAAGGGTAGTTCGGCGTGAACGCGGAATAACTCGGGCGTGCCCCCGGCGCTCAGCGTGCCGCCGAGGGAGCGGGCCCGCTCCTCCAGGCCGATCAGCCCGGCTCCCCCGCCCCGCGTCGCCTGCGGTGTTCCCCGGGACGTGATGTCCAGCACCAGGGCCTCGCCGGGCTCGAGCTCCACCACGACGCTACTGCCCGAACCCTGGTGGCGCAGCACGTTCGTCAGGGCCTCCGTCACGATCCGCGCCGCCGCCAGGCCCACCAGCGACGACACCTCGGGCAGCTCGCGCGGCAGCTTCGCCTCGACAGTCAACCCGGCGGCCCGGAAACCCTCCAGGATTCCTGGGATGTCCCAGAGGGTGCGTGAAGGCTGCAGGTCGGCGTCCCCCGCCCCGCGCAGCGCGCGCACGATACCGCGGACCTCGGCCAGAGCCCGGTCAGATGTCGAGCGGATGGTCTCGAGCGCCTCCACCGCAGCCCGGGCATCGCCTCTCGACGCCACAATGCCCGCGCTGGCCTGCACCTTCATCAGGGTGAGAGAGTGCGCAAGGACGTCGTGAAGCTCGCGCGCGATGAGCAGCTTCTCCTCCTCCTGCGCCGCGTGCAGGCGACCCAGCTTTTCCGCCTCCTCCGCGCGCCGCCGCAGCATCGCCCCGTGCCCGCGCGCGCCCGCGACGTACATCAGCGCGAGGAGCAGCCAGTGGATCGCCGCCAGGTACGTTGCATCGGCCGCGCCCACGTAGCGCAACTCCAGGTTGTCCAGCAGCCGCCACATCACGGGCGAGGCGAAGGTGCCCGCGAACATGACAGCCGTGATGAACCGCGGAACCCGCCGGTCCTCGCAGTAGCGCGACGTGGCATAGACCGCCATCGGGGCCGCCACGAGCCACGGCGAGATACCCGAGTTCAGCGGCAGCGCCAGAAACCACGTCCCCGCCCACGCGGCCAGGCACGCGGTGAACCCCGCCGCGCTGAGCACCGGGCGGGAGCGCCACACCCAGAAAAACGGCACAAAGCACCACGACACCACCGCTTGCAGCACCGCAACGCTTGTCGACGTCTCCCCCGGCCCCATGGAATACAGCACCGCCAGGATCGCAGCGAAGCCGGCGAGGACGCGGTCACCGGGCAGCGAGGCGCGCCACCAGTTCTTCAGCATGCCTGCAATTGTACGTGGCGCACCCCGCTGCGCTGGGTAGCGTGACGGCCATGAGCCTCCGACGCATCTCCGTTGTCCTCTTCCCCGACGTCGAGCTTCTTGATGTGGCCGGCTCCGTGGAACTCCTCGCTCGAGTCGAGGGACTCGACAATCGTGTGCAGATCTACCAGTGAGCGGGCGAGACGATCCATGCTCTTGACAATGAGCTGGTCGCCCTTTCGCAGATACCGCAGCACTTC
>JBHWRM010000048.1:0-3759 GCA_043426695.1 Corynebacterium sp. | reverse complement strand
CGCTGGAGGATGCTGGCCTGACCCAGGCCACGGCGCTCATCGCCGACCAGTACACCTACTGGGACTACCAGGCTATGCGCTTCCAGAAGAACGAAGGCATCCGCATCGACCTGCAGTACGCCCGCGGGCTTTCGCCCGAGGACGGACGCGTGGACCGCGACGAGCGCAAGGGCAAGGGCGCGTCCGACCACGCACCTGTCATCATCGACTACACCGTCTAAACAGCCAAGAGGAATAAACAGATGTGGTGGCTAGAGCCAGTCCAAATGGCGGTGGGAGTAGTGGACCAACTTCAGTGGTACCACTTCCTCATCGTCGGGCTGGACTACGTGCTGAAGTTCGTGGCCCTGGGGTGGGTGCCGCAGAGGCGCCGCCCGTCCTCGGCCATGGCCTGGCTGCTGGCTATTTTCCTCATCCCCTTCATCGGCATCCTGCTGTTCGTCATGATCGGCTCGCCGGTGGTCAACCGGCGCCGCCACAAGATCCAGGTGCAGGCCAACGAGCTGATCCGCGACATGTCCAGCGGGGAACCGGATGTCCCCACAGGCCTGGACGTCACCGAAGAGCAGCTCTCCATGGTGCAGCTCAACCGCGAACTTACCGCGATGCCGGCGGTGGGCGGCACCATGCAGAAAATGTACTCCGACTACGCGGAATCCATCCGCGCAATCGCCAACGCCATCGACGAGGCCCAGCGCTACGTCAATGTCGAGATCTACATCATGGCCTGGGACGAAACCACCGACCCCTTTTTCCAGGCACTGGCCCGGGCCGCCGACCGGGGCGTGGCAGTGCGCCTCATGTACGACCACGTGGGCTCCATGAAATACCCGGAATCCCACCTGCTCGGCCGCAAACTCGACCGGTTGGGTATCGAGTGGTACGCCATGCTGCCGCTGAAGCCCTGGCGCTGGAAGTTCCGCAGGCCTGACCTGCGCAATCACCGCAAGCTCGTCATCATCGATGGGGAGCGCGCCTTCATGGGCTCGCAGAATATGATCGACGCCAGCTACCTCAACTCCGGCAACCTCAAACTTGGCCGCCAGTGGGTGGACATCATGGGCGAGTTCACCGGGCCGATCGTGTCGGTCATCAACTCCGTCTTCGCCGTCGACTGGTACACCGAATCCGGGGAGACGCTGGACCTCATCGACCCCTCTGTCCACGCGGAGCAGCTAGCAACCGCCAAGAAGGACACCGGCGCCGAACTCATGCAGCTCGTCCCCTCCGGGCCCGGATTCACCACCGAGCCGAACCTGCGGCTGTTCGTCTCCATGGCGCATCACGCCAAGGAGAGCCTGCAGATCGTCAGCCCCTACTTCATTCCCGACGAGTCCCTCCTCGAGGCCGTCACCACCGCGGCCTACCGCGGGGTGAAGGTGTCGCTGTATGTCTCCGAGGAGTCCGACCAGATGATGGTCGGGCACGCGCAGGCCTCCTACTACGAGGAACTCATGGAATCCGGCGTGGAGATCTACCAGTACCCCGCCCCCGCCGTGCTGCACACCAAGTGCGCCATTGCCGACGGTGAGGTGGCCGTCATGGGCAGCTCCAACATGGATATGCGCTCCTTCGGGCTGAACTACGAGATCACCCTCATGACCTTTGAGGGCGCGGTCATGGACAGCCTCCAGGAGATCATCGACGCCTACCGCGAAGCCTCCCTCCACCTCGATCTGAAGGAGTGGAAGAACCGCCCGTGGTACAAGCAGTACCTCGATAATGTCTTCCGCCTGACCAGCGCGCTGCAGTAGCCCAGCGGAGGGCAATTACTTTTCTCCCGCAAAATGCCGCGGAAAGGCCCCGCCCCCGCCTAGACTGGCTAGCTACATAAAGAAAAGTTTCGGCCCGCCGAACTGCCCCTGACGCACGCAGCTATCCACGGACCAAGAGCGAGGAACAGTAATGAGCAGCACAGCGACCTCTCCCCAGCGCCCCAAGCCCAACGTCAGCGGGCACAAGGCGAAGGAAGTCCTCCCGGACGTCGACGTCGCCGAAATCGCGTCCAGCGTCTTCGACTTCCTCTCCGCCACGCGCCGCCTGATGAGCCGCCCCAGCGCCGACATGAGCATTTCCCAGTCTGAGATCGAGGTGCTGCAGTTCATCTCCCAGCACCCGGGCTGCGGTGTTTCCGAGATCGCCCGGCTACGCTTCCTCCGCGCCTCCAACGTCTCCGCCACCGTCCGTCGCCTCATCAACGACGGCCTCGTGGACCGGCAGGCCAATGATTACGACCGCCGTGCCCAGGACCTCTACCTCACCGACAAGGGGGTGGACGTCATGAACGCCATCACCGACCAGTGGGCCATCTTCATCGCCCAGGCCACCTCCCGGATGGAGCGGTCCGATGTCCGCAAGCTGCGCGACGGCGTGCCCGCCCTGCGCGGGCTCTCGGACGCTGCGGAGGCGATCATCGATAACCTCCAGCGCGAGCGCGAACGAGTGATCTAGCAGAGGTGGCCGAAGGGCCACTCCAGTCGAGGAACTATTGGCGGTAGCGCTACTCCGCGTGCGGGGCGAACTTCGCGGCCAGCAGCGTGCCCGCGATAGCCACCGTCACCGAAGCCACCATGCACAGCCCCAGGGCCAGCATCCGATCGGAGCCCAGCCCCACCAGCGGGCTCATCACACCGGCCACCACGAATTGCCCCGCTCCCAGGACGGCCGAGCCAGCGCCAGCGCGATCCGCCGCCAAGCCCTGGGCCAGCGCGGTGGAATTCGACATGTTCAGTCCCACCCCGAAGGTGGCAATGAACACCGCAGCCGCCAGGACGTACATCGCGGCGTCGACGTCCCTGGGAAGGACGAGGGCGCACAACAGCACCGCCACCGCCCCGACAGCGATCACGCAGACCGCCACGCGCTGTAGCCGCCGCGCGCCGATGCGGCCCACCAGGCGGATATTCAAAGAATTCGCGCTTAAAAGTGCGACAGCGTTGAGGGCGAACATCGCGGAGAAGCCCACCGAGCTCAACCCGAAGACCTCCTGGTAGACAAAGGAGGAACCGGAGATGAAGGCGAACATCGTGCCGAAACCGAAGGCGAAAGCCATCGCATAACCCACGAACGCCGGGCGGCGGAAAAGCCCCAGCATGTTGCGGTACATCCGCACCGGACCACCACCATGGCGGCGCTCCACCGGTAGCGTTTCCGGCTGGCGCCAGGCCACGAGGATCTGGGCCAGGGCGATCAGCGCCAGCGTGAAGAAGATCGCCCGCCAGCCTGCGGCCTGGTTGATGACCCCGCCCAGCAGCGGCGCAAGGATCGGGGCCACACCGATGATGAGCATCATGACCGACAGAGCCTGGGCGGCGGCCGAGCCGCGCAGTTTATCGGCGATCATCGCACGGGTGAGCACCACGCCGGTGCCGCCAGCAACACCCTGGAAGAAGCGGGCAGCGATCAACACCGCGGCTGTGGGAGCGGTCGCGCACACCGCGGAGGCGATCAGTCCCAGCACCATCCCGAAACACAACAGCCCCCGGCGGCCCCGGCCGTCCGAGAGCGGCCCAATCAGCAGCTGTCCCACGGCCATGCCCACCATGTAGGCGGTAATGGAGAGCTGTACCACGGCGGGGCTCGCCCCCAGGTCCCGACCGATCAGCGGTAGGGCGGGCAGGTACATGTCCGTCCCCAGCGGCCCGCCCGCAGAGAGCAGCGCGAAGCCAGCCAAGGTCAGCACACCGAGCTGCTGCTTCTTCGAATCCATTGTTGTTTTTCACTCCACAAAGCCCAGCGCCGCGGTGCTCACAGGCACCG
>JBHWRM010000047.1:0-4248 GCA_043426695.1 Corynebacterium sp. | reverse complement strand
GCCCAAGAAGCTATCGCCCGCCCCGCTGGCCACCGCGACCGTGCGGATCACCTTCTCCGGGTCGCCGGCCGCGCGGACTCCCCACACCGTCGACGGCAGCCGGTCGGCCACCCGCTGGGTGAACTGGCGCAGCGTCATCGGCTCATCGAGCTCGCCGACCCGGCCGATGCCCAGGCCTTGCTCCCCCAGGTCCCCGGCGTGGCTCTCCACCACGTCATAAGCAACCTCCTCGTAGGGGTGGGCGCGCAGCAGAGACGCCCGCACCTTCTCCCGCAGGTGGCCCGGCGCGATGAATTCGACGCGCAGCTCATCCACCCGCTCCAGCTCACCGCGGGACCCGATGTGGGGGTTGGCCGCATCGCCAGGGCAAAACTGCCCGGTCACGCGGAATTCGAAGGAGGCCTCCGTATAGTCCCCTTCGACGCCCGCGCCGGCGTCGAAAATTGCCTGCTTCACTGCCTCCGCGGAGTCGACCGGGACCGTGAAACCCCACTTGTCGATCGGGTTCGGGATCGGACGCAGCGGGCGACCCGCACGAACCCCGAGCAGCTCCGCGAGGACATCATTGACCCCCGGGCGGGCCGAATCAGCGTTCGTATGCGCGGCGAAGAGCGCGACCCGGTTGCGGATCAGCTTGTGCACGATCCGGCCCTTCGGGTGATCCGCCGGGACCCCGGTGACCCCGCGCAGCAGCAGCGGGTGGTGGACCACCAGGATGTCCGCGCCCGATTCGATCGCGGCATCCACGACCTTGTCGGTGCAGTCCAGCGCGAAGGCCACCTTGGCCACGGGCTCGGCGCGGTCCCCGCAAATCAGGCCGACCGCGTCCCAGGATTCCGCCAGCTTCGGCGGGTAGGCCTCCTCCAGGCAGGCGACAACCTGCCCGACCGTCAGCCTCAACGCATCCGAGGTGGTCTGGGGGTTACTCGCGGTGGTTGTCACGCGGGATCACGCTCCTTGGTGGCTTGAGATGCATGGGCCGGGCGGCCCGGAATGCTCTCCACTGTATCCCGTCCGCACCCCGCCGTGCCCCACAGCAGGAACACTACGATGGCACAGTGGAGAGCATGCGAAAGATCCTGCTTATCGATGTCGACGGCACCCTGATCGACTCCTACCCCGGCATCCGTGCCTCCTTCATCCACGCGCTGAGTACCCACGGCTATGCCATCCCGGACGAGGATTTCTTTCGCGGGCTGCCCGGTCCCCCGATGCGGGACTCCATCGCCGCCGCGGGCGTGCCTGCCGAGCACGTCGAAACCGTCATGGCCGATTACAGCGAGCACCAGTCCAGCGGCGGCTGGCTGGATTCAGCCCTCTTCCCCGGCATCACGGAACTGCTGGCCACCTGGCGGGAGGAGGGCCACATCCTGGCCACCGCGACATCCAAGTCCTACACCGGTGCCCTGCGCGCCCTGACGCACTTCGGACTGCTGGAATACTTCGACTACCTCGGCACCGCAGAAGATAACGGCGGACCGCGACAGCACAAGGAGGACGTCGTCGCCTACGTCATGGGACTCATCAACGCCGAACACGAGACGCAGCCCTCCCAGTTCCTGATGATCGGCGACCGCAAACACGACGCACAGGGAGCCAAGAGCCAGGGGATAGATTGCGTGCTGGTGAACTGGGGTTATGGTAATGAGCAAGAGTTGGCCCAGGTCCCCCTGGTCGCCAACACCACGGAAGAGCTCAAAAGCATCGTTGAGCAGCACTAAAGCTCGCGACCCGCGCGGCGTGAATGCGCCGCCCTGAGCATGCAGCTCCACGAACCCAAGAAGCACCAAAGGAAGCTATGCCTGACCCTGACGCGCCCCACCCGTTGTCCCTGATCACCGTCGTGTGCACCGGCAATATCTGCCGCTCCCCGATGGGAGAAATCATGCTGGCGGACGCGCTCGCAAAGAGCGACGACCCCCGCCTGCGCAACATCACCGTCAACTCCTGCGGCCTGGGTGATTGGCACGTCGGGGATGGCGCGGACCCACGGGCAGTCAAGCAGCTGGCCGATCAGGGCTACGACGGCTCCAAGCACGTCGCTGCGACCTTCGGGCCAGAGCACGAGGCCGCGGGCATCTTCCTCGCGATGGATAAGGGGCACGTCACGGGGCTGAAGCGCCAGGGTGTGGACCCGCAGAAGATCCACCTCTACCGGGCCTTCGACCCCGCGAGCGTGACCGTGGATCGCCCGCACCCCGAGGTCGCAGATCCCTACTACGGCACCGACGCGGACTTCGCGAGCGCGGCCGAGGAAATCGAGGCCGCCGTCCCGGGCATCATCGAGTTCATCGAATCGATCCTCGACGAGCAGGAGGACTAGCGGCTCTTTAGGACGCCGACGGACACACGGTGAGTTAGAAACGCTCGCCGTCTTCCGGCTGGTTCCAGCCGAAGCCGCGACGTTTGGCCGCCTTGCCGTAACGGGCGGCCATCGCGTCCTCCTGGCGCTGTGCCTCCTGGTGCTGAGTCTCCCGCGACGCTTCGGTGTGGGCATCCCCCGCTACCGCGTTGGCGCCCATAGCTTGCTCAACGCCGGTGCCCCGATCCCCGGTTGCCGCTGCATTCCCCAAGTTCGGTTCTGCACCCCCCACAGCGCCTGTGGTGACCAGCTGCTCATTTTCCAGCTGCTCGCGGCGGCGCTCCTTGACCTCCGACCAGATGAACCACCCCAGCAGGATTGGGGCGATAATGCCGAAGGCGATCCACTGGATGCCATAGGAAAGGTACGGCCCGGACTCGATCTTTGGCAGCGGAATCGGGTGCGGCGCGACCCCTTCATCCCCGGCGCGATCCGTGATGGCCTGGGTGGACTGCTCGTCGAGCTGCACATAGTCATGCGCCAGCGTCAGGCCCGTCGCCGCGCCGATCTGCTCGGCGTTGACGCTGGTGGTCTGCTTAGCACCCTCCGCGTCGATCACCCCGCGGTCGTTCTTCCCCTCCCCCAGCCGGACGTACCCGGACAGCTCCATCTGACCGTCCGGGGCCTTCGCGATCAGCTCCGCGCGATTATCCCCACTCTCCGCGGGCACCCACCCGCGGTTGACCAACACCGTGGTTCCGTCCGTGGCCTCGAATGGCGTGATGACCTGGTAGGCGGGCGCGGACTCCACGGGGCGGTTGCGCAGCAGGACCTCCTGCTGCGGCAGCAGCTTTCCCTGCAGGGTGACGTGGCGCCACTCCTGGGCCTCCTCGACCGCCTTCTCAGGCTCCTTGGGCAGCACCTCCGAGACGGGAACCGGGGCCTGTTCCATCGCGGCCTTGAGCCGATCGTTAAACTCCGTGCGCTTGGTGTTCTTACCCAGCTGCCAGGGCGCCAGAGTGTTGAAGGCGAAGTAGGTGAACAACAGCACGAAAACAGCCGAGAGGATCCAGCCTGGCGTCAAAAAAGCCCGAAAGCCGCGCTTCGGCTCCTGGCCGCGCTGTGGATCGACCGCCATTGTGTATTCCTCCCGTTGGGCCTGGCTAATGCTGCCAGGGACCGGCTATAAAGGACTCGCTTTACGAGCATCAACTCTAGCCCTCTCTCCCTGGCGCTCAAGAACCGCAGATATCCCACCCCGCCGCGGTGCCCCAGCAAAATTCCCACGCAACAACGTCAAATTTTCGTCAAATAAAAAGAAACCCTCGCAAACCTACTGTTCGCAAGGGTTTCAATCGGTGCGCTCTGACGGGTTCGAACCGCCGACCTACTGGGTGTAAACCAGTTGCTCTTCCAGCTGAGCTAAGAGCGCGCAACAGCTAGAGAGATTAGCCCAGCCGTCCCGGTGGGGCAAATAGGCCCCGGGCTAGCGCTTCGCGCCGCGCGCGACCAGGCACGCAGCCTGCCAGTCCCCCAGACGTTCCGAACCGGTCTGGACCATGCCACCCAGCTGCGCGGACTCCGCGACCTCACCCGGCTGAATAGAGTTCTTCAGGCCTGGCGCCGGGGTCAGCACCCAGACGCGCCCATCCTCGCTCAAGGAACGGCTGGCGTCCATCAGCCCGTCGACCAGGTCGCCGTCCTCCTCGCGCCACCACAACAGCACCACGTCTACGAGCTCGTCGGTATCCGGGCCCAGCAATTCCTCACCGATTGCATCCTCGAGGGCCTCGCTGATCGAGGAATCGCAGTCCTCGTCCCAGCCGAGCTCCTGAATGATCACGCCGCTGGAGACCTCCAGCAGCTCTGCGCAATTCAGTCCCTTCGAGCCTTTCTCGTCGCGGACTGGGGCGCTGGGAGTGTTACCCACTGTTGTGAAAAACCTT
>JBHWRM010000046.1:0-4151 GCA_043426695.1 Corynebacterium sp. | reverse complement strand
ATCAGCTGGAAGCTCGGTTTGCCGGTCTCCGGATCGGCGGCGACCACGTAGTACGGCGGCTGCGCCAGCTCGCCCTTGTTCTCCTTGGCCGTCGGGTCGGACGGCACGGACCAGAAGGCGTCGTTCTGGAAGAACACGCCTGGGTCGCTGACGTGGTAGCGGGCGATGAGCTCGCGCTGCACCTTGAACATGTCACCTGGGTAGCGCATGTGCTGCATCAGCTCGTCGCTGATCTCGGACTTCGGCTTCACGACGTCCGGGAACGCACCGCGCCAGGCCTTCAGGACGGGGTCCTTTTCGTCGAATTCGTAGAGCTCGACGGTGCCGTCGTAGGCGTCGACGGTGGCCTTGACGGAGTTACGGATGTAGCTGACCTTGTCGGTGACCAGCTGCTCACGGCGGACACCATCGGGGTTGGTGGTGTCCGTCGTGGTTTCCGTCAGGCTGGTGCGCTCGGAGTAGGGCAGGTCCGTCAGGGTGGTGTAGCCGTCGACGACCCACTTGATTCGCCCGTCGATGACGGTCGGGTAGGTCTTCGAGTCGGTGGTCAGCCACGGTGCAACCTTGTGCACGCGCTCGCGGGGATCGCGGTTGTACAGGATGCGGGAGTTCTCGCCGATGCGGTCGGTGAGCAGCAAGTTCATCGACTCGAAGTGGGCGGCGTACATCAGGCGGTTGAATGAATTATTGACGTCCACTCCGCCCTTACCGGTGTAGGTGTAGTTGCTGTCCTCCGTGTCATACTCCAGCGGGTTCCCGCCAGTACGTCCCACGATCGCGTAGTCCGAGTTCGGGGTCGGGTTGGAAGCGATCAGCGGGCCGAAGTAGATACGCGGCTGCTTCAGATCAAGCTCCAGCTCGCCACCCTGGCGACCCCGCTCCAGGGACTGCAGGTCGGCGACGGTGTAGACCGGGTAGCCACCTCGGGCGGAACCGACGTCGCGGGCCACCTCGTCGACCTTACGGGCCGGGGCGGCGATGAAGCCGTTGCCGTGGGTGTAGACGGTGTGGCGGTTGATCCAGTCCTGCTGGTTGCCTTCCAGGGTGTTGGGGTTCAGCTCACGAGCGGCGACGACGAAGTCCCGCATCTTGCCGTCGACGTCGTAGCGGTCTACGGAGAGCTCATCGGAGAAGCCGTAGAAGTTACGCAGCTGCTGTTGCTGGGTGAACGTCGGGGACAAGACCTGCGGGTCCAGGAGACGGATGTTGGAGAGAGTGACGTCGTCCTGGGCGATGGAGCGCTCCGCCTGCTTGCCGCCCTGCTTGGTGCCCCAGTTGCGCTCGTAGGTGACATTGTCGTCCTCGAGGCCGTAGGCGTGGCGGGTGGCGTCGATGTTGCGGGCGATGTACTCGCGCTCCTTCTCCGCGCGGTTCGGGGCGACGGAGAACTGCTCCAGAATTGCTGGCCAGGCCACGCCGGCGACGAGGGAGGTCAGCAGCATCAGAGCCACGGCGAGCGCCGGGAGGCGCAGGTCCTTCATCACGATAGTGAGGAAGAACAGGGCGGCCACGAAGATGGCGACGACGAGTAGGACGATTTTCGCGGGCAGGACTGCGTTGATGTCCGTGTAGGAGCCACCCGTGAAGGTATCGTGCTGGCGGTTGAGCAGGTCGTAGCGGTCGAACCAGTAGCCCACGGCCTTCGAGATCATCCAGATGCCAGCGATGATCGCCAGCTGTCGGCGGGCCGCCGGAGCAACCTTTGCCTTCTCCCCCACCCGCGGATTACCTGTGGTGATGGACCCCAGCAGGTAGTGGCCGATGCCGTTGACGAAGAACGCGATGATGAGGATGAAGCTGAGCATCCCCAGGATGAGGTTCAGCATCGGCAGGTTAAAGGCGTAGAAACTCAAATCCTTGCCGAACTGCGGGTCCTCCACCCCGAAGGAGGAGGAGTTCCAGAACAGCATCGCGCGGCGCCAGTTGCCCTGCGCCACCAGGCCGACGACGACGCCCGCCAGGATCGGCAGCCACACCAGCATGGGGCGGACGGTTTGGCGGATCGCCGGGCGGTTCGCGGCCAGTGGAGAGGCCGAGCCGAGCGACTCCAGGCTGGTCGGCCCCTTGCGGTAGGCGGCAAAAGTTGCCAGCCAGACGACCACCCCCGCGACCAGTCCGAAGACCAGGAATAGGATCACGCGGGTGATGATCACGCCGAAGAATACGCCCTGATATTCCAGGTCACGGAACCACTGCCAGTCCGTGTACGCGCCAACCACGATGGGCACCAAGAAGAACGCCACACCCAGCGCCATGACCAGGCCGGCGATAATCTTGGAACGGCGCGAGGGCGTGAAGTTTGCAGATGAGGCGCCAGATGGAGGCTGTGCCGACATACTCAAGGGTTCACTACTTCCTACGCAGGATCAGATCTAACTGTCCAGGATACGTAGTAAAACTTCCCTCGCGAAATGAGTTTTTGCCCCCACTGATGCTGGCTGCCGCCGTCCCGGGGGTGGCGGGTTAAAATCGCGGCCATGAACCTCAACGATGACCGCATCTTGAACGCCGCCCTCATGGAGGCCGTGGACTTCATCCAGGCCGAGGGCTGGGACCGTCCCGCCACCCTGTTCGCTCTCGTCCCGACGGAGCTGGTCGCCGACGCCCTGGAGCTCACCGAGGACCGCAACCCGCTCTCCCTCATCGTGCAGGACGACCTGCCGGAGCACATTCGCCCCGGCTCGGAGGAACTGGGCGAGTTCGTCGCTTCCATCCGCTGGCCTTCGCAGGTAGTGGGCGCGATCCTGGCCCAGGAGATCTCCTTCGTGGACTCCTCCCTGGGCGAGGACGCTGCCCCGCAGCAGGCTCGGCTGTTCAGCGGCATCCTGGATGCAGGCGCCCGAGACGGTGCCGCGGCGGCGGGAGACGGTTCCGAGCGCACCTTGTTGCAGCTGCGCCCGACCGAGGAAGAGCTCGCGGCTGACCCCTTCGGTCAGGACCGCGTGGAGCTGCGGGGCGGGGAGGATATTGCGCCGGGCGTGATCGCCGCGCTGCGCGCCACCTTCGTGGACTAGCGGCCTAGCTAGGGCTTAGCTAGCCCTAGCTGCAGGTGTCGAAGCCTCCGCCGGAGCGGATGCCCTCCAGGTCTTTGACCGCATCCTCGAGGGAGTCGACCTTCACCAGCTTCGGCCCGGCATCCTCCACGGTGAGTGCCTCGGCACAGTTGCCGGCGGGCACCAGGAAGTACTCGGCCCCGGCATCCGCGGCGGCGCGGATCTTATGGGTGATCCCGCCGATGGCACCGACCTGGCCGGCAGCATCGATGGAGCCGGTGCCCGCGACGAACGCGCCGCCCGTCAGATCTTGCGGGGTGAGCTTGTCCACGACGGCGAGGGAAAACATCAGGCCCGCGGAAGGGCCGCCGACGTCCTGCAGGTTATAGCGCACGTGGATCTCACCAGCGGGCTGGGACACGGAGGTCACGCCCAGGAACGCGGAGCCCTGCTCGGCCCGCTGGAGGTGCCTCGGTGGCTCCCCGAGCGTGACGGTCACCGTTTCCTCCTTGCCCTGCCGTTCCACGAGGACGTCGATCTCGTCGCCCGGCGCGTGCTCGCCGACCACGCGGGCGAGTTCATCGGGGGTTGTGATGGGGCGCCCACCGACCTCGCGGATGACATCGTTGACCTTGATTTTCCCCGCTGCCGGCGCGTCGTCCAGGACGTCGATGACGGCGGTTTCCAGCGGCTTGTTGAGGTAGTTCATCGCCGCGGTGGTGGCGTTCGACTCCGAGGCGGCGAAGGCCGCCTGGTTCTGCTGCTGGACTTCCTCGGGCGACTTATTCGCGGGGAAGATCTGGCCGATCGGCACGAGGGTGTCGTCGGTGGTCAGCCACCGGGCGAGCGCCTGGCCCAGGGTGAGTTTGGTGTGCACGGAGACGGTAGTCATATTGAGGTGTCCGGCGGGCTTACTGGTCTCCGCACCGGTGACCTCGACGACCTGCTTGCCGCCCTCCTCGCCGAGGGTGTTGAAGGTCGGGCCCTTGCCCTCTGCGGCGTAGGGAACCGTCAGGTCGATATCGGTGCCCGGGATGCTCGGCAGGCCAAGCAGGGTCACCAGGACGACGACCGGGGCGGCGCCCAGCGCGATCGTTCGGTTGCGACGGTTCCAGATTTTCATCGTTCATACCCTACCTGCTCGTGGGGCTCGTGTTG
>JBHWRM010000045.1:0-10112 GCA_043426695.1 Corynebacterium sp. | reverse complement strand
GGTCAACGGCAAGCCGCCGAAGACCCCGCCGAAGCGACTGCCGAAGCGCGGCGACTCCCCGGCCCCAGCCCCGGAGGGCGAGAACTCCGAGGGCAACCCGACTCCTTAAGCGGGCGCCACGAGCGAAGGTGATTGAGCATTGAGCATCGAGGTCAGCGAAGAGGAGTTCGAGGAACTCGTCGACCAGGGGCTGCGTCGCATCCCACGGGAACTACTGGACAACGTCGATAACGTCGCGATTGTCACCGAGGACTATAACCTCGATTCCCCCAGCATCCTGGGGCTTTACGAAGGGGTCGCGCTCACCGAGCGGACCAGCGAATACACCAGCGCGCTGCCGGATAAGATCACGATCTACCGGCTGGCGCTGCAGGACGTCGTCGACACCCGTGAGGAGCTCGTCGAGCAAGTCGCCATCACCGTCATCCACGAGCTCGGCCACCACTTCGGCATCGACGACGACCGGCTCCACGAGCTCGGCTGGGGCTAGCTGGAATTAGCTGAGGGGGCAGGTGGCCTTAAGCCAGCTCCGGGACGCCGAACGGGCCCCACTCGGTGACGTGGAAACGGCCACGCACCCTGTCCCGGAGCTGCTCGTCCACAGCCTCTGCGACCTGGTCCAGCAGCTCGCCGAAGTCCTCCGGCAGGGCGATGGAGACCACCTGCCCGTTCGGCAGGTATGCGCGATAAGCGAACTCCGGGTCGACCGCACCCAGCCAGGTCGCGACGAGACGGATCACAGCGCCGTGGCTGACCAGCACGGCGTCCCCCTTTTCGGCCTGTGCCGCTGCGACAACGGCAAGCGCCTGCGGCAGGTAGCTGGTCAGAACCTGGGCCCCGGAAGAGCCACCGGGGACGATCTTGTCGATCTGGCCGTGCAGCCAATCCCCCAGCATTCGGTGGTACAGCTCATGCGAGTCCTCGTCGTTCTTCATCTCCATGTCCCCGGCCGGAATCTCGGCGACGCCGAAGATGGAAGCCAGGGAGCCTGCGTGCTCGCCCGCCAGCTCGACGGCGGCAGTGTCGACGAGCCCGGCAAGTTCGCGGCCCCGGAAGCGCTGGAAACCATCGGCGAAGCTGCTGCCCGGCGCGGCCGTAGCGATGGATCCCCCCTCAGCAGCGAAGGCCGCGGCCAGGCCCGCGGCGGTCTGCTGGGCACGTGCTGCTTTGGAGGACAGGACGTGCACGCGGTCGCTGGCATTGCGCAGGTAGCGGCCCGCGGCGCCGGCCTGCTCGCGGCCGAGCATCGTAAGGCTCGCGCCTGGAAGCGCGGTGTCTAGCGCGTGGATCTCGTTGGACGTGGTCTGGCCGTGGCGGACCAGAAACAAGCGGGTCATGTTCTCGCTACCTTCCCTCAAGCCCGGTGGTCTTCTGCGGGGTTCATCATATCGGCCAGCCACCGCTCGGAGGGGCCTTCATCCGGGGCTTCGGAAGTGACGTTGCCCAGGATCTTCACCAGATGTTCCTCGTCCACGCCGCGCGGGGCGGTGGCTAGCGGCCAGGAGCCAAGGTAGCGGATCCAGGAGCTCTCCCGCTGCAGCCCCTGCAGAGCAGCGGCGACGGCAGAGTCCTCGATATGGCCGATCATCTCGATGTGGAAGACGTAGGTCCCCAGCAGTTCACGGGTGGGTCGGGAGCTGATTCGGGTGAGGTTCACCCCGCGTAGGGAGAGCTGCTGGAGCGCGTAGATCAGGCTGCCGGGGCGGTCGTGCTGGGCGGTGAAGGCCACCCCGGTGCGGTCGTGGCCGGTGCGCGGGGCAGGTGGTACGGGGCGGGAGACCAAAGCGAATCGTGTGAAGGCTTCGGCGACGTCGGCGACGTCCGTGGCTATCGCTTCCAGCCCGTAGAGCTCGAGGGCGCGCAGCGGGGCCGCACAGATATCGGCTTGGCCCTCGGCGACTGCCTGGGCCGCAGCGGCGTTGGAGGGCGCTGGGCTGAACTGCACCTCGGGCAGGTTCTCGGCCACCCAACCGCGCACCTGTGCCTCGGCGACGGGGTGGGTGCTGAACACGGGGGCCGCCGCACCGGCTGCAGCGGCGCCCGAGCCCTGGAACCGTTCAGCTTCCCCGGCGCGCACCCCGATGGCGAAGCGAATGGGGACTAACAGTTCAGCGAGGATCTGCACGCGATCACCGGTGACCAGCGCGTCCTCAGCCTGGGCAACGGGACCATCCACGGAACTTTCCAGCGCGATGACGGCGTAATCAGCCCGGCCTTCACGTAGCTCGCCGAGCGCCTCGGCCGGGCTGGTGCGAGGCTCCAGTGTGGCGGCGCTCTCGGGGTCGGTGCCGACCGAGCTGGCGGGCACGCCGGGCACCTGGCCTGCGCGCAGGAACTCGAGCGCAGCCTGCTCGGTGAACGTGCCCCGCGGGCCCAGGAAAGCGATGGTGGGAGTGTTGCTCATGGCCCCGATACTAGTGGGCTGCATCACGGGTGTGGGCAGGGCCGGCGGGTAACCTAGCCGGTGTGACACAGCTCAGCCCCGCCCCCGATACTTTCGCCCAGCGGCTCGCAGCGGTGAGCCGAAAGACCGGACTTTCACCTGCGCAGCTGGGGGTGGCGCGGGTCTATGACCGGCCGCACGTCGATCCCGCGCGTCGTACCTCCCATCTAGCCGGGGAAGAGCTGCTGGTGAAGGACACCCAGCAGGTCGCGGGCGAGTGGGTAACGATGGGCAACGCGGGTCAGGGCTTCCGCGCCACCCACAGCGATACCGCGGTGGAGAAGCTGCTCGCGACGGGGGCGCAGCTGGTTGGGGCGAGCGCGAGCGCGGAGTATGGGACCAGCGCCTATACCGAGCCCGTCGGGCAGGAGCAGCCGGTCAACCCGATCAGCCCGACGATGATGACTGGTGGTTCCTCGGGCGGAGCTGCGGCGGCGGTGGGCCACGGGGTGGCGCGGATCGCGCACGCAACAGACGGGGGTGGCTCCATCCGAGTACCCGCGGCCTGCTGTGGGCTGGTGGGGCTCAAGCCGGCGCACGATACCTCAGTGGGCGGCTTCAACCCTTCCGCCCACGGCTTCCTTGCCGACTCCTTCGCGAACACGCGCAAGGCCTATCGGCTGACCGATACCCGACCGTGGGGCCTGCGGGTGGGCTATACGAATCAGCCTTTCCACCATCACTCCCGGGTCGATCCTGCGATCGCCGCGGCCACCGCAGGGGCCACGGCGCTGTTGACCAACGGGGAATCCGTGGCGGAGGTCCGCCAAGCACCACAGCCTTATGACCCGGCGAATTTCGAGCTTTTCGCGACCGTGCTCTCCACCCGCTGCGCGGAGCTGCCAGAGCCACTCTCGGAGCTCACGAGCTGGCTCAAGCGGCAGGGCGCGGGTGTGCCCCGCTGGCGCCGTGTGGAAATGGAGCGCAGCATCCACCGGATGCAGGAGACAGCGCTTCACCGTTGGTCGGCAGCGGGCTTGGATGTCGTCGCCACCCCGATGCTGGCATGCGCTCCCCCGGCACCGGGCGCGTTCTCTCGGCTGAGCCCGCGACTGAACTTCTGGGCGCAGACGGCCTGGACGCCGTGGGGCACACTGTGGAATCTCTGTGGCTGGGCTTCGGTGACGGTACCGCTGGTTAACCCGGCCCGTGTGCCGGGCCGGTGGCCGATCGCGTTGCAACTCGGCGCGGTGGGCGACCGGGTGAGCGCGTCAGACCTTGTGGCTTTGGCCGAGCAGGTGCAGGCCGCCGCAGCGGTGCTTCCGGTGGAGGCACTTTCGCTGGCCGAGCCCGGCGACCTGGGTTCCCTGAACTACGAACCCCGCCCCGGCGCGGGCAACCACAGCGCTGGGTGCGACTGCACAGCGGCGCACAGCCACGAGTTCTGCGAGCACGGGCGGCCATGAGAGCCGAGCTCCTCCCCCGCGACCGGCGAGCCCTGCGCATCGAGCTCGCCCTCCTGCTGGCGGTCACCTTCGGCGCCTCCGGCCTGCGCGCGACGCTACGTCTGGTCGAGGCCCTCACGGATCCCACCCCGCTCAATGAGCAGGAGGCTTTGCTCAACCAGTCCCAGTCCCACCTTGCGTGGCTGGATCCGGCATTTCAGCTGATCACCTCCGGTGTGCTCCTGGCATGGGGTGGGCTGGCGGCGTTCCTCCTGCTGCGGCACCTGCCGCCCCAGTCGGCTGAGCACCCGCCGTCCCGAGCTGGCCTGCGCCTGCGGATCCGCGCCAAGGACTGGCCCCACGGGGCGGGACTGGCCGCACTCATCGGCCTGCCGGGCCTGGCGTTCTATGCGCTGGCGGTGCACCTGGGCGCCTCAAAGGTCGTGGTGCCCTCCGGGTTGGGCGAGCACTGGTGGACGCTGCCCTCCCTGCTGCTCAACGCCTGGGCCAATGGGGTGGCCGAGGAGCTGATCGTCGTCGCCTGGCTGGCAACCCGGCTGCGCCAGCTGAACGTGCGCTGGCCCGCGATCTTCGCGGCCTCGGCCCTGCTGCGGGCCAGCTACCACCTCTATCAGGGCATATCCGCTGGCCTGGGTAATGCGGTGATGGGGCTGGTCTTCATCGAGTATTTCCGCCGCACAGGCCGGGTCTGGCCCCTGATCATCGTCCATGGGCTCATCGACACGGTGGCTTTCGCGGGCTATGCCATCGCCGACGGGCACCTCAACCTGGGATGGCTGGGACTGTAGTTAACAGTGTTGCTCGCGGTGCGCGTGACCACGCGCCAATGCGCCCGCTAAGATGTCCCCATGAACTCACGCGATGATTACGCCCGCGACCGGGATGGCAGGATCCTGACCGACCGTTTCGGCCGCCCGGTGCGTCGTCGCCCCGCGCCTGGCCCCGCGTCGAACACGACGTCCAGCGCTCCCGGACCGGGACCGACACCTGCGCCGCCGCGCTATGTCCGCTCGGATATTCCGGACGCCGCCGGCCAGCGCCCTTCCCCGGCACCGGGATCCGAATACGGCCGTCAAGAAAGGCCCCAGCGCACAGAGCGGAGCCAGCGAGCAGAGAGGCGTGAGCGCGCAGAGAGAACCCCGCACTCAGAGAGAACCCGGCACCCCGAACCACCGCGTTACCGACAGGCCCCAGCGGCCGGTACGCCGCTGCCAGGCCATCGTCGGGAAGGCTACTCCCCGCGCCCTGCCACGGCTCCCCAGCAGGGCGCGTACCGTCCGGCACGCCCAGAGGCACAGCCGCGCGGTGCGTATCAGCAGCCCCCACGCCCGGCCACAGCCCGACCTGAGGGTTACCGTCAGTACCCGCAGCCCGCGGGCGGGGCGGGTCGGGGCGCCGACTGGGGCGGTCCTGGCCGCCAACCGCAGCGCATGGACCCGGGTCGCGGCCGTCCCCGTCGCGCGGGCAGCCCCCGCCGGCCACGGCGCCGCCTCGGCATCCGCCGGGTTCTGCTGCTCCTACTCGCTCTCTTCCTGGTGATCGGCGGCGGCACGCTGCTGTGGGCGGATTCCCAGCTGCAGCGCACGGAGGCGCTCCAGAGCTACGAAGGGCGCGTGGGCGGGACCGCGGGCACCAACTGGCTGCTCGTCGGCTCAGACTCCCGCGCCGGACTGGACCAGGAGACCGCCGACCGGCTCTCCGCGGGCATGCTCGATGAATCGGAGGGCCGCACGGACTCGATCATCTTGGTGCACCTGCCGCTCGTCGGGAAGGCCACGATGATCAGCCTGCCGCGCGATAGCTTCGTCAATATCCCCGGCTACGGGGAAAATAAGATCAACGCGGCCTTCGCTCTCGGGGGTCCCGCGCTGCTGCAGCGCACGGTCGAGGAGGCCACGGGCCTGCGGATCGACCACTACGCAGAGGTCGGCTTCGGCAGCTTCGCAAACGCCGTAGACGGCGTCGGTGGTGTCGAGATGTGCCTCGAGGAGCCCCTCGAGGACCCGATGGCGGGCATTAACCTGCCCGCGGGCTGCCAGGAGCTGGATGGGCCGAATGCCCTGGGCTATGTGCGCTCCCGCTATACCTCGGCTGGCGGCGACCTCGATCGCGCAGGCCGCCAGCGTCAGCTGCTCGCCGCGCTGAGCAAGAAGATGCTCTCCCCCGGCACGCTCTTCAACCCCTTCCGCCTCTTCCCCACGGTCGGTGGCGTCGCCAAATCCCTCACCGTGGACAAGGACGATCACATGTGGCACCTCGCCCGCCTCGGGGTGAAGATGCGCGGCGCGAAGCAGGAGGTCGTTCCTACCTCGGGCAGCGCGGATAACTACGCGGGCAGCGTCCTGCTCTGGGACCAGGCCGCCGCCGAGCAGCTATTCAGCAGCCTGCGTTAGAACGCGCTGAATCCCCGCGCCGCCCAGCCTGCTACTGCGGCGGGGCCACCGACCGAGTGCCCCCCCACCGGCGGGCGTCCGTCCCCAGCAGGGGATTAGCGGATCGTGACCTCGCGGGACACGATCGTCTGCTTCGCCTTCTGCTCCTCCGGGGAGAAGCGGCCCGAGTCATTAGCCAGAGCCTCGGCGATCTTCTTATCGAGCGCCTCCAGACCCTTCTGCCAGACCTGCGGCTCCCAGGAGTTATCGAGGTCCCAGACCGGGACCATCACACCGTGGGTACGGAACACACCGGCAAACTTGGAGCCCTCACCGAGGTGCAGCTCGCCAGCAGCGTGGACGCGAGCCAGCGCGTTGAGCAGCTCATTCTCATCCTCCGGGCGAACCCAGCGGATGTGGGCGCGCTCGCCTGGATCAATCCACCAGGCAGCACCCTTGAAATCGCCCTGCACCTTTTCGGAAGGCAGGACGGAGTCGTTAGCGCGCTGCAGCGTCGCAGCGACCTGCGGGTTGTCCTGGTGCTCCTCGGTGAGCCACCAGTTAAAGTCCTGCTCGACGACGATCTCCGCGTCGGTCTTCGGGTCCAGCAGGTCGGTGAGTTCCGGCTCGTTACCATCAGCCACGCCGACCTCAAGGGCCGCGCCCGGCTCGGCGGTCTTCATCCAGTTCAGCGCGTACGCGAGGTCACGGTTCGGGTTATCGCCCGGGCGCTGCGTCTGCAGCGCGACGAAGCCCTCGCCACCATCTTCAGCCGCGCGGCGCATCGCCGCCACCGCACCCGGCAGGACGGTCACGAGAGACACCGGGAAGTCGATCCCCTCGACCTCGACCTTCACGCGGGCGGAAGGCACGAACTCCTGCAGCGCGATGAGGTCGGACTCCATCGCGAAGTCCGCATACGGACGGGCGTCCCTCTGCAGCTTCGCACGCTCCGCGGCGCGGGCAGCGAGCTTCGCCTGGCGGCGGCTCATGCCTTCGGGCAGATCCTGATTTTTCTTATTTTTCTTAGCCACGCTGCTGATTCTAACCTGCCTCACAGACAAGCCCCTATCCCACCGTAAAACTAAGCCTGACCCACCCCTCCGTCGGCGGAGTTTCGCAGCCAGCCCGCAGCCTCCCCGGGGTAGTTTGTCGCCACCCATCGTGCCCCACGCTGGGCGATCCACTGCAGCTGCTCCGCCTGATCGACCGTCCAGATGTAGTCCGCTGGAGCACCTCGCCGATCGCCCCGAATACTCGCCATCGCCTGCTCGATGGACCACCCTGCGCGCCTCGCGATTCCCGATCCCCGCAGCAGCGGCCGTGCGGGCGGGTGGTATTTCCGGCGCAGCTGGATGCGCTCTACCTGCGGGTTGATCCGCCGGGAGCGCCACAACGACCAGCTGTCGAAGCTGATCAGGTAGACCCCCTCCCCTCCAGCCAGTCCCGCCGCCGCCAATTGGCGGTGCATCTCCGCCTCCACCTGGAGGCTCCGGACATGCGGGTGCTTGGTTTCGATGAATAGTTCGGGTTGACCAGTACCTGCGCTGTGCCGGATATCCTGCAGAAATTCCAGCAACTCTCGCAGTTCCAGCACTCCAGCCGGCCGGGTTGACGTCCCAAAATTAAGGGCCTTGAGTTCCGCCAACGTCATGCGGGACACCGCCCCCATTCCGTCAGACACACGGTCCACGGTGCGGTCATGAATGCAGACCGCGTGGCCGTCTCGGGTGAGCCGGATATCGCACTCGTAGCCATCCGCACCCTGGGCGGCCGCGAGCTCGTAGGCGCCGATCGTGTGTTCCGGGCGGTGCTTGGACGCACCACGGTGGGCAATGATTTTCACCTCGTGCTGCACGCCCCCTTTTCTACCGGATTTTCCACCGCGCCTTATTCCCTGCTTGCTCCACGCGTGTTCCGCATCCCGCCCCACACTCACGCCACGCCCCACCCGCGACTTCCCGCCGCATGCACCGCACCCGCGCTCTCAGCCACAAGAAGCCGCCGGGTAATCTTGAATACGTGCACGAAGCAGCCCCAACCCCGAATGTCACGGACACCTCGCTGGTGTTCGAAGGCGGAGCCATGCGCGTGGTCTTTTCCGCCGCGCTCGTGGAGGCCTTGCTGGAATCGAATGTGAACTTCGCCCACGTCACGGGCAATTCCGCGGCGACCTCTCACGTGGCCAATTACGTCTCTCGCACCACCGACCGGATGCGTAAAACCTTCACCACCTTCCCTTCCGACCCGAATTTCGGCGGTTGGCGAGCCTGGCTGCGCGGGGATGGCTTCTTCAATGCGGGCTATATCTACGGCGAGGCCGGGATGCCGGGCCAACCGATGGGCATGGACTGGGAGATCTTCGATAACTCACCGGTGCAGTACCGCATCTCCGGCTTCAACGCACTGACGGGCGAGACGAAGCACTGGGGCCGGGAGTCCATCCACAGCCCGGAGGGCTTCCTGGTCCGGGCTCGCGCGTCCTCTTCCCTCCCGGTCTTCATGCCGGCCACCGAGGTCGACGGACAGCCGTGGTTTGACGGCGCGTTCGGCCCCACCGGCGGCATTCCCATCGACGCTGCGATGCAGGACGGCTACGACCGCTTCCTCGTGATCATGACCCGCACCCGGATGTACCGGAAGTCCGCGGCGGGGCGCGCGCTGTGGCTGCTGCGCCGCACGCACGGGCAATACCCGGCGCTGCTGGACTCGATCGCCGACCGGCACGTGCGTTATAACGAGACTCGGGATTACCTCTTCGAGCTGGAGAAGCAGGGTAAGGCGTATCTTTTTATTCCTGAAATCATGAATATCAGCAATCAGGACCGCAATCCGGTGAAGCTTTCTCTGGCCTACCAAGAAGGCCTTGAGCAGGCACGACGCGAGATGCCGGCCATCAAGGATTTCCTCGGTCTTTCCTAGAGTTCTTGCCGTGGCACCGCTGTTTGCCGCTTTCTTTGATGACGTCTCACCCTTGCGAGGCCCCGGATTTTTCGCCACAATTGGTTACTAACGGCCAGGCGGGAATAAAAGTACTGGTTCGGCCGTTCGTAATAATTAGAACCTTTTCAAAGAATTCGGAAGGACTGATTGAACAATGGCTAAGTACACGCTGCCTGAGCTCCCATACGCATACGACGCACTGGAGCCGCACATCTCGGCCGAGATCATGGAGCTGCACCACTCCAAGCACCACAACACCTATGTGCAGGGTGCCAACGCTGCTCTCGAGGCTATGGAGAAGGCACGCGAGGAGGGCACCAACCCGGATCAGATCCGCGCGCTGTCCAAGAACCTTGCGTTCAACCTTGGTGGCCACACCAACCACTCCATCTTCTGGAAGAACCTCTCCCCGAACGGTGGCGGCGAGCCGACCGGCGAGCTGGCTGAGGCCATCAACCGCGACTTCGGCTCCTTCGAGAAGTTCAAGGACCAGTTCTCCTCCGCAGCACTGGGTCTGCAGGGCTCCGGCTGGGCTGTCCTGGGTTACGACCACATCGGCGAGCAGCTGGTCATCCAGCAGCTGACCGACCAGCAGGGCCAGACCTCCATCAACCTGACCCCGCTGCTGATGCTGGACATGTGGGAGCACGCCTTCTACCTGCAGTACAAGAACGTCAAGGCTGACTACGTGAAGGCAGTCTGGAACGTCTTCAACTGGGAGGACGTCGCCGAGCGTTTCGCTGCAGCGAAGAACTAAGTCTGACTCACAGGCTTAACTCTTAAAGCCTGCGGGCTTTGACCGGGTGGCTTCACGGGAGACCGTGGCCCACCCGGTTTTTCTTGCCACGGGGCTGGCAGGGCCGAGCCCTGCGAGCCCCTAATATTCCCCCGAGTGGCTAGCCGAGCACGCCCGTCTGGCAGCTCACGCCATTCGGCCCGTGGTTGCAG
>JBHWRM010000044.1:0-21597 GCA_043426695.1 Corynebacterium sp. | reverse complement strand
AAGCGACGTGCTGCGAACCCATCTAGCAGGCGAACTTCGCCCAGGAGACATCGACTCGGAGGTCACCCTCACCGGCTGGGTAGGCCGTCGCCGAGACCACGGTGGCGTGATCTTCATCGACCTGCGCGACCGTTCCGGCGTGGCCCAGGTCGTGTTCCGCGAGTCCGAGGTCGCCGAGCGTGCCCACGCGCTGCGCAGCGAATACTGTGTCCGCGTACGCGGTCGCGTGGAGGCCCGTCCGGAGGGCTCCGAGAACCCGAACCTGCCGTCCGGTGCCGTCGAGGTCAACGTCAGCGAGCTCGAGGTGCTCAACGAGTCCGCCGCGCTGCCGTTCCAGATCGACGACCCGTCCTCTGCCGGCGAAGTTGGCGAAGAGACCCGTCTGAAGTACCGTTACCTGGATCTGCGCCGTGCGTCCCAGGGCGACGCACTCCGCCTGCGCTCCAAGGCCAACGCTGCGGCCCGTAAGGTGCTCGAGCGCCACGATTTCACGGAGATCGAAACCCCGACGCTGACCCGTTCCACCCCAGAGGGCGCACGTGACTTCCTGGTTCCGGCACGCCTGAAGCCAGGAACCTTCTACGCTCTGCCGCAGTCCCCGCAGCTGTTCAAGCAGCTGCTCATGGTCGCCGGCATGGAGCGGTACTACCAGATCGCCCGCTGCTACCGGGACGAGGACTTCCGCGCCGACCGCCAGCCAGAGTTCACGCAGCTGGACGTCGAGATGAGCTTCGTCGACCAGGAGGACGTCATCGCCCTGGCCGAGGAGATCCTTACCGAGGTGTGGTCCACCGCTGGCTACGACGTCCAGACCCCGTTCCCGCGCATGACCTACGCCGACGCGATGCGCCTCTACGGCTCCGATAAGCCGGATCTGCGCTTCGACATCCAGATCACTGAGTGCACCGAGTTCTTCAAGGACACGACCTTCCGCGTGTTCCAGAACGAGTACGTCGGTGCCGTCGTCATGGATGGTGGAGCCAGCCAGCCACGCCGTCAGCTCGACGCCTGGCAGGAGTGGGCCAAGCAGCGCGGCGCGAAGGGCCTGGCCTACATCCTGGTGGGCGAGGACGGCGAGCTGTCCGGTCCAGTTGCGAAGAACATCACTGACGACGAACGCGCTGGTATCGCCGATCACGTCGGCGCGAAGCCTGGCGACTGCATCTTCTTCGCTGCCGGCGACACCAAGTCCTCCCGCAGCCTGCTGGGCGCGGCACGCGGTGAGATCGCCCAGAAGCTGGGGCTCATCGACGACAACAAGTGGGCCTTCACCTGGGTCGTTGACGCGCCGATGTTTGAGCCCGCAGCCGATGCTCGCGCAGAGGGCGACGTGGCACTCGGCAACTCCGCATGGACTGCCGTGCACCACGCATTCACCTCCCCGAAGCCGGAGTTCCTGGACTCCTTCGACCAGGACCCGGGTTCCGCGCTGGCCTACGCCTACGACATCGTGTGCAACGGCAACGAGATCGGCGGCGGCTCCATCCGTATCCACCAGCGGGACGTCCAGGAGCGAGTGTTCCAGGTCATGGGCATCTCCCAGGAGGAGGCCCGCGAGAAGTTCGGCTTCCTGCTCGACGCCTTCGCCTTCGGCGCTCCGCCACACGGCGGCATCGCGTTCGGTTGGGACCGAATCGTCAGCCTGCTGGGTGGATTCGACTCCATCCGCGACGTCATCGCCTTCCCGAAGTCCGGCGGCGGTGTCGACCCGCTGACGGATGCGCCGAGCGAGATCACCCCAGAGCAGCGCAAGGAGTCCGGCATCGACGCGAAGCCAAAGAAGGCCGCAGCGGCGCAGGCCGGCGCAACCAAGGCCAGCTCCAAGTAGAGCGAAAAGATTAAAGACCAGCTGGGACGGCACACAGTGCCACCCCGTTGGCGATGAGGATGAGTAAACAGGTGTCCGAACACAATCCAGCCCTCTCCGTGGCGGCAGTCGTCGAATCCGCGCAGCGAGTCCTCGCCGCCCGCTTCGGCGGATCGCCGGAACTGAGCAGCCCGGAGAACCTCGGAGGAAACGGGTCCTCCCTGGTTCTGCGCGCTCGGGTTGGGCACAATGACTTCCTCCAGGAACGCACGGTGGTGGTCAAGCAACTGCCGCCGGAGGCCTCGGGGGAGGAGCACTCATCCCTCGGGGACCCGGAGGCTAACCGGTCACGCGGTAGCAGGAGAATCTCCTTCGACCGCACCGGGCTATTCCGCGAGCTCGTGGCTTATCAGTTCACAAACACCCTGGCTGAGGAATCACGGCCAGGCCCCTTGCTGCTGGCGTATGACATCGAGGAACGCCTCCTGATCCTCTCGGACCTTGGTGAAGGCCAGAACTTCGCAGAGGTGCTCACTCAATTGCCGGCCAAGGATCGCCGCACCGCACTGCGGAAGCTGGGGCGCTCACTCGGTCGCATGCACGCAGCTACCGCAGGTAAAGAAGAGTCCTATGACACCCTCTTCCGCCGCCAGTGCCAGAAGCATGGCTACGACTTTGAGAATGTCGCCGACCAGCAGCCGAAGATTAAGGACACTATCGCGCTTGGACTGGAGCTGATGGAGGGCAACTCAATCACCATGCACCCGGAGGTCACCCGGTTGGCCAACCTGGCGGGGAAACGGCAGTCGGATTCCACCGCTCGCGCCTTCACCCCATTCGACCTGATGCCGGACAACATTGTGTTGGCGCAGCGGGTGTTCTTCCTCGACTACGAGTGGGCAGGCTTCCGCGATATCGCCTTCGACGTCGCGTGCGTCGTGGCCGGTTTCCCGCAGGACCTCACGACCCCGGCACTAAGCGATAAGGAGACCGCCGAGTTCCTCGATGCCTGGCGAGCCGAGGTGGTGCACTACTGGCCGGAGTTCCGGGAGGACGCCTACTTCAACGAGGTTCTGGTGGCCTCGCTGATCGGGTGGGCCCTCTTCTCTCTCGCGCTCCTGTACTACGGCTCAGATAGGGTCAACGACCTGCGCGAATTCGATATCGAGGCTGATGACCTGAAGAAGCTGACCACCGCGCAGCTCATCGACCTCGCCACGACCGTGGACGCTATCCTGCGCTTCACGGCGGAGCTGGGGGAGGATCGTTTCGCCCCCGTCGTCGAGCTTGCAGAAAATCTCCTGGCGGCGCTCGCCCCGCTGGGCGCCCACCCGCAGCGACGCGAGGACTAGGCGCGCCGTGGAGGACCTGTTCAGCCAGGCCGAACCCAACCAGTCTGGGGCTGGTGCTGCGGAGGCGGAAGCATATTTTCACCCTGGGGCGCATGCGCCGCTGGCGGTCCGCATGCGACCGCGCAGCCTCGCTGAAGTGGTGGGGCAGGACCACGTGCTGGGGCCGGGAACCCCGCTACAGCGGCTTATCGACGGGCGTGGCGACTCCTCCGTCATCCTCTTCGGTCCGCCCGGCACGGGCAAAACCACCATCGCTTCCCTGATTTCCGCGGCATCCGGACGCCACTTTGTCGCCCTGTCCGCCCTGAATTCGGGGGTCAAGGAGGTGCGGGCCGTCATCGAGGACGCCCGTCGCCGATTGCTCCACGGAGAGCGCACCGTGCTCTTCATCGACGAGGTGCACCGGTTCTCCAAAACTCAGCAAGACGCTCTGCTGGCCGCCGTGGAGAACCGCACGGTGCTGCTGGTCGCTGCCACGACCGAGAACCCGAGCTTTTCCGTGGTCTCGCCGCTGCTGAGCCGCTCACTACTTGTCCAGCTGAAGTCCTTGGACGAAGAAGACATCAAATCCGTGCTGCGTCGCGCGATCGCCGATGAGCGGGGCTTAGCCGGCCAGGTGCAGATCGCTGACGACGCCCTGGACCAGCTCGCCGCGGTGTCTGGCGGAGATGCTCGACGCAGCCTTACTTACCTCGAGGCCGTCGCTGAGGACGTCCTCCAGCAGAATGAGGCCGGAGACGAGGCTCCCACGATCACGGTCGCTGACGTCATTCGCTCCACGAATAAGGCCGTGGCCCGCTACGACCGCGACGGCGACCAGCACTACGACGTCACCAGCGCGTTTATCAAGTCCATGCGCGGCTCCGATCCGGATGCCGCGTTGCATTACCTCGCGCGGATGCTCGAAGGAGGGGAGGACCCCCGGTTCATCTCCAGGCGCTTGGTTATCGTCGCCTCCGAGGACATCGGAACCGCGGACCCTACCGCCCTGCAGGTCGCAGTCGCAGCGCACCAGGCGGTGAGCTTCATCGGTATGCCGGAGGCCCGCATAACGCTGGCCCACGCCACCGTCCACATGGCCACCGCCCCGAAGAGTAACGCTGCTTACGTCGGAATCAACGAGGCAATCGCCGACATCCGGGCAGGCAAGGGGGCGATCGTTCCTGCTCACCTGCGCGACGGACACTACAGCGGTGCGAAGGCCCTCGGAAACGCTACCGGCTACCAGTACCCGCACGATGATCCTCGGGGAGTGTTGCGCCAGCAGTACCTGCCGGATGACCTGGTCGACGCGGTGTACTACCGGCCCACCACCCACGGCCATGAGCGCACGATCCACAGTCGACTGGACACGCTGCGGGGCATTGTGCGTGGTTCCGGCCCGGCCAAGTAGAATGCCATCTGTAGTTTTAGTTTTCCCCGCGGCATGCAACCCGCAGGAAGCGGTTGGCCCCACCAGGGCCGCCGAGACAACCCGAGACAGATTGAGGTAGCACAACCGTGCAGACGCATGAGATTCGCCAGCGCTTCACCGACCATTTCGTGAAAAGCGGTCACACCGAGGTGCCCAGCGCGTCGTTGATCCTCGACGACCCGAACCTGCTCTTCGTCAACGCGGGTATGGTCCCCTTCAAGCCCTACTTCCTGGGCCAGGAGACTCCGCCGTTCGGTACCGCCACCTCCATCCAGAAGTGCGTTCGAACCCTCGACATCGACGAGGTCGGCATTACCACCCGCCACAATACCTTCTTCCAGATGGCCGGCAATTTCTCCTTCGGCCAGTACTTCAAGGAAGGCGCGATCAAGAATGCGTGGACGCTGCTGACCAATTCCGTCGACAACGGTGGCCTTGGACTGGACCCGGACCGCCTCTGGGTCACCGTCTACGAGGACGACGACGAGGCCGCACAGCTGTGGCACGATCTTGTCGGTCTACCAACCGAGCGCATCCAGCGACTCGGGATGGAAGATAACTACTGGCACATGGGTGTGCCCGGACCGTGTGGGCCGTGCTCCGAGATCTACTACGACCGTGGCCCGGCTTATGGCGAAGACGGTGGCCCGGCAGTGGACGATAGCCGATTCATCGAGATCTGGAACCTCGTGTTCATGGAGTTCGAGCGTGGCGAAACCAAGCCCGACGGCAGCTTCGACCTCATCGGCAACCTGCCGAAGAAGAACATCGATACCGGCATGGGCGTGGAGCGCCTCGCATTCCTGCTGCAGGGTGTGGACAATGTCTACGAGACTGACCTGCTGCGCCCGGTGATCGACACCGCCGAGAAGCTGACCGGAACCCGCTACGGCACGCAGGACAAGGACGACATCCGCTTCCGCGTCATCGCCGACCACAGCCGCACCGCGCTGATGCTCATTCTCGATGGCGTGACCCCCGGCAACGAGGGACGCGGCTACATCCTGCGTCGCCTCATTCGCCGCATCATCCGCTCGGCTCGCCTGCTGGGTGCCCAGGGCGCCGTCATCGAGCAGCTCCTGGCGACGGTCCGTGAGGCGATGACCCCGTCCTACCCGGAGATCGAGGAGAACTGGGAGCGTATCCGCTCCGTGGGAGTGACCGAGGAAAAGGCCTTCCTGAAGACCCTCGAGTCCGGATCCCAGCTCTTCGAGCAGTTCCTCACTGAGGCCCGCAATAGCGGTACCTCTGTTGTCCCGGGTGAGGTGGCTTTTTCGCTGCACGACACCCATGGCTTCCCGATCGACCTGACTCGCGAGATGGCCGAGGAGGCCTCGCTGACGGTCGACGAAGCTGGTTTCCACGAGCTGATGGCTGAGCAGAAGGCCCGCGCCAAGGCTGATAACGCCGCAAAGAAACACGTCCACGCGGACCTGAGCGTCTACCGCGCATTCATCGACTCTCACCCGACCCACTTCACCGGTTACGAGAACACGGCGGACGAGGGCAAGGTGTTGGGCCTGGTTGTCGACGGCCAGCTCGCCGACCGTGCGTCTGGCGGGCAGCTCGCCCAGGTCATCCTGGACCAGACCCCGTTCTATGCCGAGTCCGGTGGCCAGATGGCCGACCGCGGCAGCCTCCGCGGCCCAGGTGGACTGGCGAAGGTCGTGGACGTCCAGAAGATCGCCAAGAAGGTCTGGGTCCACCAGATCGAGGTCATCGAGGGCGAGCTAGCCATCGGCGAGCTTCTCGAGGCGCGCGTCGACCAGAAGTGGCGGCACCAGGCCCGCCAGGCGCACTCCGGTACCCACCTGATCCACGCCGCGCTGCGCGAGGTGCTGGGCCCGACAGCCGTGCAGGCCGGTTCCATGAACAAGCCGGGCTACCTGCGCTTCGACTTCTCCTATGGCGATCAGCTGACCGAGAAGCAGCTGCAGCAGATCGAGGAAATCGCGAACTCTGCAGTTGACACCGACTACCAGGTCAACACCATCGAGACCTCCCTGGAGGAGGCCAAGGCGATGGGAGCGATGGCGCTGTTTGGCGAGAACTACGGAAACCAGGTTCGTGTCGTCGAGATCGGCGGCCCGTTCTCCATGGAGCTGTGCGGCGGTATCCACGTGGACCACTCCTCGCAGATCGGCCCGATCAGCGTGCTCGGTGAGTCCTCGGTGGGCTCCGGGGTGCGCCGTATCGAGGCTTATACTGGCATGGACTCCTTCCGTCACCTCGCCGCTGACCGTTCCCTGGTCGCCAACCTCGCGGCGAACTTCAAGGCCACCAGCGAGGAGATCCCGGAGCGCATCGACACGCTGACCGCCAAGCTCAAGGCTGCAGAGAAGCAGGTCCAGCAGCTGCGGGCCCAGCAGCTGGCTGCCCAGGTGGGCAGCACTGTGGACAGCGCAGCGGATGTGTCCGGTGTGAAGGTGCTCACCCAGAACCTCGGGGAGGGCCTGGGCGCGAAGGACCTGCGCTCGGTGGCACAGGACGCCATCGCCCGCTTCAACTCCGATGCGGCGGTCGTGCTCTTCACGGCTCAGGACGGGGAGAAGGTCCCATTCGTCGTCGCGGCGAACCCACAGGCAGTCGAGCGAGGCCTGAAGGCGGGCGACCTGGTGAAGGCATTCGGCGCCGAGGTTGGTGGCCGCGGTGGCGGTAAGCCAGCCCTGGCGCAGGGCTCCGGTTCCGATGCTTCTGGCGTCGACGCCGGCCTGGCCGCCGTTCAGCGCCTCGTCAACGAGACTCTGAGCTAGTTCCGCGAGGTCGATCGCCGATGACATCCGAGTTTTCCCGCGAGGAAATTTCTCCCGACCGTCCCGACCCGGAGACCGATCCGGGGCGGGGACGGCGGCTGGCGCTCGACGTCGGCAGCGTACGGATCGGTGTTGCTTTGAGTGACCCGGACGGCATCCTGGCCTCTCCGCTGGAGACGGTGGCCGCTGCCGTGGACGGCACCGACGTGTCGCGCGTGGTGGAACTAATCGAGGAGAACTTCGTCGTGGAGGTCGTCGTCGGTCTTCCGGTTGCGTTGCGAGGCAACCACACCGCTAGCACCGCAGCAGCTCTAGATTTTTATGAGGACCTTGGCGAGGAGCTCCCGGAGCTGCCGATACGGCTCGTCGACGAACGCATGTCCACCATGGCGGCTACCCAGGCCTTTCAAGCCTCCGGGGTGAGCGCCAAGAAGGGGCGGAAGCGGATCGACCAAGCCGCGGCGGTGCATATTCTGCAGGGGTGGCTCGACGCCCGTCGGCGCGTCATGTCGTAATCGAATCGTGATCATGGAATAATGTCCGATGATCGATCCACGATCATCGGATGCATCGCTTTCCTATAGTGATGTTTCGCGTCGCCTTTACGCTTTCAAACGTGGCCACGCGTTCCGTAGCACCTGAGATCCGAAAGGCATAGTTGCATGACCCTGAAGCGGAGTATGCAACCGAAGTACCGGCGCCGCCGTCAACTGGCTGTCGCGCTGGCTTTGGCGCTCACCCTCCTTCTGGTGGGCATCTCCGGGTACGTCTGGTACCAGCGGTCCGTTGTCGGCCAGCGTGACTACGAGGGTGCGGGCAATGGAACGGTCGTGATGGTCAAGGTCGGCGAAGGCGATAGTTTGTCCTCCATCGCCCCGACCCTGGTGGAGAATAAGATTGTTGGATCCCGGCGTGCGCTGATGCGCGAAGCCGAAGCTCGCGAGGCTAGCCTGCAGACCGGCTACTACCCGCTTCAGGAAAAGATGTCGGCCTCGGCCGCGCTGGACGCGCTGACGGACGACGCTAACCGCCGCGGCGTCGTCGATATCCCGAACGGCCTGACGCTGGAGGATGTCACCGTCGTGGGCGGGAAGACGCGCGAGGGCATCTACTCGCTGATCTCCGCCCAGACCTGCTCGAGCGAGGATGAGTGCATTACCTCCGATACACTGCGCGACGCCGTGGTCAGCTCCAGTCCGGAGGAGCTGGAGGTTCCGCAGTGGGCGAAGGGGGCGGTGGCTGAACGCGCCGACGATCCGCGCCGCATCGAGGGGCTGATCTCCCCGGGCGTGCACCTCTTCGACCCGACCTCGACGCCGCAAGAGATCATGCGCGAGTTGATCAGTAACTCCGCTGCGGAATACGAGGCGACGGGGCTGCTCAAGGCCGCTGAGGCAGTGGGGCTGAGCCCCTACGAGATGATCACTGCCGCCTCCCTGGTGGAGCGCGAAGCCCCTGCCGGGGACTTCGACAAAGTTGCCCGCGTGATCCTCAACCGTCTCAAGGAAGACCAGCGTCTGGAGTTCGACTCCACGGTGAACTACGACGTCGCCGAGCAGGAGGTCGCCACGACGGATGACGACCGCGCTCGTCGCACCCCGTGGAACACCTATGCGAAGAAGGGGCTGCCGGAGACCCCGATCGCCTCCCCGGGTATTCAGGCGCTGCAGGCGATGGAACACCCCGCCGAGGGCGATTGGCTCTACTTCGTCACCATCAACAAGGATGGTGAGACCGTGTTCAACCGGGACTTTGATGCCCACGAGGCCGCGATCGAGAAGGCGCGTGCCAATGGCGTGTTGGACTCGGCTCGCTAAGCAATAAGCCAGGAGGAAGAGGAAGTCGATGTCGGAAAACCAGGATGCCCAGTTGTCGACCGGCGGTGACCCTCAGCCCATTGGGGATTCGGTGGGCGCGAGCGTTCTCAGCCCGGAGGAATTTGTCGCGCTGAGCGGGCCGCGTTGCGCGGTGCTGGGCAGCCCGGTGTCTCATTCGCTGTCCCCGTTGATCCATAAGGCTGGCTACCGGGCCATGGGCCTGGATCTGGATTATTACCGCGTGGAGGCGCCGGAGGCCCGAGATATCCGGGTGATCGTTCAGGCACAAGACCCGAACATCCGGGGCCTGTCCGTGACCATGCCGGGTAAGGGGGCAGCGCTCGAGCTGGCCGGGCTGGCGACGAAACGTGCGGAGCACATCGGTTCCGCCAATACGCTGGTCCCGCAGGAGGATGGTCGCTGGCTGGCGGACAATACCGACGTCGACGGGCTGACCGCCTGCCTGGATGCGGTGGCAGCTGAGCTCACCGAGCGTGATCCGGAACGAGGCGCACCCTTCGCCGGACGAACCGCAGTCATTGTCGGTAACGGTGGTACCGCCCGCCCTGCCGTCGCTGCCGCAGCGGCTGCTGGCTTCGCCGAGATTAACGTGGTTGCTCGTTCGGAGCGTGCTTTGAACCTGCAGGCGCTCACCGAATCGCTGGGTATGGAGTTCTCCTGGACTCGGTTCGACGCTCCGGAGCTGGGCCATATGTGTGGTCAAGCCGCGACACTGATTTCGACGGTGCCCGAGGACGTAGCTGCGGAATATGTGGATGAGTTCTGTCGCGCCGAGTCGGTTATCGACGTGATTTATGATCCCTATCCGACCGCGCTTTTGGCCCAAGCCAAACAGCAGGGGATGCCATTTTCCGATGGCCTGCAGATGCTCGCAGGCCAGGCGGAAGAACAGTTCCGGCTGTTCACCGGCCAGCACGCGCCTGAAGGACTATTCTTGGCCGAACTGCGCCAGCACTTGGCGCTCGACTAAGCCGGGGACCTTATCTTCCCGGCGCGGGTGGGGATTGCATTCCTGCGCGGGGGCAGTGGAGTCTCGAGGACCGGGGGATCAGGAATGAGGGGGACTGCCTGTGATGTGCGCCGTACTTGCCGCTCTTGGCGTGGCAGTGGCCTATCTGGCGGTCGTGGATTGGCGGTATCGTCGCATCCCCAACGCCGTGGTGTTCCCCAGTATCCTGTGTGCGATTGTCGCGGCGTGTGTCTGGCAGCCTGCCGCGCTCGCCGGTGGGGCGGCGTGGTGGCTGGTGTTCAGCTTCTTCCACCATCGTGCTGCGAAGGACAGCTGGCAGGGGAGCGGAGCTTCCGGCCGGTACTTCGGTGGAGGGGACGCCAAACTTGCGGTGGTGTGTGGCATCCTTGCCGCCTGGCATGGCCTGGGTTGGGTGTCGCTCGCGATAGGTGCCGCCGGCATGTTGTCTACCGGGGCCATTCTGTGTCGGAGGCTAGGCCGGAACTCTCCGACTCAGGGGGCTGTCGCCATGGGGCCGGCGATGGCTCTGGGCACATTGCTGGCTTTCCTGGTGACCTTGTAGATGTTTGACGGCTCACACAGTAGACCTCGCAGCCTGCGTCAATCGCGGCTTCCGCCACGGGGTCCAACAGAGTGAGGAATAACCACTAACGGACTCGTGTTGTGGAGTGCATGACGACACTCTTCGACTCACTTGAAGTAGGACGACTAACCCTGCCAAATCGCGTGACCATGGCACCTTTGACCCGCTCACGGGCAGGCCGCGACGGTGTGCCCACCGACTTGCATGAGAAGTACTATTCACAGCGCGCTTCCATGGGGCTTATCGTGACGGAGGGCGTATTCCCTGCGGTGACTAGCCGCGCTTTCCCTGGCCAGCCCGGTATTCAAACTCCGGAGCAGATTTCCGGCTGGCGGCGGGTGGCCGATTCCGTACACGACGCCGGCGGACGCATTTTCATGCAGGTGATGAATGGCGGACGGTTGTCCCATGCCAGCCTGCTCGAAGGGGCTCAGCCGGTGGCACCCTCTGCGTTGGCTTCGGGCACTGCAGTCAGGGATTTCGAATCCCGCAAGGAGTGCCCGGTGCCCCGCGCCCTCGATATCGAGGAGCTACCGCGCATCGTCGATGAGTTCCGGCAAGCTGCCCGCAATGCCATCGACGCTGGGATGGATGGCGTGGAAATCCATGGTGCGAACGGCTATTTGCTGCAACAGTTCCTTTCCCCGAGCTCCAATCACCGAGAGGATGCTTACGGCGGAACCCCAGAGAATCGCTACCGCCTCGTGCAGGAAATCCTCACCGCTGTGGCCGAGGAGATCGGGGCCGACCGTGTGGCGTTGCGTCTGTCTCCGCAGCACAATGTTCAGGGTATTGAGGAGACCGACGATGCAGATGTCCGTGCCACCTACGGCGGGTTGCTGCGCGCAATCGCAGACCTTGGTTTGGCCTACGTCTCTTTCCTGCATGCAGAGCCCACTGGTGAGCTCATTACTGAGTTGAGCACCGAAGCCCGCGCTAACGGGCGTACCCGTGTCATCCTCAATTCGGGATTTGGGCGAGTGACCCAGCGCGCGGAAGCCGAGGACCTGGCACGGCACGGTGATGCCGTCGCTGTGGGCCGGTTGGCCATCTCCAACCCGGACCTAGTTCGCCGCTGGCAGGAGGAACTGCCGGTCACTGCGCCGGATGAGACCACGTTCTACACGGGGGAAGAGAAGGGCTACACCGATTACCCGTTCTATGCGGTCAGCTCCTAAGACGCAGCTCGCTGAGATCGCGCGCGTTGCAAGGCTCCCGTGGCGCGCATTCATCGCTGGACTAGCCTCGATCCACTTGGTGTGAACAATCCCTTTCCACCACGGAAAACCACCCGGCAGCTGTGTCTGGAATGGCATTGACCACTCACCTGTGACTTCGGCCGGTCCACCGACCCAGAGGGCTGTAGCCATGGAGTCGGCGATGGTTCTGGGCACACTGCTGAGCTTCGCGGCGCCCTTATAAATGTTCACTGGCTCACATAGTAGACTCGTCGGTATGCTTCGATGGACTACTGCTGGTGAATCCCATGGCCAAGCGCTGATTGCGCTGGTGGAAAATCTCCCCGCTGGGCTGAGCGTGACTCGTGAGGACGTCGCGGAACAGCTCGCTCGCCGTCGCCTCGGCTATGGCCGTGGCGCCCGGATGAAGTTTGAGGCCGATGAGCTGACCTTCGTCTCTGGCGTCCGGCACGGCAAGACCCTCGGTAGCCCCGTTGCCGTCATGATCGGCAACACCGAGTGGCCGAAGTGGACCACCATCATGTCCGCCGACCCGGTGGACATGGAGGACCCAGAGGTAGCCAAGGCGATGGCCTCTGGTCGTGGGGCGAAACTGACCCGCCCGCGCCCAGGCCACGCGGACTTCGCCGGCATGCTGAAGTACGACCACGATGAGGCCCGCCCGATCCTGGAACGCGCCTCGGCACGCGAGACTGCTGCCCGCGTCGCCGCCGCCACCTTCGCCCGTGCCCTGCTGCGCGAGGTCCTGGGAGTGGAGGTTTTCAGCCACGTTGTTTCGATCGGCCGGAGCGAGCCGTATATCGGCCCCACCCCGAGTTTCTCCGACCTGGAGGCAATCGATGCCTCCCCGGTCCGAGCCTTCGATAGGGCCTCGGAGGATGCGATGGTCGAGGAGATCAAGGCTGCAAAGAAGAGCGGTGACACCCTCGGCGGAATCGTGGAGGTCGTGGTGAAGGGCTTGCCGATCGGTCTAGGCTCCCACACTTCCGGCGATGCTCGCCTCGACGCCCAGCTGGCCTCCGCCGTTATGGGGATCCAGGCCATCAAGGGGGTCGAGATCGGCGACGGATTCGAGGAGGCGCGTCGCCGCGGCTCCGAAGCCCACGACGAGATGGTGCGCGAGGACGGCGAGATCACCCGCCTGAGCAACCGGGCTGGTGGCATCGAGGGCGGCATGACCAATGGTGAGGACGTCATCGTCCGCGCCGCGATGAAGCCGATCAGCACGGTTCCGCGCGCGTTGCGTACCGTGGACATGGCCACCGGAGAGGCCGCGACAGGCATCCACCAGCGCTCCGACGTCGTCGCCGTCCCCGCGGCAGGCGTCGTCGCTGAGGCGATGGTCGCCCTCGTGCTGGCTCGGGCCACCGTCGAAAAGTTTGGAGGCGACTCCCTCGCCGAGATGAAGCGCAATGTGGCCGCCTATCAGCAGCAGGTTGCCCAGCGGCTGGACTTCTAACCGACCTGCGAACAAGGAGGCTTCGCGAAAGATGACTCGACCAGGGCAATCTGAACCGTCGGACGCTCCGCACACGGCACCTGGGCAGCGACCAAAGGTCGTGCTCGCTGGCTTGCCGGGAGCGGGCAAATCTACGATGGGGCGCCGCATCGGGCATGCACTCCACCTGCCCGTCATCGATACCGATGAGCTCATCGCCGAACGCTTCAACAAGCCCTGCGGCGACGTGCTTCGGGAACTCGGCGAGGAGAAGTTCCGCGCCGCCGAGGAGGAGGCCGTCGCGCAGGCCCTGAAGACCAACGCGGTGGTGTCCCTAGGCGGGGGAGCTGTGAAGAGCGCGAAGACCCGCGAGGCTCTCATGAACCACCAGGTCGTCTACCTCTATGTGGACGTTGCCGAGGGCGTTCGCCGTACCTCCGGGAACAAGTCCCGCCCGCTGTTGGACGTCCCCAATCCCGAAGAGGTCTATCAGCGGCTGTACGACGAGCGCCACGAGCTCTACGAAGAGGTCGCGAGCTTCCGCATCCGCTCCGGCAACCACGACCCGCAGCGGACGGTGTCCGCCATCTTGCAGTATCTCGACGACGCGGAACAGCTCTAGGCCACAGCCGCCGGGCTTATCACCCGCAGCACCGCCTTCACTGCAGAACACCACAACCACCACAGCACTAGAGAAAGAACGTGACAGCGTGACAACGCCTAACTCCGCGCAGCAGCCGACCCCACGACGCATCGATGTGCGCACCGCTTCGCCATACCCGGTCCTCATCAGCCGCGGCATCGAAACGATGATCCCGCCGATGCTCGAGGTGACGGAAGGGGCCAGCACGTTCCTGATCATCCACCAGCCAGCCCTGGCGGAGCGCGCAGCTCATGTCGTGCGCTTGCTGGAGGCCGAGGGGAAAGTCGCCGAGCTCCTGGAGATCTCCGACGCCGAGGACGGTAAGACCATCGCCTCCGCCGAGCGTTGCTGGGATCGCTGCGCAGACGCCGGGTTGACTCGTCAGGACTGCATTATCTCCGTGGGGGGTGGTGCTGCCACCGATCTGGCCGGGTTCATCGCCGCCACCTGGATGCGTGGCATCCGCGTGGCACACGTCCCGACCTCTTTGCTCGGGATGGTTGACGCCGCCGTGGGCGGCAAGACGGGGATCAATACCACCCGAGGCAAGAACCTCGTCGGTGCCTTCCACGAACCAGCCGCGGTCCTCATCGATCTGGATACCCTCAAGGACTTGCCGCGCGAAGAGCTGATCGCGGGCTCCGCCGAAATCATTAAGGCCGGCTTCATCCGCGACGAGCGCATCATTGAGATCTACGAGGACGATCCGGCCCAGGCGCTGAACCCAGCAGGTGACGTGCTCCCGGAGTTGATCGAGCGGGCGATTAAGGTCAAGGCTGACGTGGTGGCCCAGGACCTCAAGGAGTCCTATATCCGAGAGATCCTCAACTACGGGCACACCTTCTGCCACGCGGTCGAACAGCAGGAGAACTACCGCTGGCGGCACGGGCAGGCTGTGGGCGTGGGGATGATGTTCGAGGCCGAGCTGGCCAAGGCCGCCGGCTTCATCGACCAGGAGCTCGTGGACCGGCATCGGAACATCCTGCGCAGTGTGGGGTTGGCGACGACTTATCAGCACTCAGATTTCGACACCCTCATTGAGGTTATGGGTCGGGATAAGAAGAATAAGCAGGGCAAGATCCGCTTCGTTGTTCTCGAAGGATTGGCTAATCCGACGCGTCTCGAGTCCCCGAGCAGGGAACACCTGGACGCAGCGTGGGAGGCGATTTCGGAATGACCGCACAGGAACAGCAGCTGACGGTGAGCGTGCTCAACGGCCCGAACCTCAACCGTCTTGGGAAGCGCCAGCCAGAGGTCTACGGGGCGACGACGCTGGCCGACGTCGAGGCTCTCATCACCGAGGAGGCAGCACGCCTGGGCGTGGCGGTGGAGTTTTTCCAGAGCAACCACGAAGGTGAGATGCTGGGCCGCATCCACGCTGCAGCCGATCGGGGGCACGCGGTGATCATTAACCCGGGTGGCTGGACGCATACGTCTGTGGCGCTGCGCGACGCTCTCGCGGAGGTCTCCGACGGGCAGGGTTTCGTCGAGGTCCACATTTCTAACGTTCACGCCCGTGAGCCCTTCCGCCACCACAGCTACCTCAGCCCCATTGCCCGCGGCGTGATCGCAGGGCTGGGTATCGAGGGGTACCTGGCCGCCCTGCGTTACCTCGCGAAGGGCTAGCTCTGCCCCGGTTTTGGGTTGAGCCCGGGTTTGACGCTTCACACAATCACCCGGGTCTGCGAGCCGGGACACCCAGGGGAGTAGCGTGGGAGTGATTGACCCTAGCGTGGAACACGCAACGATCGAAGGAGAGCGCGAATGACCCAGACTCAGCGATACGCCGAGCGCCGAAGGAAGTTGGCCGCACGCCTACAGGAGCGCGACCTGCCTGGCCTTCTGGTGACTGATCTGAAGAACGTTCGCTATCTCACCGGTTTCAGCGGATCCAACGCGGTCTATCTCCAGCGACCGGATGGCCGGGGAGTGCTCGGTACTGATGGCCGCTACGCCACCCAGGTGGAGATTGAGACCGGCCAGCCGGAGGATGTCGAGCTCCTCATCGAGAACAAGTTGCTCGAACAGGTCCCGGAGCGAGCTGAAGTCACCGGCTTTGCCGTGGAGTCCAGCCTGAGCATTGGCGAGGCAAAGACACTTGCCGCAGATGGCCCGCTACCGGAGGTGGGAGCCGGCATCGTCGAGGAGCTGCGTCTGGTCAAGGACAGTCAGGAGATCGCCGCCCTGGAGGCAGCCGGGGAGCTCGCGGACTCGGTGTGGCAGGAATTCCTCGACGATGGCGGTATCCGCGAGGGCCGTACGGAGATCGAGGCCGCAGCGGACTTGGAATACCGCCTGCGCAAGGCTGGTGCGGAAGCATTGAGCTTCGACACCATTTTGGCTTCGGGCGTCAACGCCACCAAGCCGCACGCCGGTGTCTCCCGCGACCCAATAGTGCCCGGCCTGGTCACCGTTGACTTCGGGATCTATCTGGACGGTTACGCCTCCGACCAGACACGCACCGTCTGTGTAGGGGAGCCCGACGAGCTTTCTGCCACCCTCTATGACGTCGTACTGCGCTCGCAGCGGGCTGGTGCCGCGGCGGTGGCCCCGGGAACCGCGCTTTTCGACATCGATAAGACCTGCCGGGACATCATTACCGACGCGGGCTACGGCGAGTATTTCGTGCACTCGACGGGTCACGGCGTCGGCCTGGACGTCCACGAAGCGCCGTCGGCGAACTCCCGGGTCGACCGATCAGTCACGCTTGCTGAGGGCATGACGCTTACCGTGGAGCCGGGGATCTACATCCCGGGCAAGACTGGCCTACGCATCGAAAACACCTACGTGGTTACGGCCGACGGGGCGAAGAGCTGCAACGCCTCCAGCACTGATCTGAGGATCGTTTAAGGTGTTAGAATAAGTCGAACGATAACGCCCGGGACCTCGGGCGTCGACGTGCGCGCAAAAAATCTCAACGAAAATAGAGGAGCCTGAACTAGTGGCAACCACTGCAGATTTCAAAAACGGTATGGTCCTGAAGATCGACGGCAAGCTGCAACAGATCGTGGAGTTTCAGCACGTCAAGCCAGGTAAGGGCCCGGCATTTGTGCGCACGAAGCTCAAGGATGTCGTCTCCGGCAAGACCATCGACAAGACCTTCAACGCAGGTGTGAAGGTCGAGCAGGCCACCGTCGACCGCCGCGACATGACCTACCTGTACAACGACGGCTCCGCCTACGTCCTCATGGATGACAAGACCTACGATCAGGTCGAACTGCAGCCAGAGCTGATGGGCGATGGCGCGAAGTTCCTGCTGGAAAACTCCCGCGTCAACGTCTCCTTCCACGACGGCCAGGCACTGTTCGCTGAACTGCCGGCCAACGTTGACCTCAAGATCGAGCACACCGATCCGGGCCTGCAGGGCGACCGTTCCACCGGTGGTTCCAAGCCAGCGACCCTCGAGACCGGCGCCGAGATCCAGGTGCCGCTGTTCATTGAGACCGGCAACGTCGTTAAGGTGGACACCCGCACCGGCGAGTACCTGTCCCGCGTCACCCAGTAACACCCCAGGAGCCTGATACTTCCTCATGGTTGAACCACAGTCGCCGTCGCCATCCTCGCGCCCCAAGAGCCAGCACTCGCAGTCTGCGGGGAAGGGCAAGGGCTCGAAGGATGAGCGTTCGGCTGCGCGTTTCAAGCGGCGTGGTGCGCGCTACAAGGCCCGCCGCCGTGCCGTGGACATCCTCTTCGAGGCGGAGTTCCGCGACATCGACCCGGTCGACATCATGGAAGAGCGCGCGGAGCTAGCTAAGGATCAGGAAAACCAGATCAAGCCGATCCCGGAGTACACCTCCCAGATCGTGCCCGGCGTGGCACAAAACCTCGATGCGATCGATGACGCCATTGCGGTGCACCTCACCAGCGATTGGACCCTGGACCGCATTCCTGCCGTCGACCGCGCCGTCATGCGCGTCTCGGCGTGGGAATTGATGTTTAACCCGGACGTTCCTCACCGCGTCGCTCTGTCCGAGGGGATTGAGCTTGCCAGCGAGTACTCCCACGTCAAGGCCCCGGATTATGTCAACGCTGTTCTTGACGGGGTGGCCACCGACGCGGATGCCGCGATGGCGGACCGACTGGCCGCCCAGCGAGAGCAGGAACAGTCGGGGTCAGAGGAGGGCTCTGTTACCGCCCCGGCAGACATCGAGGCGCTGGTTGATTCCGTGATCGCAGACCCCGCCAAGCAGGCGGAGCATTCCGCTGCAGAAGATACCGAAGACAGCCAGGCAGATGCTGGTGAAAACATCGCTGCTGATGGCCAGGACTCCGTCTAAAAAGCGAGGTTTTCGCCCTGCACCAACGTGTCGGTGAACGACCGATTCGCACCCACCTACCCCCGGTTGCCCCGTGCAGCCGGGGGTAGTGCTTTGTGCTATCGTTCACATGAAAGGTTTTCTTTCAGAGGCATCCTTTAACAGACCGCACAGAGAGGCGGGAAAGGAGGTCACGATGAATCCGACAGTCGATAGTCACTCCGTGGTTCTGTTGAACCCGGACGATGTCAATCGCACGGTCGCACGCATCGCGCACCAAATCATTGAGAAGACGGCCCTTGATAGCGGATCCGCCGGGCGGGTCGTGGTTTTGGGTATTCCGTCTGGGGGAGTGCCGCTCGCGGAGCGGCTGCAGAAAAAGATCAGCGAATTCAGTGGCGTGGATGTGTTCCAAGGCTCGCTGGATATCACGCTGTACCGGGACGATCTGGGGCGCGGCCCGCACCGTGCGCTGAAGCCCACGATCATCCCGGACGAGGGGATCGACGGTGCAACCGTCATCTTGGTCGACGACGTCTTGTTTTCGGGCCGCACCATCCGCGCCGCTCTGGATGCGCTTCGAGACCTTGGCCGTCCCGATGCCGTCCAGTTGGCCGTCCTGATTGACCGAGGCCACCGACAGCTGCCAATTCGCGCCGATTACGTGGGCAAGAACATACCGACAGCAGCGTCCGAGGACGTTAGCGTCGCACTGCACGAGCTCGACGGCCGCGACGAGGTCACCCTGACTCGATCGACCGCACCCGCCGACCAGCAACCAGCGAATCAGGGCGGGCAGGCGCAGCCCGCTGCAGACAAGGGGCGTGCCTAGTGAAGAACCTGCTCAGCATTTCCGACCTCACTCCGAATGAGATCGTGAGCATCATGGACGAGGCGGATCGTTTCGCCGAGGCGCTGAAGGGCCGCGAGGTCAAGAAGTTGCCCACCCTGCGGGGGCGCACCGTGTTCACGATGTTCTACGAAAACTCCACCCGCACCCGCGCCAGCTTCGAGACGGCGGGGAAGTGGATGAGCGCGGACGTGATCAACATTTCCGCATCCTCCTCGAGCGTCAAGAAAGGCGAGTCACTCCGGGACACGGCACTGACGCTGAAGTCTATCGGCGCTGACGCACTGGTTATGCGCCACCCGTCCTCCGGGGCGGCGCAGCACGTGGCCAGCTTCATCGGCGATACCGCCGTGATTAACGCGGGCGATGGCTCCAACCAGCACCCCACGCAGGCACTGCTCGATGCCACGACGCTTCGCCGCCAGCGCGGGGATCTGTCGGGTCAGCACATCGTCATCGTCGGTGACATCCTGCACTCTCGCGTTGCCCGCTCCAACGCGCAACTGCTGAATGCTCTGGGCGCGGATGTCACCTTCGTTGCTCCGCCGACGTTGCTGCCTATCGGGGTGGAGAACTGGGGCGTGCGCGTGAGCCACGATCTCGACGCGGAGCTGCCGAGCGCCGACGCGGTCATGATGCTGCGGGTCCAGGCGGAACGCATGAACGGTGGCTTCTTCCCCTCGCACCGCGAGTACGCCACCCGATACGGGCTGTCCAAGGCCCGCCACGCCATGCTGAAGCCGGACGCGGTTGTGATGCACCCTGGCCCGATGCTGCGAGGCATGGAGATCAACTACAGCGTCGCGGACGCTCCGAACACCGTCGTGCTCCAGCAGGTCACCGCCGGTGTTCACGTCCGTATGGCGATCCTCTTCCAGTTGCTGATCGGCGGCCACTCGGCCTCCGAGACCGAGACAGACGCTTAAGGCCAGAAAGGACAAGCGATTTTTATGGTCGACAATAAGAACTTTCCCCCGACTGGCACACTGGCTGCGCACCCGGCGGGCGCCGAGAACGCGGTGCTGCTGAAGGGCGTGCTCATCTACGGTGAAGGCGAGCCCCAGGACGTCCTTCTCTCCGACGGCGTGATCGCCAAGATCGGTGCAGATCTCTCCACCGAGGCTCCGGCTGAGGCTGAGGTGCTCGAACTTAACGGCCAGGTACTCCTGCCGGGCCTGGTGGACATGCACGTTCACCTGCGCGAGCCGGGCCGCGAGGATACCGAGACCATTGCCTCCGGCTCCGCTGCTGCTGCGAAGGGTGGGTTTACCGCCGTGTTCACCATGGCGAATACCTCCCCGGTCATGGATGACCCAGCCATCGCGGAAAGCGTCTGGTACAAGGGCCAGAACACGAACCTCTGTGATGTCCACCCCGTCGGGTCCATCTCCAAGGGACTGGAAGGTAAGGAACTCACCGAGTTCGGCATGATGGCCGATTCCGATGCCAAGGTGCGCATGTTCTCCGATGACGGCAAGTGCGTCGACGATCCGCGCCTGATGCGCCGAGCCATCGAGTACTCCCGTGGCATGGACGTGCTGCTCGCTCAGCACTGTGAGGAGCCCCGCCTGACCGAGGGGGCGGTGGCCCATGAAGGCGAGACCGCCGCCCGCCTGGGGCTTCGCGGTTGGCCACGAGTGGCGGAGGAATCCATCGTCGCCCGCGACGCCCTCATGGCCCGCGACTACGGCGGCCGGATCCACATCTGCCACGCCTCGACGGAAGGCACCGTCGAGCTGCTGCGCTGGGCGAAGGGCCAGGATATCCCGCTGTCCGCCGAAGTCACCCCGCACCACCTGATCCTCACCGATTCCCGGTTGGAGACTTTCGACGGCGTGAACCGAGTGAACCCGCCGCTGCGTGAAGAGCGGGACACGCTGGCCCTGCGCCAGGCCCTCATCGACGGTGTGGTGGACTGCGTGGCCACCGACCACGCCCCGCACTCCTCGGAGGAGAAGTGCTGCGAATTCGACCAGGCCCGTCCCGGCATGCTCGGCCTGGAGACCTCCCTGGCGATCATCGCGGATCTCTTCGTCATCAATGGTGACCAGGACTGGCGCTTCGTCGCCAAGGTGATGTCCGAGCGTCCCGCCGAGATCACCAAGCTGCCGGGCCACGGCCGCCCGATCGCCGAGGGCGAGCCAGCGAACCTGTGCGTGGTGGACACCAACGCCAGCTGGATCGCCGAGGCCAAGGAGATGGCCTCCAAGTCCGAGAACAACCCCTACGAAGGCATGCCCATGCCGGTCCGAGTATCCACGACGATCCTGCGTGGGAAGGTGACATGCCACGACGGCAACCCTGTGACAACCGACTAGCTGCCCGATTCACCCAAGAATCGGCAATTGACCTTGAAAGAAAAACTAAGGACTAAAGATATGCAGACTCACACTCCAGCAGCACTGGTTCTCGCAGACGGCACGATCTACCGCGGCTTCGCGATGGGCGCGACCGGCAAGACCCTCGGCGAGGCAGTGTTTACCACCGCCATGAC
>JBHWRM010000043.1:0-4960 GCA_043426695.1 Corynebacterium sp. | reverse complement strand
GACCATCAGCAGCAGGATCAGCGCCAGCCCCACCACGAGGCCCAGGTAGATCGGCATCGCGTCGGCGAGCTTGTCGGTGACGTCCTGCTGGATCGCGGTCAGGCCGGTAATGCCGATCGTCGCGCCGGTCGCCGCCTCGATTTCCGCCTGCTGCGCCCGCAGCGTGTGGATCAGCTGCACGGTCCGCTCATCCGTCGGGCCTTTCTTCGGGGTCACCAGCAGCTGCGCGGCGGTTTCGTCCTCACTCATGCCGACGATCTGCGCGTTGACCACGTCCGCGTTCTGCCGCATCTGGTCCGCGGCGTACATGAACGTCGCTTGCGCCGGGCTCGGTTGATTTTCCGACGTCGGTTCCGTGCCGCCACGATAAGGCTTCAACGCCTCCGCATCCCCGCGGGCCTCGGAGCCGTCCACCACGACGAGCATCGGGGCGTTCTTGCCACCGCCGAAGCCCTCTTCGAGCATCTCCGCGGACTTACGCTGCGTGGAGGTGACGTTCGCCGTCTTATCCGAGGGCAGCGCGAGCTCCAGATTCAGCACCGGGATCGAAAGCCCGGCCAGCACCACCATCACCAGGGCGAGCATGAGCCCCGGGACGCGGTGCACTAGCTTCACCCACCGCACGCTGAAGGTGTTCTTCTGCTTCTCTGGCGGCACGGCGCGCGCTTCGGTGTCGTGCGGGCCGGCTGCTTCCTTCTTGAACACCCGGTCCCCGAGCACGCCCAGCAGGGCGGGCAGCAAGGTCAGGGCAACCAGCACGGCGATGAAGACATTCGCCGCGGCCGCGTAGCCCATATATGTCAGGAAAGTGATGTTCGCCAGGCGCAGCGACACCAGCGCGATAATCACCGTTAGGCCCGCGAAGACCACCGCCGAGCCTGCGGTGCCGGTCGCCAAACCGATCGCATCTAGTCGGCTGCGCCCGTGTCGCAGCTCGTCACGGTAGCGGGCCATAATGAACAGCGCGTAGTCGATACCTACCGCCAGGCCCAGCATGAGGCCCAGCGTTGGCGTCATAGAATTCAACGGCACGAAGAAGGTCGCGCCGACCGTCAACAGCGTGCCGATGCCGATGCCGACCACCGCGGTGAGCAGTGGCAAGCCGGCGGCGAGCAGGCTGGCGAAGGTCACCCACAGGATGATCATCGCCACCGCCAGTCCGGCGATCTCACTGATCGGTTCGACGGCAACGGGGTCCGCGAAGCCCAGGCCACCGGCCTCGACGGTGAGCCCCGCGTCGCGGGAGATGTTCATCGCGTCGGTGACGGCGGCACGGTCCTCGTCGGTGACGTCCGCCGGCACGGGGACGTCGAAGCTGAAGCTCAGCACGCCGGTGCAGCCGTCGTCGGACACAGCGCGGAGGGTGTGCGCGTCCAGCAGCGCGGTTTCGCGCGGTAGCCCCATCTCCGTTTCCTGCTTGACGAGCTCTTTTTGCAGCCCGTCGTTCATCGTCACGGGGTTGTGCAGCTGGAGGGTGTCGCCGAGATGCTCGACGTCCTGCTTGATGGCCTCGACGGTGCGGTCCATCGCCGCCATGTAGTCGGGGTCCTTCAGTTGCTTGCCCTCCGGGGCCTGGAAGACGACGTTGACGATCGACTCCTCGCCGGGGTTGCCCATCTCGGGGAACTTCTCCTGGAGCAGCTCGGTGGCGTGCGTGGAGGGCATGTCGTCGATTTCGAAGACGTCGTTGAAGCCCTTCTGGCCCGTGAGCGCGGCCGCGCCGATACCGACGAGGACGACCAACCAGATGCCGATGGTGAGCCACTTACGAGTAAACGACCAGCGTCCGAGGTGAAAGAGGAACTTCGCCACGAGCTACCGTCAGCCTTCCATGCCGGGAAAAGGGGTATCACTCCCAGCCTAGTGGGTCGTGGCTTAGGTGCCCTAAGTGTGGGCTATGGGCACTCAAAGGTTGTTGACAATCCACCGTGCCGCAGTAGAATTTGACAATGTAAGCCCCCAGGGACGCGATTTCATCGCCTGCCTGGGGGCGCCTGTTATTTTTGCTGGCAGAGCCACCAAGTCAGAAAATCCATCGACTAACGACATCGTCGCTGCGTCTTCCTTCGGGTTATGGACTAGCTGCCTCCACAAGGATCATGCTCAAACTCTATGGCGGCACCATCTCGCGGCCGGGTTCCACCCGACCTTGAAAAGAGGGGCGCTTTTTGACCAGGCTTACAAGTTGAAGAAGCTCCGTGACCGGATAGCGCACCACGAGCCGATCTTTGCAGAACGCCATGAAACGCACCTCAAAGAAATGCGCTTCGTTCTATCGACCATCCACGAAGAACTTCCACCCTTAGTCGAAGACTGTTTCCCAAGTCTCCGTCGCGCCATCGACGGCAAAGAAGCCGCGGCTTCAACATGGGGTCGTTGATGTTTAGCCGAACTCCTGTTGTCCGAATGATCAAACCCCAGCTCCTTCTCGGAACTGGGGTTTGATCGCATTGCGGTGGTGGAGGGATTTGAACCCTCGGAGGTTTTACCCTCACTCGCTTTCGAGGCGAGTACCTTCGGCCGCTCGGACACACCACCAGGATCACAGCCAGGTGGCCATGAAAACCTTTGATAAGAGTAGCAAAACCGCACCCGCGCCCCAAAAGCCACGCCAGCAGTTCGGCGGAGCCCTGTGCCGGTAGCACCCCGCCGCCCCACGGGGTTAGCGGAGCTTCTCGAAGAAACCCCGCAGGAGCTGCTCGCACTCCAGCTGCAGCACGCCCCCACGCACCTCGGCCTTATGCAGTGGAGCCTCCCGCGGCAGGTCCCACACGCTCCCGCAGGCCCCGGTGCGGGGCTCGTAGGCACCGAATACGATGCGGCCCACCCGCGCCCCCAGCGCAGCTCCCGCGCACATCGCGCAGGGCTCCAGGGTCACGACCAACGTGCAGCGCTCCAGCCGCCAGGAATCCCCCAACTGGCTGGTCGCCTGCCGCAGCGCGAGGACCTCCGCGTGCCCCAGCGGGTCGGCGTCCTGCTCCCGGCGGTTCGTCGCGGTGGCCAGGACCTTTCCGTCGGCGTCGACGACCAGCGCACCGACCGGAACGTCCCCGGGCGGAGTGGAATGAGCGACGTCGATGGCCTGGCGCATCAGATCCTCGTCAGCGACGTGCCCACCCTGCCGGGGCAGACCGCCCCCGATGAGCCGTTCCGGTCCAGCGGGGCTGCCTGGCTCAGTCGTCATCGTCCTCGTCATCAGGCAGATTCGCGTCCAGCAGGTCGGAAAGCTCCTCGTCGAAGCCGAGCTCCTCGGCCACGCAGATCAGCTGCTCCGCCGGGTAGTACTCCGGGTCGTCGAAGACGACCGTGAGCAGCTGCTCGGAGACCCCCAGGTCCTCCAGCATGTCGAATTCGCCCTCTGGCCAGGCGGTATCGTTCTCGTCGGCCTCGTCGGCTTCTTCCTCGGTGGGAGTGTCGATGTCCAGCTCGTCGAGCATGTCGGTGGCCAGGTAGTCATCGATCGCCGCGGTGGCGTCCGACATCAAAATCCCCACTCCACCGGGGACGGGGCGCACGATCGCGCACCAGGAGTCTTCGATGCAGACCAACCCCAGAACGGCACCTTCGGCGCGTTCGCTGCGGAGGTGGTCGACGAGGCTCTCGAGGGAATCGGTCGCGTCATCAGGCAGCTCGCGGAGCGCCCAGCCCTGCTCGGTGCTGGTCGCCACGACAGCGATCGTGTCGAAGGAGTCAGTGTTACTCATAATTCGGATTTTAGCCGGTCACAGGGCGTGAGTCTGCACCGCCAGCCCTCCCATTGTTGGTGGCGCTCCTGTTACCTCGCCGGCTGCTTCAGTCCCCGGCGCGCGCCCGGGGCTTATGAGAGAATTAAAGCGTGAGTACGCAGCATGAATCCCAGCCCACCCGCCACCCTCTGCACCCGTCCCCAGGAACCCCGACCGCGTTCGAGCGCTTCCCGGTGTGCGTCCTGGGCCTGGGGCTGATCGGCGGCTCCGTGCTGCGCGACCTCGCGGACGACGGCTGGTCCGTGTTCGGCTGGAATCGTTCCGCGAAGACGGTGGATCAGGCCACCGAGGATGGTTACGACGTCTCCGGGGACCTCGCCGCGACCCTGCAGCGCGCGGAACGGGAGGACGCCCTCGTCGTCCTTGGTGTGCCTGCTCCCGCCTTGCCCGAGATTTTGGACGCCGTCAGCCAGCACGCCCCGAGCGTGGGCCTGACCGATGTGACCAGCGTGAAGGGCGAGGTTCACGCGCTGATCGAGGACCGCGGGATGGCTGATCGCTTCGTCGGCGGGCACCCGATGGCGGGGACCGCGCATTCGGGCTGGCGCGCGACCCTCAACGGGCTCTTCGACGGCGCCGTGTGGGTGGTCACCTACGACCGGGCCGTCGCTGAGAACGAGCCACCGCGCGCGTGGTTCACCACCTTCGAGCGGGTGGTACGCATCGCGGAGGCCACCGGCGCGATCACAATCCCAAGCCACTCGGGTGCGCACGACCGCGCGGTGGCCCGGATTTCCCACCTGCCGCATGTTTTCGCCGAGACCTTGGCGATGGTGGGCGACCAGGGTGGGCCGCTCAGCCTCGCCCTGGCCGCCGGGTCCTTCCGCGACACCACCCGGGTGGCTGGCACCGCCCCGTCGCTGGTCCGGGCGATGTGCGAAGGAAACCGGGATGCCCTGATCGAATGCTTCGACGAAGCCCTCGAGATCCTCAACCAGGCCCGCGAGGAGCTGAAGCACAAGGACCTCAGCGCGCTGACGGAGGCTGGTTACGCCGCCCGAAAGCGCTACGAGGCTACGACGAAGCACGGGGATGCCACGGATCCGCGCCCGGTGATCCGTGTGAGCCCGGGGGCGAAGGGCTGGGTGGATCAGCTGCTCAGCGCGGAATCCATCGGCGCGCGCATCGAGATTTTCTAGCCCCTCTGAGCTCGCCAGAAAGTGAAGTTTTACATGACCACACTGCAAAGTCGCAGGTTCAAGCGAGTTGGAAGC
>JBHWRM010000042.1:0-15449 GCA_043426695.1 Corynebacterium sp. | reverse complement strand
AACAAGCAGCAGCGCGGCCCGCTGGAGGGCGACTCCGAGGGCAACGACAACAACCGCATCAAGCGCTACGTCTCCAAGTACACCATCAACCCGGCCATCGCCCACGGCATCAGCCACATCGTTGGCTCCGTGGAGGTTGGCAAGATGGCTGACCTGGTGCTCTGGGAGCCGCGCTTCTTCGGCGTAAAGCCGAAGGTGGTCCTGAAGTCCGGCCAGGCCGCTTACTCCGAGATGGGCGACTCCAACGGTTCCATCCCGACCCCGCAGCCAGTGACGTACCGTCGCAACTGGGGCTCCTACGGTGCCGCTGTGAACTCCGCATCCGTGACCTTTGTCCCGAGCGTTGCTCTGCAGTCCGGCGTCGAGGGCAAGATCTCCGGCAACCGCAAGCTGGTCGAGGCACGCGATATGCGCGAGATCACCAAGAAGGACCTGAAGCACAACGCAGCCACCCCGAAGATCGAGGTGGATCCGCAGACCTACCAGGTCCGTCTGGACGGCGAGCTCGTCGAGGGCTCCAAGCCGACCGAGACCCTGCCAATGGGCCAGAAGTTCTTCCTCTTCTAAGGCCAAAGGCAGTATTGCTTCTGTGATCTAATGCACCGCGACCGGCGGCTTTTGCCGCCATCGCGGTGCATTTTTTCGTTAGACTTGAGGCTGCATAAATAAACACGCAGTCAATTGAGCAACGTCATTTATTAGGAGCCGGAAATGATTATCACCGAGATTCTGGGGAACCGCGCACAGCTCTCCGCCGATGAGATCGCCCAGTACAGCGAGGAAAAGGTCAAGCTGCCGACTCTCGATCTGGTCAAGCGTATTCAGCGCGTCACCACAGACGCGGACCGCGAGATCGGCCTTCGCCTGCCGTCGGAGGTCAAGGAGCTCAAGGACGGCGACATCCTGTACCAGAACGACGGCCTGCTGATCACCGTCGAGGTGCTGCCGACCGACGTCCTGGTCTACCGCCCGCGCAACACCCTGGAGATGGGCAAGGTCGCCCACTCCTTGGGCAACCGCCACCTCCAGGCCCAGTTCTTCGGTGAGGATTCCGAGTACGGCGAAACCGTCATGGTGCTCCAGTACGACCACACGGTCGAGGACCACCTCAAGCACGTCGACGCGCAGTACACCCGCGAAGACCGAGTAATGCCGGAGGCATTCCGCCATGCAGAACACTCCCACTAAGAGCAAGAAGAACGAGCAGGCCGAGACCGGCCCACAGCACGTCCTCTCCGCGGTTCGCGCGCAGCTAGCGATGCTGCACTTCACGGACTCCGCGCTGCCCACCGGTGGATTCAGCCACTCCTACGGCATGGAGACCTACCTGCAGCGCGACGACGTCCACGACCCGGACACCTTCGCGACCTGGCTGCGGGCCTATCTGCGCCAGGCTGCCTATAACGATGGCCTGATCTGCCGCTTCGCCGCGGAGATCGGCGCGCAGGTCAACAGCGGTGAGCTCGACGAGGACGCCGCCTACGCACGCCTTGCTGAGCTCGACCAGCTCGCACACGTCTCCCTCGTGCCTCGCCAGGTCCGCGATGCGAATTCCTCGATGGGCACCCGCATGGCCAAGATCGGCCCCGTCGCGGTGCCTGAGTCCCCGATCCTGCAGCGCTATTGCAAGGACGTCCGCGAGGGCGAGCTGCACGGCAGCCCCGCTATCGTGCACGGACTGGCACTGGGCGTGCTCGGCCTGGATATCGCCGAAGCGGTGCGCAGCTACCTCATGCAGCTGACCGTCTCGCTGACGCAGAACGGTATCCGCGGCATCCCTATCGGCCAGGACGCCGGACAGCGAGTGCTCTCCGCGATGTACCCGGTCATCAACCGCACCGCGGAGAAGGTTTTCACCCTGGGAATGATCGACCTCGGCATGTCCTCCCCCGGCCTGGAGATCGCGCAGATCCAGCACGAGACGCACCGTTCCCGCATGTTTATGTCCTAGCCCTTGGGGCGCAAACCCGCCGGTGGTCCACGGATTCTCCGGCGGAACACAAGGGCACCGCGTACCCGCTGCTCCCCCCGCTATCTGAGGAATACCCAAGACCAGCGGCGCGCTGAAATATAAGAGAAAAAGAAGACAAGAAAGAAGGCCTAGAGAATCATGGCACCTATCAAGATTGGTATCGGCGGCCCGGTCGGCTCCGGCAAGACCGAGCTCATCGAGCGCATCACCCGCGCCCTCGACGGCGAGATCGAGATGGCCGCGATCACGAACGATATTTACACTCTCGAGGATGCGAAGATCCTGGCACGCAACTCCGTCCTGGATGAGGACCGCATCATCGGTGTCGAGACCGGTGGCTGCCCGCACACCGCTATCCGTGAAGACACGTCCATGAACGACGCGGCCTACGAGGAGATCGTCAAGCGCCACCCGAACCTGGACATCGTCTTCGTCGAGTCCGGCGGCGATAACCTCTCCGCAACCTTCTCCCCGGAGCTCGTCGACTTTTCCATCTACATCATCGACGTCGCACAGGGTGAGAAGATCCCGCGCAAGGCTGGTCAGGGTATGATCAAGTCCGACCTCTTCGTCATCAACAAGACGGACCTGGCACCCTATGTCGGCGCCGACCTGTCCGTCATGGAGGCCGACTCCAAGAACTTCCGCGGCGAGAAGCCTTTCGTCATGACCAACCTGAAGACCGACGAGGGCCTCGACGGCGTCCTGCGCTGGATCCGCGAGGACGTCCTGATGAGCGACCTGGCGGAGAGCTAATCCGTGAAAGCCTCCCCGTTCATCGACACCCCACCGAAGCGGTATCACTCGCTGCGCGACCCCATCGGCAGGCTCGACCTGCACATCGCGCAGCGGGAGGGTAAGTCCTACTCGAAGCGGCAGTACTACCACAACGCCCTGCGCGTTATCCGCCCCCACTACCTCGACGATTCCGGCCAGGTCTACTTCCAGATCGTCAACCCGGGCGGCGGCTATCTGCGCGGCGATGATTACCACATCACCGTCCGCGTGGACGAGGGCTCGAGCCTGCTGCTGAGCGACCAGTCAGCGACGAAGATCTACAAGACGCCGGAAGACCGCTCCCTGCAGGACGTCCACGTCGTGCTGGGCGAGGACGCCGTCTTCGAGTACCTGCCCGATCAGCTGATCGCGTACGAGGACGCCTCCTATGCACAGTTCATGAACGTGCAGATGGACTCCAGCGCCTCCCTGGTCACCGCGGAGATCGTGACGCCGGGCTGGTCCCCGGACGGCACCCGCTTCAAGTTCCAGGACGTGCGCCTGCACACCACCGTCGAGGTGGACGGCAAGCTCGCGGTGCTGGATAACCTGCTGATCCTGCCAGGCTCCAACGAGTTCACCGAGGACTCGATCCTCTACATGGAGGATCAGACCCACGTGGGCTCCCTGCTGGCCGTGGACCGGCGCATCGACGCCGCGCTGCTGGACGAGCTGCGGGAATACCTCGCGGGCGTGGAGTTCAAGGAGACCGTGCGCTTCGGGGTCACCCTCATCGACGGGCCGGGGCTCGCGCTGCGCTCCCTCGGCACGCTCACGGAGGATCTGTACCTGCTGAATACGGAGGTTGCTAACTTCCTCCGCGCGAAATTCCGCGGGCAGCCGCGGCTGCACCTGCGGAAGTATTAGTTAGAGCAGCCGCCGGGCGAGCTGTATCTAGAGCACGACATGCTCTGTGCAATTCAACTTCCGGCTGGTAGCAGGGGACTCACAGAAGATTCCACGCCAATGCCGGGGCATTTTGCCCCGGCATTGTGCCATGCTGGACAAGTTCCATCGCCCACTCCGTCAAAGAACGAGGACCGCGTTCATCGTGCGCAAAACCCAGCTCCCCTTCCTCCTCGCTGCCGTAACACTCGGGCTCGTCGGCTGTGCTTCCAGTGGCGACCCGTCGACTGATACTGCGACGAGCGCCGTCGAAACCCAGAGCCAGGAAAACTCCCAGACGACCCCTGCGGACGTCCTCGCCCCCTATTCTCTCGAAGGTCGGGACGTCGAGGAAGTCGTCGACGCCTTGGACCGTATGCCAGTGGACGAAAGACCAAAGGACCTCATCGCGTCCGTGGGCATTGACCAGCTGGAGCTGAGCACCAACGGGGGCAACGCTGCAATGGACATGCCCGAAAACAAGACTTATGTGTCCTTCGCGCCCTATCTCAATGACACTCACCCGTGCACATTCCACAGCCTGACAACGTGCCGGGGGGAAATGCGTAGGACCCCGATCCACATCAGAATTATTGAATCAGGATCGAACCGAGTCTTGGTCGACGACCGCGTAAAGACCTTCGATAACGGTTTCTACGGCGTATGGCTGCCGCGGAATATCGATGGCAAGATTGAAGTCACTCACGAAGGAAAATCAGGCAGCACCGATTTTTCTACCAAGACAGATGGCGCTACGTGTGTCACTGATCTCAAGCTGAGCTAACTAGAGCAGTCGCCGGGCGAGCTGCGCGGCCTCAGCCGGGGTCAGCACCGCACCGGCGGCCTTACCCATGGCGGGTCGAGTCGATTCATCGGCGCTGACCCGCCATTTTTGCTGCCCGGAATCGGTGTCTGCGGCGGGGTCCGTGGCGGCGGTGGCAGCCGCTGCGGGGTCCACGGTATCGGTGGCACCCTCCGTGGCAATATCGGTGCCGTCCGCGGCGTCGAAGGCCACGTAGACGTGGGTTTCCACCGCGTGCTGCACCTGGATCCACTCCAGGCCGGCAGCCGGGGGTGCCTGGAGCGCGGCCGCCAACAGCTGGTGCAGCTCCTCGGGATCCCCCACCCGGTGGGCGAAGCCATTGGAGGCAGCGAAGACCCAGTCGGTGTCCCGGCTGGGCACGCTACCCGGCTCGTGAGCCCCGTTAGTCCTTGAGGATGTCATTGATCACGATGGTCTGATCGCGACCCGGGCCCACGCCGATGTAGGACATGCGGCAGCCGGAAAGCTCCTCCAAGCGCTTGACGTAGTCCTGCGCCTTCTCCGGCAGCTCCTCGAAGGTGCGGCAGCCGGTGATGTCCTCGTCCCACGCCGGCATCGTCTCGTAGATCGGGGTGGCGTGGTGGAACTCGGTCTGGGTCATCGGCATCTCGTCGTGACGGACACCGTCGACGTCGTAGGCCACGCAGATTGGGATCTCACCGATGCCCGTCAGGACGTCCAGCTTCGTCAGGAAGTAGTCCGTGAAGCCGTTGACGCGGGAGGCGTAGCGCGCGATGACGGAGTCGTACCAACCGCAACGGCGCGGGCGGCCGGTGTTCACGCCGACCTCGCCGCCGGTGGTCTGCAGGTACTCGCCCCACTTGTCGAAGAGCTCCGTCGGGAACGGGCCGGCACCGACGCGGGTGGTGTAGGCCTTGATGATGCCCAGGGAGCTGGTGATGCGTGTCGGGCCCACACCCGAGCCCACGCAGGCGCCGCCGGTGGTCGGGTTGGAGGAGGTGACGAACGGGTAGGTGCCGTGGTCCACGTCCAGCATGGTCGCCTGGCCGCCCTCCATCAGCACGCGCTCGCCGCGGTCCAGGGCCTCGTTGAGGACCTTCGAAGAGTCGATGAGCATCGGTGCCAGGCGGTCCGCGTAGGACAGGAAGTACTGCACGACCTCCTCCGGATCAATCGCGCGGCGGTTGTACATCTTCACCAGCATCTGGTTCTTCTTATCCAGCGCGGATTCGATCTTCTGGCGGAGGATGGACTCGTCCAGCAGATCCTGGGCGCGGATGCCGACGCGGCCGACCTTGTCCTGGTAGGTCGGGCCGATGCCACGGCCGGTGGTGCCGATGGCGCGCTTGCCGAGGAAGCGCTCGGAGACGCGGTCAATCGCCACGTGGTACGGGGCGACGAGCTGAGCGTTGGCGGACACACGCAGGTGGGAGGTGTCAGCACCGCGGGCCTCCAGGCCGTCGATCTCCTCGAACAGGGCCTCCAGGTTCACCACGCAGCCATTGCCAATGATGGAGGTGGCGTTGTCGGAGAGGATGCCGGCAGGCAGGAGCTTCAGCTCGTACTTCTCCCCTCCCACGACGACGGTGTGGCCGGCGTTGTTACCGCCGTTGGGCTTCACGACGTAATCAACCTGGCCTCCCAGGATGTCCGTCGCCTTACCCTTGCCCTCATCGCCCCACTGGGCACCGACAACGATGATTGCTGCCATTTGACTTCTCTTGTCCTCGCTTATTGGGGGTAGTCCAACTTAAAGATCATACTACGAGGTCGTGGCCCGGCTCTTCTTCAGCGCGATGATCGGCGGGATCAGCATCACCAGCCCGGCGATGAGGGCGACTCCGCCGAAGAGCCACACCAACCCCGCAATGATCGCGATGGGCGCGAGGATCGCCGCAGCGATCTCGAAGGGGGCAAATCCCACATAGGCCATCCCGAACTCCTCGAGGGTGCCGGAACGCATCTCCGGGTCGACGATCTTCAGTACCGCGATGCCCGTGGCCACCGACGCGGTGGCCCAGCCCCAGCTGAACACGGCGCGCTCAAACCAGCCGTGGTCGAAGGTGCGGGGCGCAACGTAGAAGAAGAGGAACAGGCAGAAGGCCAGCCCCACAACGAACAGGATGATCAGCGGGAGGATGTAGCTCGCGACCACCGCCGGGACGATGGACGCGATGCCCACCGCGACCAGGAAGTCCGTCGACGCACCCGAGACTGAACCCATCAGCTTCGTGTCCAGGTAGTGCGGGGCCTTGAGCAGGTGGAGCGCGCCCACCCCGGCCAAGCCCACGAGGAAAGCCATCGCGAACAGCGGGAAGCTCAAGGCCGGGAAGGTCTCGTTGAGCCAATTGGTCAGGATATTCGCCAGGAAGAGCGTCACGGTAAGCACCGCGATGTGCAACGCGATCGGTTCAATCGAGGACGGGCTCGTGGTAGCCCGCCCCACGCTCGGGCGCTGACCAGGCAGGGAAATAATGCCGGTGCGCATCTCCTCCGGCAGCTGGTCCAGGCGGGGCAGCTCATTGGTGTGCCCCCTCTTCGAGCCCCAGCGGGCGAAGATCACACCACCGATGATCGCGGAGAACATGCCCACCGCAGCGGCGGTGAACCCCAGGCTCGTGGCCTCAGTCATGCCCGCGGAATCCAGCGCGCCGCCGACTGCGGCCGCGACACCGAAACCACCGACGAAACCGACGGGCAGCATGATGCCGAACCAGTCTGGCGTCCCAAACAGTGGGGCGAATAGCAGCACACCCAACAGCGCGAAGAAGCCCCACTGCCCCAGGTACATGCCCACGGAGTAGGACCACATCGTGCGCGCGCCCTGGCGCACCTTGGCGTCGAAATTCATCGTGAACGGCAGCGCACCGAAGACGACGGCGATGAGGATCGTTGCATAGTCCCCGAAGTGCTCGCTGAACTGGATCAGGCCCAACGCGTTGGGCCCTAACAGCAGACCTAGCAGGCCCGCGGTGATTGGAGCGGGAATCAGGAGCTTCTGGAACCAGGGGATGAAGCGTCGCATCAGGTTGCCCACGATGAGCAGCACCGAAATCCAGCCGATATCCATCACGACGTCGAAGGGTGTGAAGCCATCCACGTGAATAAATCACCTTTCTTCTCGTACGGGGTCTCGCGGGCGGCTGGCATCACGTTTGGCTCACGCTCGCGGTGGTGGCCGCCCGGGTTAAGCTAAACGCCATGATAATCGTGTTGCTCACCCTAAACTCCAATTTCACGGAGCAGGACGTCCGCGCGGCCGCCGGCGAAAACTCGGAGAAGCTGGAGTTCCACGAGGTCTCCACGGTTCCGACCCGCCGCGAGCTGAAGGTGCTCAATCCGCTGCCGGAGCTGGTCACCGAACCCACCCCCACGCTCGACGAGATCGCCGCCCAGCCGGACGTGCCGCACCAGGGCGAGCCGCAGCCCGCCCCGCACGTCACCAGCGAACCGGTGCGGGTAGTCGTCATCGGTGAGGACGCCACCCTGGCCGCCGTGGCCTCCAAGCTCATGCGTATCGACGCGCTGTGGGCACAGCTGGCCTTCGTCCCCACCGACGGGGAGAGCGCCATCGCCCACAGCTGGGGACTGCCCGAGGAACCGGGCGCAGCACTGGAGTTCGCGCTCACCGCCCCGCCGTCCCCCACGCCCGTCATTCGCGACGACCACTCCATCGTGGTGCTGGGCAGCGCGGAGCTGACAGGGCCGGAGGGCGGGGAGCTCTACGGGGAGGTCATCGTGGACTCCAATACGCTCTACCACCACGATCGTGGGGTACGCGGGGACTTCACCCACGGGGTGCGGCTGGTGCCGACCCCATCGGCCCCAGGGATCGCCGCGGTGCAGCTGCCGAGCCCGGAGCAGGTCAACCGGCTAGAGAAAGCCCGTTCGGGCGGCTGGTGGGCGAAGTTCACAGCGGGCTTGCGACCGCCGGCCGAGCCCACGATTTTGAAGGGCCGGGCGCTGCAGGCAGGTGCCCGGGCGATGACGGTCACCCGGGATACGGTAACCCACCCGCGACCGCTGAAGGCCGTGACCTTCTACCGGCACCTGCGCGACGGGCAGTTCATTCGCCGCTAGCAGCGGTGGGGATCAGTCCTCGTCGAAATCCGGGTCCTCGCCCCAGACCTCCGGCGGGTGCCACGGGTTCTTCACCGTGGGCGCCAGGGATGCCATCGCGGAGGGGCGAGAATAGCCGCAGACCATCAGCGCATCCACGATCGCGGAGCGCACCTGCGCCACGATCACCAGGCCCGAAAGCCCCTGGTCCGGAATGATGTCCGGCTTAGCTTCCGATGCCAGCTTCTGCAGCGCGCGGATCACCTCTGGGATCTCGACCAGCTCCTGGCGGCTGCCACGGGTGCCCCCCATCGTGTACAGCGCGCCCAGGTGGCCGAGTGCGTCAGAGAGGTCACGGACGACCTCCACAAGTTCCTCCGACACCGGCTCGCCGTCCTCGACCATGATCTCCGCCCGGCGGGCGAGCACCCGGATGTTGCGAACCAGGTTATCCACCGGCAGGAGTGCCCGCTGCATGGAGCGGGAATGGCGCCGGGCGGACCAGTAGAGCGGGGAGATGGTGACGATCTCGTCGCCGCCCTTGGACTCCGCCATCAGGGAATTCACCGTGGACTGAGTACCGCGCGCGGTCTCTAGCGCCTCGGCCAGGGCGTCGCCGTCGCCGAGCTCCATCGCTGCCGCGACCTCGTCGAGCACGAGCGCGGACTTGGAGATCAGGGAGGACAGGTCGCGGCGGGCGGCGCGCAGCGGCGAGCGGGGCACGATAGCCATGACAAACATGCCGATCACCCCGCCGATCAGCGCATCGACCATGCGGTCGCCAGAGCCCCCGGAACCAGGTGGCAGCAAGGTGGCGATCAGCACCCCGGTATTGGCCGCCTGCATCGCGACCATCGGGCTGCGGTCGACGAAGCTGGCGATGACGATGCCGGTGAAGACCACCACGGCGATCTGCCAATAGCCGGCACCGATTTCTCGGATCACAAGGTCGCCGATCCCCACCCCGAGGCTGACCCCCAACACCAGCTCGAAGGCGCGGCGGAGGCGTTTGCCGCCGCTGACCCCAAGGGTGATGATGCCCGCCATCGGAGCGAAGAACGGGTTGTGGTGATCGAAAAGCTCGATCGCAATTAAGTACGCCAGTGCGGCGGCGAGCGCACACTGGAAGGCGAAGATGAAGGAAACCTGCACGCGCGTCATGCGTTGCTTCGGCGCGAGGTCTCGGATGCTGCGCGCGGCGGCCGCGATGCCCGGCCGGCGGCGGATCAGGGCACGCAGCCGGGCCCGGGCGGGGCGGGACTTGGCCTCCTCTTTATCGAGGATTTCACCCAGGTCCTCCCCCAGCGGGATATCTTTCGGCCGATGCGCGCTCATGCCCTTCAGTGTGCCACGTCCAGCTGTGGCCTCGAGCACGAAGGGCTGAGAGTAAGAGGGCGTTCAAGCCTTTTAAAGCTTGTCGATGTCCTCAAGGTTCATCGCGGGCACGGCTGCGGGGTCACAGTCGTTGAGCAGATTGAGGCAGCGGATGACCTCGTCGTCCTCATTGATGCGCTTCGCAGCGACGACGAGCGCGCCGATCGCGCGCAGAACACCCTGGTTGGGGACGTGGTCCCACGGCACTGGGCCGGTGCCCCGCCAGCCGTTGCCACGCAGCGCATCCAGCCCCCGGTGGTAGCCGGTGCGGGCGCAGGCGTAGGCGGTGACCGGTTCATCAGCCTCGATCAGGCGGAAGGCCAGCGCAGCCCACGCACCGGAGTCCTTCGGGTTGGCCTTCGCGATCTTCGCCAGCGAGTCCAGGTCCGCGCCCGCGTCATCGGCAGTGACGGCGCTGGTCAGTTCCTCCGGCAAGCGAACCTCGGGGTGCTCGGCACCGAAGAGGTCTCGGCCGGTACGCAGTTGTTCAGCCATTGATCCTTCCTCCTGATCAGTTTTTGCTTCGGCGCAGGGCGATTCCTTCCCCGCGCCGGCTGAAGCGGTTTTTACTTGCCCAGCGTGTTGCCTGCAGAGCGCAGGTCCTGGCAGGCCTCGACGATGCGCTCGGACATCGACTGCTCAGCCTTACGCAGGTAGGAGCGTGGGTCGAAGACCTTCTTGTTGCCGACCTCGCCGTCGATCTTGAATACGCCGTCGTAGTTTTCAAACATGTGGCGGGCGACCGGGTTGGTGAAGGAGTACTGCGTGTCGGTGTCGATGTTCATCTTGATGACGCCATAGCGCAGGGACTCCTCGATCTTCTCCTTCTCGGAGCCGGAGCCGCCGTGGAAGACGAAGTCGAATGGGTTGGTACCCTCAGCCACGCCCAGCTTCTTCTCCGCGACCTTCTGGCCCATGTCCAGGACCTCTGGGCGCAGCTTCACGTTGCCCGGCTTGTAGATGCCGTGGACGTTGCCGAAGGTTGCGGCCAGCAGGTAGCGGCCCTTCTCCCCCAGGCCGAGGACGTCGATGGTCTTCTCGAAGTCCTCTTCGGTGGTGTAGAGGTTTGCGTTCGGGTCGGCGGAGACGCCGTCCTCCTCGCCACCGACGACGCCGATCTCAACCTCGAGGATGATGTTCGCGGCGACGGACTTGTCGAGCAGGTCCTTGGCGATCTGCAGGTTCTCGTCGATCGGGGTGGCGGAACCATCCCACATGTGGGACTGGAACAGCGGGTTCTCGCCGGCCTCGACGCGCTTGCGGGAGATCTCCAGCAGCGGCAGGACGAAGGTATCCAGCTTCTCCTTCTGGCAGTGATCGGTGTGCAGCGCGACGTTCACGCCATAGTGCTTCGCAGCCTCGTGGGTGAATGCCGCGAGTGCTTCGGCGCCCGCCACCATGTTCTTCACATTCAGGCCGGAACCGAACTCTGCGCCACCGATGGAGAACTGGATGATGCCGTCGGACTCGGCGTCCGCAAAGCCCTTCAGGGCGGCGTTGATGGTCTCGGAGGAGGTGCAGTTAATCGCTGGGTAAGCGAAGCCACCCTCCTTGGCCTTGTCCAGCATGTCGCGGTAGACGTCCGGGGTTGCAATTGCCATTTTTGCCTCCTATGTGCCGCTTCGGGGCGGCGTGGGCCACCCGCTCAGCATGGTTTACTCACCTGAATTATGCCTGCACTTCATTCTACGCGTCGGCAGCCCAGCCGGTCCCCGCCCGTTTGAGGGGGCAAGCAGCACAGGCATGTGGCAAAGAACCCCTACGACCAGGGATTCTCTAAAAGCTGGGGCGCTAGTTACCCTGCTCGCGCTGGGCGGCCTCCAGCTCCGTGATGCGCGCGGCAGCCTCCATCAGCTTCCACCCGGAAAGCTGCACAGACAGATCCCGCTCCGCGATGTCGGAACTAGCCACCGCCCCGGCGATCGTCGCACCAACCAGGCCACCGGAATGCGGCAACGTCGCGTCCCGATCCCACCGGGAAGGGAAGACGGGCAGCCCGTCCACTTCCAGACGGTAGCGCCAGGCGGACTCAGCGGAGTGCAGGACGATCCGGCGCGCCTGGGAGCGGGCTTTGCGCGTCCGCGGCCCCAGCTCCGGCAACTTCTCCACCGCGAGCGCGAGGTAGCGGACCAAAATGCCGTTGAACAGGCCGCCGTCGCCGCCGGCGGTGGGGGCGTTGATGACGTAATTGGAGTTGGTCAGGTGCTCGGAGATCGCGTCGATGAGGCCGCAGGCGCGGTAGATATAGTCCATCCCGACCTCCGAGACCTCGTCCTCCCCGACGCGGGCCTGCTCGCGCTCGGCGGCGGCCAGCTCGACGCAGGCCCCGAGGGCAACGCCCTGGCAGTAGCTGTGGATCGTGGGCTCGGGGACGGGCCCATTCATGCGCATCCACAGCCCGTCCATGACTAGGCCGTCCTCGTTGAGCATGTTCTCCCAGATCCAGTCGACCAGCTGGCGGGCCAGATCGAGGCGCCCAGTGCGGGCGGCCATGATCGCGACCGGCCCGTTGGTCGGAACGTTGTAGAAGGTCTCGTTACTGCGCCACGGCAGCACTCCGGTGAGCGAATCCACGCCCTCCAGGATGTTCTCCTCCAGGTCCTTGCGGGCAGAGACCCGCTTGACCTTGGTGTATTGCTCCGCACGCCACATGGCCAGCGCGAGCCAGGCCTTGTCGTCGTAGTAGTTATTCCGCGTCAGGGGTGCGAGGTTGCGGAGCCGCATGCCACGCAGCGTGGCCCGCAGTGCGCGCTGGCGGGTCTTGGAAGGTCGACGGCGCGTGGCGTCCACCTGGCAGTCCACATAGTGGGCCTGCCACCAGTAGTGCCAGCGGTAAAAGGCCTTGTCCCGCGCCAGGGGCGGCCAGGCGATCACAGCAAGATTAGTCCGCGGCACGCCCCATACTTTCGAGGCGTGGCGGTCCATGATTGCTTGCTGGGCCAGATCGGCCCGGTAATCCCAACGTTCGTGCACGCCTTAAGTCTGCCCAATCCCGGCGATTTTCGCGAAGTTTTGCTGCTTTTACCAGGCCTGGGAGAGGTCCGCGTGCTGCCGGATCCAGGCGTGCATCGCGATCCCCGCTGCCACGCCCGCATTGATCGAGCGGGTGGATCCGAACTGCGCGATGGAGACGGTCATCCGCGCCCCGCGCTGCGCCTCCTCGGTCACTCCGGGCCCCTCCTGGCCGAAGAGCAGGAGGCAGCGGCGCGGCAGCTCAGCGGTCTCCAGCGGCACGGAGCCGGGGGTGTTGTCCACGGCGACGACCGCCAGGTCCTGCTCCGCCGCGTAGTCCAACACCTCGGCGACCGTCTTGTGGTGCTCGAGGTGCTGGTAGCGGTCGGTGACCATCGCGCCCCGCCGGTTCCAGCGCTTGCGCCCGACGATGTGGACCGTATCCACTGCGAAGGCGTTGGCGGTGCGGACGACGGTGCCGATGTTGGCGTCGTTCTCGAAGTTCTCGATGGCGATGTGCAACTCGTGTCGGCGGGAGTCGATGTCCGCGACGATGGCGTCCATCTTCCAGTAACGGTAGGCGTCGACGACGTTGCGGCTGTCACCGTTGTCGAGCAGTTCCGGGTCGAAGTGGGCCTCCGTCGGCAGCGGCACCCCGGGGTACTCCTGCTCCCAGGGGCCGACGCCGATACGGGATTCGAACCACTCGGTCGGTCCCTTGCCGGTGCCTCCGGTGGGTTCCGGCTGCTGGGCCGACTGGTTGCCTGGCTGCGTGCTTTCCTGCCTGTCTTCGTGGCTCACTACGCGACCTTTTCCGGTTTCTCGTGCAAGGCGCCATTAATGCCGTCGACGAGCAGCAGCTGCGCAATGACGTAGGTCGCCATGACCGCGCCGTCGGTGATCGCGTCGATGATCTTCAGCGCCCTTGGCGCGGTGGGGTGCTGCGCGTGCTTCAACAGAGTGAGGCGGTTGAGGATCAGGGCGTCGGAGAGCAGGAAGAGCGTTCCGCCGAGGGCGTGCCCGTAGTCCTCTGGGGTTTCCTCTGGTGTGCCGCGAAGGAGAGACGGGTCCTGAGCCAGCATGTTGGTAGCTCCCAGCAGGGAGCCGTAGCCACCCGCGGCGGGTAGGGCCGTTGGTAGCTTCCAGCTGGCTAGCCCCAGCCCCGTCGCCAGGGCCGGCAGGTGGGCCGCGGCGACCGTCGGCGACGGCCGGGCGCCTCGCTTGGCGAGCAGCCAGATATAGGCCAGCTGGTTGGCACTAAACCACGCCGCGCCCCGGTTAAGGTTTTTAGCCCGCTCGACTGGCTCCGAGCTGCGGGACTGGGTATTCATCAGGGTGATGTCCCCCAGCCAGCCGCCCACAAGGCCTGCGAGTAGAAGCGCCTGACCCGTGTTGGGGGTGCGGATCTTGCGCCAGGAGCGCGGGTTATCTGCGGTAGCTCCAGGCGCGAGCACGGTGCTCGCGAGCAGGGGCATGAGCGTTGGTTTCACGGCACGCGTGATGCGATCCGAACGCGTGGCTGCGGCAGCGACGGAGACGGCGCCGGCCGCCAGGTAGGCAATGCGTCCCGGGTGTGGGTGGCGCGCGGCGGTGCGCAGGGCGCGGGCGCCTTCGGCGGCTCGCTCCAGCACGTGGCTCAGGATTCGGTTCTGCATCAGGGTGCTGCGCATCGGTGTCTCCTTGTGGGTTCGCGGCGTGGCTATCGCTCCACCGCGTCGGCGGGCAGGCCTAATTCAGGTCAAGGTCGGCCAGGCCGAGCAGCGGGCGATATTCCAGGCCCTCTGCCTCGATGACGTCGCGGGCACCGGTGTCTCGGTCCACGACGGTGGCCACGCCGACGACGTTCGCCCCGGCGTCGCGGGCGGCAGCGACGGCGGTGAGCGGGGAGTTGCCGGTGGTCGTGGTGTCTTCGACGATGAGCACGTTCTTGCCGGCGATATCCGGGCCTTCGATGCGGCGCTGCATGCCGTGCTTCTTGGCTTCCTTGCGAACGACGAAGGAATCGACCCCCTCGCCGGCATGCATGATCGCGGTGGCGACCGGGTCGGCGCCGAGGGTCAGCCCGCCGACGTTGGTGTACTCCCAGTCGCTGGTCAGCTGGCGCAGGAGCTGGCCGATGAGCTTGGAGGCCTCCGCATGCAGGGTGGCCCGGCGCAGGTCGACGTAGTAGTCGGCCTCCTTGCCGGAGGACAGCGTCACCTTCCCGTGGACGACGGCCAGTTCCTTGACCAGCTCGGCCAGCTGCGCCAGTTGGGTGGCGTCGACGTCGATGCGGCTCATGGGGGTTCTCCTTACAAAGATGCGGGGTTCTACGGGGAAACTCTAGTCGTCGAAGAGGGAGGAACCGCCGCTGAGGTCGCGCGGCATGCGGGGGCCGCGAGTGTCATCGTCGCGCTGGCCCGCGCCGTCCGCGATCGGTTCCACCTCATCCGCCCCGACCTCGCGCGGTTCGACGACACCGCGGGCCACCACCTGGCGGCGGGTGGGCATGTCGAGGGGTTCCTCGGGGCGCTGCACGAGGGGCCGGTCACCGGCGTCGGCACCCTCGCGGGCGATGGCGAGGACCCCGAAACCGGGTTCCGGCGGGCCGGGCATCTGACGGGTGGGATCCAGGTCATCGAGGGTGAGCACCTGCGCGGCGACATT
>JBHWRM010000041.1:0-7003 GCA_043426695.1 Corynebacterium sp. | reverse complement strand
GAGATCTCCGCCTCCCAGCTGGCCGAACGGTTGGGATTCAGCCCGAAGCGGCAGCGCACGCCGGTGAAGGACCTCTCCGGTGGCGAGCGCCGCCGTCTGCAGCTGACCCGCGTGCTCATGAGCGAACCCAACGTGCTGCTGCTCGACGAGCCCACCAACGACCTGGACATCGACACCCTCCAGGAACTGGAGACGCTGCTGGACAACTGGGCTGGCACCCTCGTCGTCATCTCCCACGACCGCTACCTCATCGAACGGCTCTGCGACTCCACCTGGGCGCTCTTCGGCGATGGGGAGCTCACAAACCTCCCCGGCGGCATCGAGCAGTACCTTCAGCTGCGCGCTGAGCAAGCCAAGGCCGAGGGCACGGATGAAAACTCCATGAACCTGGGTGGCCAGGGCGGCGACGTCGAGAAAGCAGAAAAGAAGGAGTCTAGCGGCCTGAGTGCCCAGGAAGACCGCGAGCTGCGGAAGCAGATGAACGCCGCGGAGCGGAAGATGGCGAAGCTGGCCGAAAAGATCACGGGGCTTGAAGAGGAGATGGCCGCGGCAGCCGAGGCCATGGACCACGAAAAGCTCGCCGAGCTCAACGAGGCGTTGCAGGCCGCCAACGATGAGCACGAGGAGCTGGAAATGGAGTGGCTGGAGGCCGCGGAGCGCCGCGAAAACGCCTAGCCAGCTGCGGAGAATAAAAACCTGGCGCGGTCCGAGGCCACATAGCTAGCATGGGGTCATGATTCTCATTAATGTTCGATTCAAGCCCCTGGACGAGTACGTCGAGAACTTCCGCGAACACGTCGCGGAGTTCACCGAGGCTACCCGCAAGGAGCCGGGCTGCCTCTGGTTCGACTGGTTCCGCAATACGGATGACCCGAGCGAGTACATCCTCATCGAGGCTTTCGAGGACGATGCCGCGGAGGCGCACGTGAACTCCGATCACTTTAAGAATGCCACGGAGCTGTTCCCGAAGATCCTCAAGGAAACCCCGCAGATCATCAACACGCTGATCCCGGGCAAGACTGAGTGGGACCGCATGGCGGAGTTCCAGGTCGACTAAAATTATCGTGGCGGCGCGCCGGAAAACCCGGCCCGTCGCCACAGCTATATCTAGCGAAAAAACGATTAACTAAGGGTGGGTATCGTGACGCAGTTTATTTCCACAGTGGTTGAAGGACGGACGGGGATCATCGAGCTCGACCGTCCAAAGGCGCTGAACTCCCTCAATCCGGAGATGATCACGGGGATCCGTGAGGCCGTGGATGACTGGTTGGACGACGCGGCCGTCGAGCAGGTCCTCATCCGTTCCAGCAGCGAGCGGGCGTTCTGCGCCGGGGGCGATGTCCGATCCGTGGCCGAGGAGGACGCCGCCGGCTTCCACCAGTCCGGGGACGAGTTCTTTACGGAGGAGTACGGGCTGAACCGCCGCCTGGCTACCTACCCGAAGCCCATCGTCGCCGTCTGGCAGGGCGTGGTGATGGGTGGCGGCTTCGGGATCTCCGCCCACGGCTCCCATCGCGTCGTCGGACCCAAGGTGATGGCTGCGATGCCGGAGGCGGCGATCGCTTTCGTTCCGGACGTCGGCATGACCCACCGCCTGAACAACCTCACGCCCCCGGAGGGGTACGCGGAGCAGCTCCCGGAGGCCGGGGCGTTGGCCGTGTTCCTCGGCACCACCGGCTGGCGGATGAACAGCGCCGATCTGCTGGCCACGGGGCTGGCCACGCACTTCGCGCCCGATCCGCAGGCGTTTGGTGACGCGGTGGGGGCGAAGGGGCTGGACCGGGCGCTGCGGGAGGATGCTCAGGAACCGGCCTCGGCCCTGGCCGATGACGCGGTGGGTGAGCCCTCTACGCTCCTCGCGAATGCACAGCTGATCAACGAGATCTTTGGTGGGGAGACCTGGCTGGAGATCGACAAGGCGCTTGCTGCGGCCAGCGCCCCAGATGAGGCGGGGGAGAAGTTCCTCGACGACGTGCGCGCGGCGGTGAAGAAAGCGAACCCGACCAGCCTGGTGGCGATCACAGAGATTATGCGGCATGCCCGCCACACAGACCTGGCCACCGCGCTGCGCAACGAGTTCGCGGTCGGGGCTGCCCTGCGGCGCGACCCCAACTTCCCGGAGGGCATTCGGGCGGTGCTGGTGGATAAGGACCAATCGCCTCACTTCGAGCCGGCGGATGCCGGCGAAGTGGACCCAGCCGTGTGGCGAGAGATGCTGGAGTCCTAATCCGGCTTAGTTAGCGCCGAAACCGCGCTCGAGGCGGTTGAAGCCGGTGTTGAGGATGTCCTCGAGCGCCTCTTCGCCGGCGTAGCCTGGGTTGTTGGCGATCTCGGTGGCGGCATTGACCATCGCGGTCACGGCGTTGATGAGCAGGTGGATCTCGACGAGACTGAGCGCGCCATCGCAGTAGCGGTGCACCGCGTGGGTCAGGCTGCCGAAAAGCTCGAGCAGCAAGCCCGTGCCCTCCTGGTCCATCTGCACCGTCATGTGCTCACCGAGGGAGGACGCGAGGTTGATCGCGGGTAGCGGGTTCTCCCCCGAGGTCATAATCTCGTGAGTGATCCGGCGCAGCAGCTGCACCGGGGTCAGTCCCGGCTCGGTCCGGTCGATCCACCCGGCAATCTGGTGCACGTAGGTCTCGATGAAGTACAAGAACGCCGCGTCACGGTTGGGGAAGTAGTTGTGGAAGGTGCGGGAGGAAACCCGGGCGCGCCGGGTGATCGCCCGGATGCTGGCGCCGTCGGAGCCCTCTTCGTGCATGAGCTCGGCCGCCGCACGGGCGAGGGCGTCACGGGTATCCGCCTTCTTCCGGTCCCGCAAGGTGCGTAGCTTCTTCGCAGCGCCATCGACGACCAATGGCCGCTGGCCCTCCGAGCCCCCGCCGAGGGGAGTGCGTGAGCTGTTCTGTACTGTGCTCAACTCGAACCACCTAAATGACTAGCTTCTTGCCCTTATGTGCGGGGCAAACCTTATAGGGATTTTCCCTGTCTGGTGCAAAACTACGTGAAATTCTGTTCATCAATGATAACCGAATATGTAGCTGCCCTATGGAATGAGGAAACTTTCATTGTCTGCTGCGCCGTGGCGGGGGTGGCTCGTAGGGCTGTAGGGGCCGTGCGTGCCAGTGATGGGGTGGTGAGTGCATCGGTCAGGGACGTTCGGCCAACAGGGGCCCTGAAGGGTGTTCAAAATCACGGCGAGGCGACACCTGAGAATGCGCGTTGTCAGCTTGTTCCCAGTATTCTATTAACTATGAATAATGCCATCGCCTTTCAGGGACCGCACAACCCCCATCCGAAGAAGCTGAAGAAGAAGGCTTATGAAAAGGAGCTCAAGCGCCTGCAGGCTGAGCTCGTAGAGATGCAGCAGTGGGTCGTCGAGACCGGAGCCCGTGTCGTCATCGTCATGGAGGGGCGCGATGCCGCTGGTAAGGGATCGGCTATCAAGCGCATCACCCAGTACCTTAACCCGCGCTCCTGCCGCGTCGAGGCGCTGCCGGCGCCGACCGAGCGCGAGAAGGGCCAGTGGTACTTCCAGCGCTACGTTGAGAAGCTGCCCACCGCCGGTGAGATCGTGATCTTCGACCGCTCCTGGTACAATCGCGCTGGCGTGGAGCGTGTCATGGGCTTCTGCACCACCGACGAGTACCGCCGCTTCCTGCACCAGGCCCCGATCTTCGAGCGCCTGCTCGTCGAGGACGGCATCATCCTGCGTAAGTACTGGTTCTCGGTCTCCGACGAGGAGCAGTACGCACGCTTCACCTCTCGCCTCGAGGATCCGCTGCGTCGCTGGAAGCTTTCCCCCATGGACCTGCAGTCCATCACCCGCTGGGAGGACTACTCCCGCGCGAAGGACGCCATGTTCGTCCACACGGACATCCCATCGGCCCCGTGGTACACGGTGGAGAGCGAGGATAAGAAGCGTTCCCGCGTGAACGTCATCGCCCACCTGCTGGATTCCATCCCGTACCACCGCATCGAGCGCGAGCTGCCGGAGATCCCGGAGCGACCGGTCTCCGAGTCCAACTATCAGCGCCCGCCGCGCGAGGAATTCCGCTACGTACCGGACTACGCCGCCAAGCTCGAGGTTGATGAGGATCCCGGTAAGGGCTCCAAGAAGTCCTAAAACCCGCCAATGGGGTAGCGGTGGCGAAGTGCTAGTAGCCTAGGGCGTCATGCTGCATGCCGTTTCCTTCGCGCTGGTTGATTCGCTCAACGCGCTGCTCATCGGAGTCATCGTCGCCCTCGGCGTGATGCTGCCGCCCGCCGCGCCCTATCGGCGCATCGCCGCGCTCGTGGTGGGCGGGGACTGGCTCGGTGTGCTTGTTCTTTCTGTGGTGACCATGCTGGCTTTCGACGGGCTCGGCGACGCGGTCACGCGCGCGTTGGATTCCCCGGTCTTCGCCATCGTGCTCATCGCTATCGGTGTTCTCACCCTTGTTCTGACGCTGCGCAGCAAACCAGGCGCCGAGCAGTCCCAGCTGCTCAACCGGATGGTGGGGCCGCTGACTACCCCGTCCGCCGCGACCTTCGGCCTGGGCTTCCTGCTCGGCGTGATCCAATCCGCAACCTCAGCGCCCTTCTTCACCGGCCTGGCTTATCTCTCTGCCGGGGACTATTCCGCGGTCTTGCGCTACGTCGGGCTGATTTTCTATGCCAGCTTGGCGCTCAGCCTGCCCGCATTGAGTGCAGTGTTCGTCGGCCTCGTGCGTGCTTACCCGAACGGTGCTTTCGGCTCGGCGATGGCAGCCGTGCGCGAACGCAAAGCCGCGATGGCCAAGGCTGCCGGCTACCTGGTCGCCGCCGTCCTCATTCTTTTCGGTGCCTCGCTGTTGCTCTAGATTTTTCTTTGAGGACGTCAACGGCCCCGCTGCAGGAAAGCAGCGGGGCCGTTCGTGGTTCCGGCTGGGCGGCAGCCTTACTGTCGCGCCCATGCCCACCAGGGCGAGGCTAGTCGGCGACCAGCGTCTCCAGGGTCAGGTCCGGGAACTCCTTTTCGATGAAGGCCAGCTTCCACTTATCGCCGAACAGGGCGATCAGCTCGCCATCGCCGCGGGTGAAGATCTCCACGCCACGCTGGCGTCCCAGTTGTGGGGCGGAGGCCTCATCCGTCCGGCGGGCCACCGAATACGGCACCGGCTCGGTGACGGTCTCCACGTTGTATTCCGCGGCCATGCGCCCCTGCATCACCTCGAACTGCATCGGGCCCACCGCGGCCATCACCGGGGCAGCGTCGCCGCGCAGGTCGTTGCGCAAGATCTGAACAACGCCCTCGGACTCCAGCTGCTCCAGCGCCTTGCGGAACTGCTTGTACTTGCCCAGGGACTTCGCGCGCAGCGTCTGGAAGTGCTCCGGGGCGAACTGCGGCATCGGGGGGAACTGCACCTTCTTACCGGTGTAGATCGTGTCGCCCGGCGCCAGCGCGCCCGCGTTGACCAGTCCGATGATGTCGCCCGGATAGGCGCTCTCCACCGTCTCACGGGTCCGGCCAAACATCGTCAGCGCGTGCTTGGAGGAGAAGCTACGGCCCGACTGGGCGTGGGTGACTTGCATGCCGCGCTCAAACTCGCCGGAAATGATCCGCATGAACGCCAGGCGGTCGCGGTGGTGGGCATCCATGCCAGCCTGCACCTTGAACACCACGCCGGAGAAGTCATCCTCGGTATCGCGGAACTCCTGCACCGCGGCGGAGGCACCGGACTGAGCGGCCAGCGCCTTCTCGTCGGAAGCCCGACCGGCGGGGGATGGGGCGAGCGCACACAGGGTGTCCAAAATCTGGTGCACACCGAAGTTCAGCATCGCAGACGCGAAGATCACCGGGGAGGTCACGCACTGCAGGAAGAGTTCCTGATCGTGTAGCGCCCCGTCGGCGGCTAGCAGCTCGGCCTCCTCGACGGCGGTGTCCCACGCGTCCCCCTCGCGCTCGGCGGCTTCATCCGGGGTGTAGTGCTCCTCCGGGGCGATCGTGGAACCGCCGGCGGTGCGGGTGAAGTGGATGTACTCTTCCGCGTTGCCGTCGTCGTCGATGCGGGCCAGCCCTCGGAAGTCCCCGGCTTCGCCGACTGGCCAGAACAGTGGGGTGGGCTGCAGGTCGATCTCGCTGACGATCTCCTCCACCAGGTCCAGGGCGTCCCGGCCTACCCGGTCCCACTTGTTAATCACCGTGACGATGGGCAGACCACGGGCTTTGCACACGCGGAACAGCTTCAGAGTCTGCGGCTCCAGGCCCTTGCCGCCGTCCACGAGCATCACCGCGGCGTCCACGGCGGAGAGCACACGGTAGGTGTCCTCCGAGAAGTCCGCGTGCCCCGGGGTATCCACCAGGTTGATGACGTAGGGCTCGCCCTCGTGCCCCTCCGGTGCGTAGTCGAACTGCAGTGCCGAGGACCCGATCGAGATGCCGCGGTCCTTCTCCATCTCCATCCAGTCGGAGACGGTGGACTTGCGCCCCGCCTTGCCGTGCACCGCGCCGGCCTCCTGGATGACGTGGGCGTGCAGCGCCAGCGCCTCGGTGAGGGTGGATTTACCGGCGTCCGGGTGGGCGATGACGGCGAAGGTACGGCGGCGGGTTGCTTCAGCAGCAGCGTGGGCGTTCATGAGTACCCAGGGTAGCGCCCCACAAGCCCCAGCCCGAATCCCTCCAGCCGCTGGGCAGGAGGTGGGGCCAGTGGGCTAAACTTTCACACCATGTCCAGCACTGACCCCCAGTACGTCGCGATTGATACGGTCGTGCCCGCAGTACTCGGGATCGTGCTGATGATCCTGATCTGGGCGACCCTGCGCTCCATGCTGGTGCTCTCCTCGGAGGATCGGATGCTGGGGGTGCGCATCCCCCGGATTAAGCGCCTGAACCCCGTGGTCTTGGCCGCGAAGTCCGACTTCAAGAAGGCCAACACTCGAGTGCTGCTGCTGTTCGCCATCGCGGTGCTGGTGGCGCTGGGGCAGGAGGCACACCGCCTGGTGCTGTGGGGCTGTGCGGTGTTACCCGTGCTTCAGATCTGCG
>JBHWRM010000040.1:0-32574 GCA_043426695.1 Corynebacterium sp. | reverse complement strand
ACTGTGTCCCATGACCGAGATTAAGAACACGTCTGTCATTGACTGGGAAGATGTTTCCGACGAGCAGATGAACGCAATGATCGACGGCTCCCTGACCAACTTCGACGAAGGCGATCTGGTACAGGGCGAAATTGTCAAGCTGGAGCACGATGAGGTTCTGGTTGACATCGGCTTCAAGAGCGAAGGCGTCATTCCTTCCCGCGAGCTGTCCATCCGCAAGGATGCAGATCCTGCAGACATCGTTGCACTGGGTGACAGGATCGAGGCTCTGGTTCTGCAGAAGGAAGACAAGGACGGTCGTCTGGTTCTTTCCAAGAAGCGTGCTGAGTACGAGCGTGCATGGATCTCCGTCGAAGAGAAGTTCCGTGCTGGCGAAGTCGTTACCGGCGAGGTTATCGAAGTCGTCAAGGGCGGCCTGATCCTGGACATCGGTCTGCGCGGCTTCCTGCCGGCTTCCCTCGTCGAGATGCGTCGCGTCCGCGACCTGCAGCCGTACATCGGCCAGGAGAACGAGGCCAAGTTCATCGAGCTGGACAAGCACCGCAACAACGTCGTGCTGTCCCGCCGTGCATACCTGGAGGAGACCCAGTCCGCGGTCCGCTCCGAGTTCCTGCACCAGCTGCAGAAGGGCCAGGTCCGCAAGGGCGTCGTGTCCTCCATCGTCAACTTCGGTGCATTCGTTGACCTCGGCGGCGTTGACGGCCTGGTCCACGTCTCCGAGCTGTCCTGGAAGCACATCGACCACCCGTCTGAGGTCGTCACCGTCGGCGACGAGGTCACCGTCGAGGTTCTGGACGTCGACCTGGACCGCGAGCGCGTCTCCCTGTCCCTGAAGGCAACGCAGGAAGACCCATGGCGCGTCTTCGCCCGCACCCACGCGATCGGCCAGATCGTTCCGGGCAAGGTCACCAAGCTGGTTCCGTTCGGCGCATTCGTCCGCGTCGAGGAGGGCATCGAGGGGCTGGTTCACATCTCCGAGCTGGCCGAGCGCCACGTCGAGGTTCCGGACCAGATCGTCAACGTTGGCGAAGAGGTCATGGTCAAGGTCATCGACATCGACCTCGAGCGTCGTCGTATCTCCCTGTCCCTGAAGCAGGCTGACGAGGACTTCACCGAGGAGTTCGACCCGTCCAAGTACGGCATGGCCGACTCCTACGACGAGCAGGGCAACTACATCTTCCCGGAGGGCTTCGACCCGGAGACCAACGAGTGGCTCGAGGGCTTCGACGAACAGCGTGAGGCTTGGGAGGCTCGCTACGCCGAGTCCGAGCGTCGCCACCGTCTGCACGCAGCTCAGATCGAGCGCCACCGCGCCGCAGCTGCAGAGGCTGCTGCTAACGGCGAGGGCGGCTACTCCTCCGAGTCCGGCGCCGAGACCAAGGCTGCCGAGGCCCCGGCTGAGGACGCTGGCACCCTGGCTTCCGACGAGCAGCTGGCTGCTCTGCGCGAGAAGCTGGCCGGCGGCGAGTAAAGCGCACTACCCGGCTCCGGCGGAGTTGAGGCAAGTTCGCTAGAGCGCTGAAAGCAAGGGCCCGCACCACACGGTGCGGGCCCTTCTTCGTGTCTAGAGGCTGTTGGCTAGGATCAACGGCATGTTCGGATCGCGTTTTCACCAGGGCTCCTCCCGCGTGCTGCCGCCGGCGATCATGGCGGTGTCCGGCCTCTCGCTCTACGTGGGTGCGGCACTGGCCGTGGGGCTCTTCGATCACTTCCCGCCCGTGGTGGTCGCGTGGTTCCGCATCGCTACGGCGGGCCTGATCCTTTGGGCCTTCTTCCGGCCGCCGGCGAGCTCCTTCATCGGTCGCCCTGCACTGATCGCCACCTTCTTTGGCGTGGCCGCGATGGCGATGAACATGACCTTCTACATGGCCATCCAGTCCATCCCGCTGGGCTCGGCCGTCGCGATCGAGTTCATCGGACCGGTGATCGTCGCCGCCTGGGGCTCGACGCTGCTGCGCGACTGGCTGGCCCTCGGGCTGGCCGTCGCGGGCGTGCTCGTGATTTCCGGGGCGCAGTGGTCGAGCGAGGCCAGCGGCATCCTCTGGGCGCTAGCCGCGGGCGGTTTCTGGGCTGGCTATATCTTGCTCGGTGCCAAGATCTCCTCGAATGCCGATACCTCGAAGGCATCTCTGGCGGTGGGATTCACCTATGCTGGGGTGCTTGGCTTGCCCCTTGCGATCTGGCTATGGCCAGAGGATCTCGCGATGGCCGCCCCGACGATCATCGGGCTCGCCGCGGGGCTGGGGCTGCTCTCTGCTGCGATTCCTTATTCCCTGGATCAGGTGGTGCTGCGGCTCGCCGGCTCTTCCTTGTTCGCTCTCCTGCAGGCCGTACTACCGCTTGTGGCGACCCTGGTGGGTGCGGTGGCGCTGAAGCAGTGGATCAGCCCCACCGAGCTGGCTGGTATCGCTCTAGTCATCCTCGCGATCGTGCTGCGTAAACCCTGAGGGGAGCCCCGCGACCCCGCGCAGCATCTCCGGATCGATCGCGGTGTCGGTCTTATAGACCGTCATCTCACCGGTGGGCTCCAGGATGATCAGCTGGACGTCTGCTGGGGCTGCAACTCCAGCGCGGCGCATCACCATCCGCAGGTCGTCCCGGGAGACGTGGGTGCGGCGCAGCTGCCGATCCAGGTACTCGCCATTCGCAAAGACGGCCTGGGGGTCCTCGTCGAAGACTCGGCTCACGGCGGTGGATTTCCGTGCCGCGCCGAAGATCGCTTCCAGCAGCATGAGCGTGAACAACCCAATCGCACCCGCGGCAAGGGTCGGTGGGTGCCCAATGACCACACGGCCCGATACCGCGCCGAACATGATGAGCACGACCGCGTCGAAGGCATTCATCTTCGTCATGATGCGCACGCCGAAGAGGCGCACGAGTATCAGGAAGAAGAGGTAGATCGACAGTGCCGCAAAAATCACAACCGGGATGCGGGCGGGCTCGATCGTGATCTGCTCGTAGAAGGCCTGCTGTACCTGCTCCATGGTGTTCATGGTAGTTCGGGGCCCCAACAAAGCCTTCGGCCGGTCCGCGTAGAACGCGAACCGGCCAAAAAAGGGGAGTGCTACAGCGAGCGGCTTAGAGCTGCTCGATTTTCGCCACTGCGTGGACCGTGTCCAGCTTGGACGCCTTGCGCAGCTGGATGTCCCAGTCGCCGTTGGCAGCCTTCTGGGTGAAGACCGCGACGGTGGCCGGCAGGGTCACCGGCTTAGCGAACTGCACCGTGTAGCGCGCTGCGGACGGGATCTCGCCCTCCAGTGTGGCAAGCAGGCGCGCCGCGGACCACATGCCGTGCGCGATGACCGCCGGGAAGCCGAAGGCCTTCGCACCCACGCCGGAGACGTGGATCGGGTTCTTATCGCCCGAAGCCTCCGCGTAGTCCTTGATCTGGGACGGGGTGACCCGCACGTTCGCGGTCGGGCGCGGATCCGCCAGCTCGGTGATCGGCAGGATCACGCCGTCGGTCTTCTCGCCACCTGCCAGCGGGGAGGAGCTGGAGAGCTTCGCACCCTTGGCCAGGAAGCCGGAGACCTGGCGCCACACGACCTCGCCGCCCGAGGTGATCTCGGTGACCAGGTCGATGAGCAGACCCTTGTTGTGCTCGCGCAGGTTCTCAGCGTGGACCTTGATGTCCAGCACGTCGTCGACCGTCAGCGCACGCTTCTGTTCGATGACGTTATTCAGGTGCACCGCACCCACAGCGCCGAACGGGAAGTCCGGAGCCGTCAGGACCTTCATCACGATGGGGAAGGAGAGCACGTACGGGTAGGTCAGCGGCAGCTCGTTGGTCAGCCGCAGATCCGTCGCGCTGCAGTACGCCGCGAGGTGCGGAACGTCGATCTTCACGCCGCGGACCTCGAAGGCGGTCTTCGGGTTGTCCTTCGCAGAGCGCGTGGACCCGACGACCGGCAGAATGTCCTTGACTGCGTTCCGGTACTCGTCCATGAGCGCCGGAATTTTGGGCAGTTCCTTGTAGGAAACCTCAGCCACAGGAACCTCCTTTAAGAAGTTGAAAAGATGTCAGCGGGGCAGGGCTTTGTTTACGCACCCAGCAGGGACTGGCCACAGACGCGAACCACGTTGCCGGTCACCGCGTTGGATGCCGGTGCCGCGAAGTAGGCGATGGTCTCTGCGACGTCGATGGTCTGGCCACCCTGCTGCAGGGAGTTCATGCGACGGCCGGCCTCGCGGGTCGCGAACGGGATGGCGGCGGTCATCTGGGTTTCGATGAAGCCCGGTGCCACGGCGTTGACGGTGATGTTCTTGTCCGCCAGCTTCTCGCTGAAGGTGTTGACCAGGCCGATGACGGAGGCCTTGGTGGTGCCGTAGTTGGTCTGGCCACGGTTACCGGCGATGCCCGCGATGGAGGACACGCCGATGACGCGGCCGTTGTCGTTGAGGCCACCGTTGGCGATCAGACCCTCGGTGATGCGAACCGGGGCGATGAGGTTCACGGCCATGACGGCGTTCCAGCGTGCGTCGTCCATGTTGGCGAGCAGCTTGTCGCGGGTGATACCGGCGTTGTGGACGATGATGTCGATGCCCTGGCCGAAGCGAGCCTCGGCGTGCTCCTTGAGCTTGTCGGCAGCATCCGGGGCGGTGACGTCCAGCGGCAGGGAGGTGCCCTTGACGCGGTTGGCGGTCTCAGCCAGGCCGTCGCCGGCCTGCGGGACGTCCACGCAGATGACCTTCGCGCCGTCGCGAGCCAGGACCTCGGCAATCGTGGCGCCGATGCCGCGGGCAGCACCGGTGACCACGGCGACCTTGCCCTCAGAAGGCTGGTCCCAGTTTGCCGGTGCGGCGGCTGCGGTGTCGTCGACGCGGATGACCTGGGCGTCGACGTAGGCGGACTTGCCGGAAAGCAGGAAGCGCAGGGTGGACTCCAGGCCGGTGAAGTCGCCGGAGAGCTTCGGGCTGACGTAGACCAGCTGGGCGGTCGCGCCGCGGCGCAGCTCCTTGGCGACGGAGCGGCTGAAGCCCTCGAGGCCGCGCTGGGCGATGGCCTCGTCGGTGGACTCGGCAAGCTCCGGGGTGGTGCCGAGCACGACAATGCGGCCGTTCGGGGCGAGCTTGCGCATCACTGGGTTGAAGAAGTCGAAGAGCTGGTGGAGCTCCTCTGGCTTGGTGATGCCGGTGGCGTCGAAGACGAAGGCGGCGTACTTGCTGTCACCGGAGTCGCGGGTCAGGTCGTAGTCCGCATCCAGCAGGGAGGTGACCGGGTCGATCAGGCGGCCCTGACCACCGACGAGCACGAGGCCCGGCAGTGCTGCCTCGCCGGCCTTGTAGCGGCGCAGCTTTTCGGGCTTCGGCAGGCCGACCTTGTCAGCCAGGAAGCTGCCGAACGGGGACTCAATGAACTCGCCGTAACGGTCGGAGTGCTGGGAGGAAGTCTTAGACACTTATTCTCCTTCGGGTTGTCGCTTTCCGGTCTTCACGTCACGTTAACTTGCTGCGCGCTGGATGCACCCTTCTGACGAGGCGCGGGCTAGCGAGCACAGCGGGCTGACCGGAAAGATTTTTAAGAACGTGACTTCAACTCTACGGTGTCGGGGGTCACACTGAGGGTGAAATCTAGTGAAATTATTTTTATATTTTCGTTTTCTGCCCCAGGCCCCAGCACGTCTCTATAGTCGGTTGGGAGACGCACAACTTTGGTGCACATTCTAGAGACGGAGTGAAAACCATCATGACGAACGGTAACCAGAAGAAGGTCGCCATCCTCGGCGGCAACCGCATTCCTTTCGCCCGCTCCAACAAGGAGTACGCGGACGCATCCAACCAGGACATGCTCACCGCGGCCATCGAGGGCCTCGTCGCCCGCTACGGCCTCCAGGACGAAGAGCTCGGCCTGGTCACCGGTGGTGCGGTTCTGAAGCACTCCCGCGACTTCAACATGGTTCGCGAGGTTGTACTGGGCTCCTCCCTGGCCAACAGCACCCCGGCCATGGACATGCAGATGGCCTGTGGCACCGGCCTGGCCGCCATCGTCGCCGTCGGCGACGCCATCCGCGCGGGCCGCATCGAGTCCGGCATCGGCTCCGGCGTGGACACCACCTCCGATGCCCCGCTGGCGGTAGGCGACCAGCTGCGCAAGACCCTCATCAAGCTGACCCAGGCCAAGACCACCCAGCAGCGCCTGAAGCTGGTCGGCTCCATCCGTCCGGCCCAGCTGGCACCGGATCAGCCGGGCAACGGCGAGCCGCGCACCGGCCTGTCCATGGGTGACCACGCTGCGATCACCGCCCGCGAGATGAACATCACCCGCGAGGAGCAGGACGAGTTCGCCGCGACCTCCCACCAGAACCTGGCCAAGGCTTATGACGAGGGCTTCTTCGAGGACCTCATCACCCCGTACCTCGGCGTGCAGCGCGACACCAACCTGCGCCCGGACTCCACCCCGGAGAAGCTGGCCAAGCTCAAGCCGGTCTTCGGCAAGCGCGACGCGGCACAGCACGGCACCACCGCCACCATGACCGCCGGTAACTCCACCCCGCTGACCGACGGCGCGTCCGCCGTCCTGCTCTCCTCCGAGGAGTGGGCCAAGGAGCGTAACCTCCCGGTCCGCGCCTACCTGGTGGACTCCGAGGTCGCTTCCGTGGACTTCCTGCACGGCCACGACGGCAAGACCCCGGACGGCCTGCTGATGAGCCCGACCTACGCCGTCCCGCGCATGCTGGAGCGCAACGGCCTGACCCTCCAGGACTTCGACTTCTACGAGATTCACGAGGCCTTCGCCTCCCAGACCCTGGCCACCCTGAAGGCCTGGGAGTCCGAGGAGTACTGCCGCGAGCGCCTGGGCCTGGACAAGCCGCTGGGTGCGATTGACCGCTCCAAGCTCAACGTCAAGGGCTCCTCGCTGGCCGCTGGCCACCCATTCGCCGCAACCGGTGGCCGCATCATCGCCACCACCGCGAAGCTGCTCGAGGAGAACGGCGGCGGCCGCGCACTGGTCTCTATCTGCGCTGCAGGTGGCCAGGGCATCGTCGCCATTGTCGAGCGCTAAACTCGCTGCGCCGATAGGAAAGTAAAAGGCGCCCCGCGGTCGAGGTTTTCCTCGTCGGCGGGGCGCCTTTGGCGTGCTCGGACTATGTGCCGAACAGGTGTTTCTACTGGAACACGCGACCCAGGTCGGTCTTGTATACGACCGGGTTATAGTCCTTCCACGTGGTGGCCACCCAGTACAGGTTCTCATCGACCTGGTGGGGGAACATGAATGCGCCGTAGAGGTCGCCGAGCTGAGCGCGAGAGACCAGGGTCGTCGGCGCGCTCCACGGGCCCTCCGGTGTGGCGGCCTTGCGCACCACCACGCCCTGCGGCGCCTCGTAGAGTGCCAGCCAGGCATCCTGCGCCGGGTGGTACATCACCGAAAGCTCGGAAACCTTACCGTCCAGCACGGGCACGGCATCCGACATGGTGCGGCTCCAGCCGCTGCCGGTATAGAACTCAGCCTCGGATCGGGTAGCAGCACCAGGGAAAAGGGCGAAGCTCTCCTTCGGGAAGCGGGCGAGCCGGGCCTGCCCCGCGCGGCCGTTGGGCGTGCCGTAGACGTAGACATAGGGGTCGTTGCTGTCGGCCGGTGGGGCGGCGAAGGCCGTCATCTGGAAGTTCTCCGCGCCGCTCACATGGGCGGGCAGCGCTGGCAACTTCTCGCTGGTGGAGGGGTTGGTATTGGTGCGCTTGGAGCCCTCCATCACGGACCAGGTCTTTCCGCCGTCGGTTGACTTGGCGGTGGCCGCGTAGTTGGTGGTCCAGTTTCCGGGCGTTCCCCATTTCTTCACGGACATGAAGTCCACATACTGGACGCCGTCGATCGCGATGCCAGAGGTTGGGATGACCGTCATCTCCACGCCGTCGATCTTCAGCGAACGGGGGAGGAACTCGTCCGAGCGATCTCCGTTGACCGGCCGGGTCAGGTGAATTCCATTGGAGGGGTCGCGGTCATCCGACTCGAAGATCGCGTTGGAATGCCAGCCGTCCCCGCCGGGGCCGCAGCTAAAGGAGTCGCCGAAAACAGCGAGCGTGCGGCCGTCACCGGCGTCCCACATAAAGCCCAGATCCGTGCTGGCCAAACCGAATTTGGATAGCTGATCAGGCCCGTTGGGGCCGGTGAGGATGTGCATGGGCGTGGTGTTGCCCGTCAAAGAGGGCATGCCACCGGGGATGCCTTTCAGCCAAGAGGGGGCAGAAGAACCCGAAGAGCTGCCACTGGATCCCAGGGCGGCTGCTGTGTCGGAGCTGCTGGGCGACCAGGTTGAGCAAGGACCAGCAGCGGACGCGGTGCCAGCGGTGGCGACCATCCCCGACAGGGAGGACGCGGCGAGGGTGGCGACCAGCAACGCCGTCCTGGTCTCACGGCGAGTGAAAGGAAACGGGCCACGACGCCCGGAAAAAACAGTCATGATGTTAATTCAATCACAACGGTGATCTGAGGGTGATGTAGCTTTAGGGGCATGAATTTCTTTCGGAAGCGCGCCATCGTTGCGCTGACTGCAGCACTCGCTCTCTCGGCTGGTTTCGGCGGCGGGGTAGCCCCGGCGGGGGCCGAGGAAGCCCAACCACTCCCAGACATCGAGCGTCCCACCCCGGGTTCGGGCGGATCGTTGATGATCAACCCGAAGACCTGCAAGAAGCTCAAGACCCAGTCGGATGCTATTGCCGATCAGTGGCAGCAAGCAGTGACCGACGGTGATTTTTATACGGCAAATAAGCTGCGGGTGGACTACACCAACGTGACCGTCTCGTGGGCACAGTGCCTGCAGGCAGCCAATCGTCTGCTCTTGAGCTCTTAGGATCTAAACAATGTTTCTCATCGGACTCACCGGCGGCATCGGATCAGGGAAAACGACCGTCGCCACCCGACTGAAGGACTTGGGCGCCCGGATCGTCGACGCCGATAAGATCGCCCGCGAGATCGTCGAGCCCGGCGAACCAGCGCTCGCAGAACTCGCCGAGGCCTTTGACGGGGTGCTCAACGCGGACGGCACCCTCAACCGCGCCGAGCTCGCCCGCCAGGCCTTCGCCACCCCGGAAGCCACCGAAAAACTTAACTCCATCACCCACCCCCGCATCCGGGAACGCACCCTCGAGCGCTTCGCCCAGGCCCGCACCGATGGCGTGCCGGTCCTGGTCTATGACATGCCGCTGCTCATCGAGAATGGCGAGTACAAGAAGATGGACCACGTGCTCGTCGTTGACGCGGCGGACGAGATCCGCATCGATCGCCTGGTCAACTCCCGCGGCCTGGATGAGGAGGACGCCCGCCGCCGCATCGCGGCCCAGATCAGCCGTGAGGAGCGCCTCGCCGCCGCGGACTCCGTGGTGGATAACTCTGGCACCCGGGATCAGCTCCTCCAACAGGTCGATACCTTCTGGGAGCAGGTCGTCACCCCGCAACTCGAAGAGCAGTAGCGTTGGGGCGAGGGCAGTGGTGGCTGCCCACCACGCCGGCTGCATAGGATAGACACATGGCTTTTGCAGCAGAGCGTCCCGAGCTGTCCTACTCCGAATTCCGCCCCGTGGGGGAGGTCGAGCGCAGCGATGCCAAATTCGAGGTCATCAGCGAGTACCAACCCGCGGGCGACCAGCCAGCGGCCATCGCGGAACTCGACGAACGGCTCAACCGCGGCGAACGCGACGTCGTCCTCATGGGAGCGACCGGTACAGGTAAGTCAGCGACCGCAGCGTGGCTGATTGAGCAACAGCAGCGCCCCACCCTTGTCATGGCGCCGAATAAGACCCTCGCCGCGCAGCTGGCCAATGAGCTGCGTTCCCTGCTGCCGAATAACGCGGTGGAGTACTTCGTTTCCTACTACGACTACTACCAACCCGAGGCCTATATCGCGCAGACCGATACCTATATCGAGAAGGATTCCTCGATCAACGACGACGTCGAGCGCCTCCGCCACTCCGCGACCTCCGCGCTGCTGTCCCGTCGCGACGTTGTCGTGGTCAGCTCCGTGTCCTGCATCTATGGCCTCGGTACCCCGCAGTCCTACCTGGACCGCTCCGTCGTGCTGCGGGTGGACGAGGAAGTCGACCGCGACCAGTTCCTGCGCCTGCTCGTGGACATCCAGTACGATCGCAACGACGTCTCCTTCACTCGCGGTTCCTTCCGCGTGAAGGGTGACACCGTGGACATCATCCCGGCGTATGAGGAGCTCGCCGTCCGCGTCGAATTCTTCGGGGACGACGTCGACGCGCTGTACTACATCCACCCGCTGACCGGCGACGTGATCCGCGAAGTGGATGAACTACGCATCTTCCCGGCCACCCACTATGTCGCTGGGCCGGAGCGGATGGAAAAGGCTATGCAGGCCATCCGGGAGGAGCTGGCGGAACGTCTGGAGGACCTGGAGAACCGAGGCAAACTGCTGGAGGCGCAGCGGCTGCGGATGCGCACGGAATACGACCTCGAGATGATCCAGCAGGTGGGCTTCACCAGCGGCATCGAGAACTACTCCCGGCACATCGACGGCCGACCCGCGGGCAGTGCCCCAGCGACGTTGATCGACTACTTCCCGGAGGACTTCCTCACGATCATCGACGAGTCCCACGTGACGGTGCCGCAGATCGGCGGCATGTTCGAGGGCGACATGTCCCGCAAACGCAACCTGGTCGAGCACGGATTCCGCCTGCCGAGCGCGCTGGACAACCGGCCGCTGACCTGGGAGGAGTTCGACGACCGCAAGGGCCAGTGCGTGTACATGTCCGCCACCCCGGGTGATTACGAGATCGCTGCGGCGCAGGGCGAGTTCGTGGAGCAGGTGATTCGCCCAACCGGCCTGGTGGACCCGAAGGTGGAGGTGCGCCCCACGGAGGGGCAGATCGACGACCTCATCGAGGAGATCCGCAAGCGCACGGACAAGGACGAGCGCGTGCTCGTCACGACACTCACCAAGCGCATGGCCGAGGACCTCACCGACTACCTGCTGGAGCACGGCGTAAGGGTGCGCTACATGCACTCGGATATCGACACCCTCAAGCGCGTGGAGCTGCTGCGGCAGCTGCGCCTGGGTGAGTTCGACGTGTTGGTAGGCATCAACCTGCTGCGTGAGGGCCTCGACCTGCCGGAGGTCTCCCTGGTCGCGATTCTGGATGCGGATAAGGAGGGCTTCCTGCGCTCCACCCGCTCCCTGATTCAGACGATCGGCCGTGCCGCCCGAAATGTCTCCGGTGAGGTGATCATGTACGCCGATAACATTACCGAGTCGATGAGCAACGCCATCGACGAGACGGAGCGACGGCGCGCGAAGCAGATCGCCTATAACGAGGAACACGGCATCGACCCGCAGCCGCTGCGCAAGAAGATCGCGGACATCCTGGACCAAGTCGAGGAGTTCTCCGAGGGCTACGGCGAGCCGGACAGCGAGGTCGCGGGCTCTACTGCCACGGGCGTGGAAGGCGACATGGCCACCTTCGGACGCACGGAGGACCGCGGCGACATGGCCCGCCCACAGCTGGAGAAGCTCATCGAAGATCTGACCGCCCAGATGAAGGAAGCCGCCCGGGAGTTGAAGTTCGAGCTGGCCGGCCGGCTGCGTGATGAAATCGCGGACCTTAATAAGGAACTTCGGGGCATGAAGGAAGCTGGCCTATAGAATGGGGAGCATGTTCTCAAAGATCGTCGTTGGCACTGATGGCTCCGAATCCTCCCACCTCGCCGTCCGGCGTGCGGCGGGAATCGCAGCGGCTTTTGGTTCGGAGCTGGTGCTCGCGTCGGCGTACTTCGCCAAGGAGGCCGACGCCCAGGCATCCCGCCGGGATGAGTCCTCGCCGGTCGTGGGGGACGAGCGCGCCGAGGAGGTGCTGGGCTCCGCGATGGAGGTCGCCCGCGAGGAGGGGGCCGAGAATGTGCGCGCGGTGCTGCGGGAGGGCGCCCCGGTAGACGCGCTGATGGCCGTGGTGACCGAGGAGGACGCCGACCTGCTCGTGGTGGGGAACCGGGGGATTAACTCCCTGACCGGCCGCCTGTTGGGCTCCGTGCCCGCCGATGTGGCCCGCCAGTCTGACTGTGACGTGATGATCGTCCACACCGTCGGCTAGGCACGCATTCACCCCCTAGAAGCTCCGTGCTGGCGCTAGGGGCAAGGTAGCGACGTGCGCCTGACCGGAGGGGAAGCCACCCAGACGGGCGCCTTAGAGAGTGGCTTCGGACCGTCTTGCTTTAAAAATTTCCTGACCTGCGCAGTTAGCCCTCATCCCACGGCAGCGGTTGGTCTGCGAACACACTCAAGCCCTGGGTCGTGCGGGTGATCGCCACGTAGAGGTCCTGCAGCCCCTGCGGGGAGGCAGCGACGATCGTTGCTGGCTCGATGAGCACGACCTCGTCGAACTCCAGGCCCTTCGCCTCGGCGGTGCTGACCACCAGCACCTCCGCGTCGATGCCGGGCTGATCCGAGGGGAGTGCCTCGCCCAAAGCTGCAGCAGCCTGCTCGCGCGCCCACTCCAGGTCCGCATCGCTGGCGATGATCCCCACCAGGCCCTCACCGGCCCGCCGCGCGAGCTCGGGCAGCACGCCTACTAGCTCGGCCCGAGCCGCATAGGACACCCCTGTGCCGGTGCCACGCAGCGCGATCGCCGGCTGCTGATCTTCGGCGATCTCGGGAAGTAACTGATTTGCTACGTCCGCGATGTCCTGCGGCGTGCGGTAGTTCACGCTGAGTTCCTTGAGCTCCCATCGATCCGCCACATAGGGGGCCAAGGTCTCGCCCCAGGAGGTCACACCAGCCGGGTTACCCGTCTGAGCGGGATCGCCCACCACCGTCATCCAGCGGTTGGGGGAGCGGCGGAAGATCATCCGCCAGTCCATCTCCGAGAGCTCCTGTGCTTCGTCCACGATCACGTGCCCGAAGGCCCACCGCAGGTCTAGGGCGGCGCGCTGCGCCGTGCTGCGTGCATCGCGCACCCGCTGGCGGCCGGCGAGCTGTTCGGCGTCGATGACGTCATAGGCCATGAGGATCTCCGGGGCGAAGCCATCGTCCAGGTCCTGGGTCGCCGAACCCGTGAGGATATCCAGCGCGTCCTGGGCCTCTGCGATCTTCGCTAGCCACTCTTCGCGCTCCGCCTTCTCGGCCGCCTCGTCGTCGATGATGCCCAGCATGTCCGCCAGCTCGTCGAGCAGCGGTGCATCCGCAGCTGTCCACAGGGCCTGGCCACCGTCCAGCTCAACCGGCGGGGTGGCCTGCAGGCCACGGATCGTGTCCTCGTCGTACTCCGAGGCGATCTCGTCGGCGCGGTCGTACAGGTCGGCCAGCACCTGCTCTGGCGTGAGTTCCGGCCAGAATTCATCCAGCGCTGCCAACACCGCGGGCTCCTCGCGCAGGTCCTCGCGCAGGCTGGCCCGGTCCTCTGCCGTGAGGAGGTTCTCCCCGCCAAGGGGATCGCGCCCGATCGTCTCAGCCAGCGCATCCGCTAGGGAGTTGATCGCATGGTCCACGAACAGTGGCCGGGCCTGGTTATGGGGCTTGCGGCTACGCCGCGCCCGGGTACGAGCCGCGCGCACCATCTTCGGGTTCAACTCCACGGCCACGCCGTCCACCATGAAGCCGCGCGCCTCCTCCGGCACCTGCTGCCAGAACTGCACCGCCAGCTTCAGGATATGAAGCATCTCCGAACTACCCTTGACCTCCCGGGCCAGCAGGCTCGGCTCTGGCCGCGTCTTCACCCCCGGCAGCAGCGTGCCCGGCGTCGCCAGTACCACGCCGGTCTCACCCAGGGAGGGCAGTACCTGCGAGATGTAATCCAGGAAGCGCGCATTCGGACCGACGATGAGCACACCCGTCTTCGCGAGCTGCTCGCGCCACGTGTACAGCAGGTAGGCCGCGCGGTGCAGCGCGACCGCGGTCTTCCCCGTCCCCGGCGCCCCCTGGACGACGGTGACGGAGCGGTGGTCGCTGCGGATGATGGCGTCCTGCTCAGCGGCGATGGTCTCGACGATGTCGCCCATCCGCGTACTGCGGGCCGCGTTCACGGCGTCCAGCAGCGCTGCCTCCTGGGCCACCCCGCCCGCCGCGGCGGTAGTCTTCTCAGTTAAGGACGCCTGGTCCTCGCCGCGGGGGGTGAGTCGCTCGTCGGCGACGTGGGTCACCCTCCGCCCCCGGGTCTTGATGTGGCGGCGCAGGTGCACCCCGTCTGGGTGCAGGGTGGTGGAGAGATAGAAAGGGCGGGCCATCGGTGCGCGCCAGTCCATCAGGAGGGTGCGCATCTCATCGTCGCGGGTGTGCAGCCCCAGCCGCCCGATATAGCGGCGGTCCAGATCGTGGGAGCCGGGCACCGGATTTTCCGGCTCCTCATCGGCCACGTCGATGCGGCCGAACATCAGTCCGATCTCCGCGATGGATAGGTTATCGAGCCGCTGCGAGATGTCGTGGATCTCGCGGTCACGGCGCATCAGCCCCTGCGGGTCGTCGATATCTGCTGTGGCGCGGACACTAGCCAGCCGCTTCTTCAGCGTGGCGGTCGTGGCGTCCACCTCAGTCAGCAGGTCATCGAGATGGTCCTGCTCGCTCGCGATGGCCTCTGCGAGCGAGCGGTCGGCATTATTCGGGGTGCCACTAGATGCGGGGCTGGTCAATCTACCTCCGGTGCAACGGGCTTACTTGAGCTTCTTTGCCTTCTTCTTGGCCTTCTTGGACAGGCCCTTCGTGCTGTCCTGCAGCTCCTCAGCAAAGGTCTCAGCATACGCGCTCGCCTGGTCGCGCACTTGGTAGGCAGTGTCGCGCCACTCGTCGGAGTGCTCGTCGACGTAGTCGCTCACAGCACCGGCTGCAGAGGAGATGCTGTCGGAGGCCTCGGAGGCCAGCTCGCGGGCCTTGTCGGAGAAGTCGCTGGCGTAGCTCTGGGCGGTGGCGAGCATCTCCTGCTGCTGGGACTTGCCGGGCAGCGCCTGCTGCGCGCGCCATGCCAGGCCTGGCTTGCCTGCCGTGTCCTCGGCGGCGATCAGCAGCCCACCCAGCAGGCCAACATCCGCCAGGAGGGTGGTCAGCTGGGTGTTCTGGCCGCCGTTGCCGGCGACATTCTTGATGTCGTGGCGGGTCAGGATCGCAGGCAGGTGTGCGGCCGCGAGCGCGGCGGCGGCCAGGCGCGGGGCCTTTCCGCGGGCCAGCAGGGCAGCGGCAGCGATCTTGGTGCCACCCGCGATGCGCACGTTGGTTTCCGCGTCGCGTGGCAGCAGTGCAGCGGCCTGCGGCGGCAGAACCTTACGCAGGGTGCTGGTCACAACTTGGGCGTTCTTCGCGTGATTCTGCGGGCTTTTCACCATCTGGACACCATCGGCAATGAATGCCGAAGCCATCAGGGGACGGGCGATCTTGCGAAGCATGAAGACTCCTTCGGTGTGGGTAGCAAGATAGCTGGTTTTGTATCCAGCGTTAGGGGTCAAGTCTACGCGCTTGGCTGGGGCCAGCTGTGTGTTTCGCGGGATTACCAGCCGCGCTCGGCCCATTCTTGGACGTGTGGAGCCTCGTCGCCGACGGTGGTGCTGTCACCGTGGCCGGGGTGCAGCCGGGTGCCGTCGGGCAGGCTGAAAACCCGCTCCGTGACGTCCGAGAGCAGCTGCTGGAATTCCTCCGGGAAGTTCGTCTTGCCGACCCCGCCGGGGAAGACGCTATCCCCGACGAACATGCGTGGGGCGTCTTCCGGCAGCTCCACGTGCACGGCGATGCCGCCCGGAGTGTGGCCCCGCAGCTCTACCGCGGTCATCTTCAGCTCCGAGCAATTGCCTGCCAGGCGCAGCAGCTCGGGGGTGCCCTCGTCATTGCCGTAGAGCTCGTCGGCTGGTGCCGGCAGGTTCGCGGCCTCCTTGCGCGGTGCGTGGTGACGCGCGCCCGTCGCCGCCAGGACTTCCTCCAGCGCCTGCACGTGGTCGCCGTGCTGGTGGGTGGTCAGGACGTCGGTGATGGTCACCCGCAGCTGATCCGCCAGGGCCAGGATGTGCTCGGCGTCCGCAGCCGCGTCAATCAGCAGCGCGTTCCCGCCGCTGGCGACGAGGTAGACATTGTTATCCATCTCGCCGACTGAGGTGCGCGCGACGATTGTGGCATCGGTGGAAATAATCTCGACATCTCGGGGGTTGGAAAGATGTCCGAACTCACTGACCTGTGACATATGCATGAACTCGAGCATATCTACTTGTCGTACAGTGGGAATGAACCCGTGCTGAGCGCGCTATCCAGGCGCGGCTCAGCGCCAAATCCAAACAGGAGGACGAGTGGCAGAGAAGCTTTTGGTCCGCGGTGCACGCGAGCACAATCTCAAGGGGGTGGACCTCGAGCTGCCGAGGGACAAAATGATCGTCTTCACCGGGCTGTCCGGTTCCGGGAAGTCGTCGCTGGCCTTCGACACCATCTTCGCCGAGGGACAGAGGCGCTACGTCGAGTCCCTGAGCTCCTATGCCCGCATGTTCCTCGGCCGCCTCGATAAGCCGGATGTGGACTTCATCGAAGGGCTCTCACCGGCGGTCTCCATCGACCAGAAGTCGACCAACCACAACCCACGTTCCACCGTGGGCACCGTGACCGAGATCTTCGACTATCTGCGCCTGCTCTTCGCCCGCACCGGCACCCCGCACTGCCCGACGTGTGGCGAAGTGATCCAGCGGCAGACTCCGCAGGAAATCGTGGACCAGATCATGGCCATGGAAGCCGGCACCAAGTTCCAGGTCCTCGCGCCGGTCGTGCGCACCCGCAAGGGCGAGTTCGTCGACCTCTTCGAGGAGCTCGCTGCCGAGGGCTACGCCCGCGTCCGCGTGGACGGCGAGGTCTACCGTCTGACCGATCCACCGCAGCTGGAGAAGCAAGTCAAGCACGACATCGATGTCGTCATCGACCGCCTCCAGGTGAAGGAAAACCAGAAGCAGCGACTCACCGACTCCGTCGAGACGGCACTGCGCCGCGCGGACGGTGTCGTCGTCATCGAGTTCGTCGGTCTCGACGAGGACGATCCGAATCGTCAGCGGCGCTTCTCCGAGAAGATGGCCTGCCCCAACGGCCACGCCCTGCAGCTCGACGAGCTTGAGCCGCGCGCCTTCTCCTTCAACTCTCCGTTCGGTGCGTGCCCGGCCTGCGACGGCCTGGGCACGAAGCTTGAGGTTGATGAAATGCTCGTCATCCCGGACGAGGACGCGCCGCTGAATAAGGCCATCGCCCCGTGGACGTCCAGCCCGAACGCGCGCTACTTCGACAAGCTCATCACCGCGCTGTGCAAGGAACTGGACATTGACCCGAAGACTCCGTGGTCGGAGCTGACGAAGGCCGAGCAGAAGGCCGTCTTGAAGGGGCACCCCACCCCGATCAGCGTGAGCTACAAGAACCGATATGGCCGCCAGCGCCGGTACAACGCACCCTTCGAGGGCGTGATGCCCTTCTTGAAGCGCAAGCTGGACCAGACCGACTCCGACTGGTCCAAGGACCGCTACCGCAGCTACATGCGCGAAGTAGCGTGCCCGACGTGTAAGGGAGCGCGTCTCAAGCCGGAGGTGCTGGCCGTGACCATCGCCTCGGGGGACCGGGAGCTGTCCATCGCGGGGGTGTCCGACCTCTCCATCGCCGAGGCCAGCGAGTTCCTGGATAACCTCACGCTGAATAAGCGCCAGGAGATGATCGCGGGCGCGGTGCTGCGCGAAACACAGGCGCGCCTGAAGTTCCTGCTGGACGTCGGCCTGGATTACCTTGCCCTGTCCCGATCGGCGGGCACGCTCTCCGGTGGCGAGGCGCAACGTATCCGCCTGGCAACCCAGATTGGTGCGGGCCTGGCAGGCGTTCTCTACGTGCTGGATGAGCCTTCGATTGGTCTGCACCAGCGGGATAACGCCCGGTTGATTACGACCCTGGAGAACCTCCGCGACCTGGGGAATACCCTGATCGTCGTCGAGCACGACGAGGACACGATTCGTGCGGCGGACTGGCTGGTGGATATCGGACCAAACGCCGGCGAGTACGGCGGGTATATCGTCTACTCCGGCGGGCCCGAGGGCATCACGGATGCCGAAGGCTCGCTGACCGGTGACTACCTCGCCGGGCGCCGGGTTCTGGCGGTGCCGGAGTCTCGCCGCGAGATCGATAGTGAGCGGATGCTGACGATCCACGGGGCGCAGGAAAATAACCTCAAGAAGGTGGACGTTTCGATCCCGCTCGGTGTGATGACCTGCATCACCGGTGTGTCGGGGTCGGGCAAGTCCTCGCTCGTCAATGGGATTCTGGCGAGGTCCCTGGCCAATCAGCTCAACGGTGCCCGCCTGGTGCCGGGGCGTCACAAGAAGGTCAGCGGACTGGATCAGCTCGACAAGCTCGTGCAGGTGGATCAGAGTCCGATCGGGCGCACCCCGCGCTCCAACCCGGCGACGTATACCGGTGTTTTCGACAAGGTGCGCAAGCTCTTCGCGGAAACCACGGAGGCGAAGGTGCGCGGTTACACGGCCGGGCGCTTCAGCTTCAACGTCAAGGGCGGGCGATGCGAGGCCTGCCACGGCGACGGCACGCTGAAGATCGAGATGAACTTCCTGCCGGATGTCTACGTGCCCTGTGAGGTCTGCGACGGTGCCCGATACAACCGCGAAACGCTCGAGGTGAAGTACAAGGGCAAGAACATCGCCGAGGTTCTCAACATGCCGATTTCCGAGGCAGCGGAATTCTTCGAGCCGATCACGGCGATCGCACGCTACCTCGACACTCTCGTGGATGTCGGTCTGGGCTACGTGCGCCTCGGTCAGGCGGCCACCACGCTGTCTGGCGGTGAGGCGCAGCGCGTGAAGCTCGCAGCCGAGCTGCAGAAGCGTTCCAACGGGCGGACGATCTACATCCTCGACGAGCCGACCACCGGCCTGCATTTCGAGGATATCCGCAAGCTCATGCTTGTCCTGCAGGGCCTGGTGGACAAGGGCAATACGGTGCTGATCATCGAGCACAACCTGGATGTCATCAAGTCCGCGGACTGGATCATTGACATGGGCCCGGAAGGTGGCTCGGGCGGAGGCACGGTCGTGGCCCAGGGGACCCCAGAGGAGGTTGCGAAGGTCGCAGGTTCCCATACCGCGACATACCTCGCGCCCATGTTGCCCGCCTAAGATCTGCGTGCTATATTAATGAGCACTACCGCTTGTCGTGTGTCGACAAGCTGCAAGTGGAGTTCTTCTCCCACCTTAGACCGCCGTCACTGGCTGGGCTCGGGTCCAAAGCGAGGCTTTATCCTCGCAGCCTCTTCCATATGGTCGAAGGGGCTTTTATTTGGGCGCTCCGGCGCGGGGGGATTTTCTAGGGCTTCACAAGCAGTTGCGGTAAAGATCACTTACTACTGCTACTGAGGAGTTCACATCAGCGCTGAAGCTCGCATCAACGACCGAATTCGAGTCCCCGAGGTCCGACTCGTCGGTCCCAACGGAGAACAGGTCGGCATTGTCAAGACGGACGATGCTCGCAAGCTGGCCTATGAAGCAGACCTCGATCTTGTAGAGGTCGCGCCGAACGCGAAGCCGCCCGTGGCCAAGATCATGGACTACGGCAAGTTCAAGTACGAACAGGCTCAGAAGGCCCGCGAGGCTCGACGTAATCAGCAGCAGACTGTGGTCAAGGAGCAGAAGTTCCGCCCGAAGATCGATGACCACGACTACGAGACCAAGAAGGGCAACGTCGTTCGTTTCCTGGAGAAGGGCTCGAAGGTCAAGGTCACGATCATGTTCCGTGGTCGCGAGCAGTCCCGCCCTGAGCTGGGCTTCCGCCTCCTGGAGCGTCTTGCCGCTGATGTTGAGGAATTCGGTCAGGTTGAGTCCCGTCCGAAGCAGGACGGTCGCAACATGACGATGGTTCTCGGCCCCGTCCGCAACAAGGGCAAGAAGTAGTCTCAGTAGTTCACAAACGTTGCTAGAGGATTTTCACCAATGAAGCAGAAGACGCACAAGGGTACCGCTAAGCGCATCAAGGTCACCGGTTCCGGCAAGCTCCGTCGCGAGCGCGCCTACCGCCGCCACCTCCTTGAGGGCAAGCCGTCTACCCGCACCCGCCGCCTGAAGGGCACCACCGACGTGTCCGCAGCCGACAACAAGCGCATGAAGCGCCTGCTGGGCAAGGCTTAATCACCCTAAGCCTCCCCCTTTTCTCGACATACTAAAGAACAACCTGAAGTAAAGGACGTATCACCGTGGCACGTGTCAAGCGCTCTGTGAACGCAAAGAAGAAGCGTCGCGAAGTACTGAATTCCGCGAAGGGCTACCGGGGCCAGCGCTCCCGCCTGTACCGCAAGGCGAAGGAGCAGATGCTCCACTCCAAGACCTACGCCTTCCGCGACCGTCGCGCCCGCAAGGGTGAGTTCCGCAAGCTGTGGATCCAGCGCATCAACGCCGCTGCTCGTCAGAACGACATGACCTACAACCGCCTGATCCAGGGCCTGAAGCTGGCCGAGATCGAGGTCGACCGCAAGGTCCTGGCCGAGCTGGCTGTCTCCGACGCCGCTGCCTTCACCGCACTGTGCGAGGCTGCTAAGGCTGCTCTGCCGGAGGACGTCAACGCACCGGCGGCTTCCTAAAGCCAGCCGAGGCGTTCAGCCTCCCATCGCCTTCGACGCGCTCCGCGTCGGGGGCGGTTTTTCATGTCTTCATGGGCTACCGCGCGTGCAAAGAGAGCTGGGTATGCAGCGGTGGAGACCCAGGACAGGCGGCGAATGGGGACGCGGGCAGCACAAAAGTAGCGCCGGTAGCGGGGCACCATAATCTTTGCCCCGCTGCGACCCGACTAGGCTGTGGAGGCATGGAGATGTTCACCGAACGCACGCCCCGCATCGTCAACGCCGCCAAGCTGCACCGCGCCGCCACCCGGCGCAAGACCGGTCGCTTCCTCGCCGAGGGGGAGAACGCGGTCACCGCGGCTCTCGCGCGAGGTGAGGTTGTTGACCTGTACGTCACCGAGGCTGCGTGGGAGCGTTTCCCCTTCCTTCGGGACGTCACCGGCACCCACGTCCATCTGATCACCGAACGTGCCGCCGACCACCTCTCCGAGACGGTCACCCACACCGGCCTGTTCGCCCTCTGCACCAGCCAGATGGTGGACGACGACGCCCTCATCGCTCGCGCCGTCAATAACAGTCCGCTGATCGCGGTCCCCGTCGAGACGAATGAACCGGGGAACGCGGGAACCATCATCCGTGTGGCCGATGCCTTCGGCGCCGGGGGCGTGCTCTTCGCCGGAAACACCGTGGATCCGCAGGGTGGCAAGGCGGTACGTGCCTCCGCCGGAAGCCTGTTCAACCTCCCGGTCGCCCGCAACACATCGGTCGTGGAGGTCGTGGACAAGCTCCACGAGGCGGAGTTCCAGATCCTAGCCACCGCAGCGGACGGGGACGTCACCCTCCACGAGGCGGCCGATCCCGCCAATGGCATGCTCGCCCAGCCCACCGCGTGGCTGTTTGGCAACGAGGCGCACGGGCTGGGGGACTGGCTCTCCCTCGCGGATATCCGGGTGAGTATCCCGATGCGGGGCCGGGCTGAATCGCTGAACCTCGCCACGGCGGCAAGTGTGTGCCTTTACGAATCCTCCAAAGCACAGATTGCTAAGCTGTAGCCTGAAATAGTCGTTGTTACGTGTTGCGAGGAGCTCCCGTTGTCGGAATCCCCAGTGTCGCCTGAGGCTGCTGTAGAAATCTCTGAAGAGTCGATGGGGGCGGCGGCCGAAGCCGCCGAGAAGGCCTTTACCTCCGCGACCAACCTCGAGGAACTCGCCGAGGCCCGCCGTGCCCACCTCGGCGACGACGCTCCGATCCCCGCCGCTCGCCGCTCCCTCGGCTCCCTGCCGAAGGATCAGCGCAAGGACGCCGGCCGCATCGTCAACATGGCACGTGGCCGCGTCGAGAAGCTTTTTGCCCAGGTCAAGGCCGAGCTGGAGGAGAAGCGCAACCAGGAGGCGCTGCGCGCCGAGCGCATCGACGTTACCCAGCCCACCACCCGAGGCCAGGTTGGCGCCCAGCACCCGATCACGATTCTCAACGAGCAGATCGCGGACATCTTCGTCGGCATGGGCTGGGAAATCGCCGATGGCCCGGAGGTCGAGGCGGAGTACTTCAACTTCGACTCCCTGAACTTCATCCCGGACCACCCGGCCCGCACCCTGCAGGACACCTTCCACATCGCACCGCAAGGCTCCCGGCAGGTGCTGCGCACCCACACCTCCCCGGTGCAGATGCGTACCATGCTCTCCCGCGAGGTGCCGGTCTACATCGCCTGCCCGGGCCGTGTCTTCCGCACTGACGAGCTGGACGCCACCCACACCCCGGTCTTCCACCAGGTCGAGGGGCTGGCCGTGGACAAGGGCCTGACCATGGCCCACCTCAAGGGAACCCTGGACCACCTCGCGAAGTCGCTGTTCGGACCGAACACCAAGACCCGCATCCGCCCGAACTACTTCCCGTTCACCGAGCCTTCCGCCGAGGTAGATGTCTGGTTCGAGGACAAGAAGGGCGGCGCCGGCTGGATCGAGTGGGGTGGCTGCGGCATGGTCAACCCCAACGTCCTTATCGCTGCAGGAATCGACCCGGAGGAGTACTCGGGCTTCGCCTTCGGCATGGGCATCGAGCGCACCCTGCAGTTCCGCAACGGGCTGCCTGACATGCGCGACATGGTGGAAGGCGACGTCCGTTTCACCCTGCCATTCGGGGTCCGCGGCTAAGCCCCGCTTTACCCCGCCGCCACAACAAACTCCGCTCCACAACTCTTCTGGCAAAAGGACCTTTTCAAGCACATGTTGATTTCTCAGAACTGGCTCACCCGGATCCTGCAGACCGCGAACCCCAGCTGGTCTGTGGACTCCGAAGACCTCGACGCAGGCTTCGTCCGCGTCGGCTTCGAGACGGAGGGCTACGAGCGCCTCCCGAAGACCGAAGGCCCACTCGTCATCGGCAAGGTGAGCAACATCGAGGAGCTGGAGGGATTCAAGAAGCCGATCCGCTACTGCGAGGTCGCCGTCGGCGAGGCCAACGGCACCGGCGAGCCGCAGAACATCATCTGTGGTGCCCGCAACTTCGCCGAGGGCGACTATGTGATCGTCGCCCTGCCGGGCACCGTGCTGCCTGGTCCATTCGAGATCTCCGCCCGCAAGACCTACGGCAAGGTCTCCGAGGGCATGATGTGCTCCGCCTCCGAGCTCGGCCTCTACGACGGCACGAGCCCCGGAATCATCACCGTCTCCGAGGAGGAGATCAAGGCCAACGGCCTCGCCATCGGTGACGACGCCCGCGGCCTGCTTGGCCTGGACGACACCGTCTTCGAGGTCAACGTCACCCCGGACCGCGGCTACGCGCTGTCCGCACGAGGCCTGGCCCGCGAGCTGGCGTCCTCCTTCGAGCTGCAGTACCGCGACCCGGCGCTCGATCCGGCGGCAGCGGCCCTCGACGATGACCTCTTCGCGGGCATCCCGGGCATCGAGGAGGACATCCTCACCCTGCAGGTCGAGGAGGACGCGAAGTGCTCCCTCTTCGGCATCCGCAAGGTTGAGGGGATTGACCCAACCGCCGAATCCCCACTGTGGCTGCAGCGCGAGCTGATGCTCTGCGGCCAGCGCCCGGTCAATGCCGCCACGGATGTCACGAACTACGTCATGATGCTGCTCGGCCAGCCGATGCACGCTTTTGATGCTGGCAAGATCACCGGCAACCTGCGGGTGCACCGCGCCGCCGAGGGCGACACCCTGACCACCCTGGACGGTGTGGAGCGGACCCTGTCCAGCGAGGACGTCGTCATCTCCGACGACTCCGGGATCCAGTCCCTGGCCGGCGTGATGGGCGGCAGCACCTCCGAGATCTCCGATGAGACCGTCGATGTGCTCTTCGAGGCCGCCCACTGGGACGAGCTCACCGTGGCCCGCACCTGCCGCCGCCACAAGCTCTCTTCTGAGTCTTCCCGCCGCTTTGAGCGCGGCACCGACGCTGCGGTCATCGGCAATGCCCTGGACTTCGCGGTTTCGCTGCTCGTCCGCATCGCCGGCGGCAAGGTGGTGAACGGTCGCACCATGGTCGGCGAGGTGCCGAGCATGCCGACGATCAAGATGCACACCAACCGTCCGGGCAAGGTCGCGGGCATGATCTACCCGGATGGAACCACCATCGGTCGCCTCCGCGAGGTGGGCTGCACCGTCCGCGAGACTGGGCTGCGCGACGGTCAGGGTGCCCGTCAGATTGAGGTCACCCCGCCGACCTGGCGCCCGGATCTGACTATCCCGGCCGACCTGGTGGAGGAAGTTCTCCGCCTCGAGGGCCTGGAGAACATCCCATCGGTCCTGCCGCACGCACCGGTTGGCCGCGGTCTGACGCCACGCCAGCGCCTGCGCCGCCGCGTCGGCCACGCGATGGCCTGGAATGGCTTTGCTGAGATCCTGCCGACCCCGTTTATCGCCAATGATGTCTTCGACGAGTGGGGGCTGGCCGAGGATGATCCGCGTCGCAACGTGGTGAAGGTCCAGAATCCGCTGGAATCCGATCACGCATCCCTGGGCACCACGCTGTTGCCATCCATGATTGATGCGCTGCGCCGCAACTCCGCGCGTGGTCAGAAGGACGTCGCCCTGTTCGGCGTGGAGCAGGTTTCCTTGCCGCGCCTGCCGGAAAGCGAGCGTCAGCCCACCCCGATGCCCGCCGTGACCCAGCGCCCGTCCGAAGCGGAGCTGGACGAGCTAGCCCAGACCCTGCCGGAGCAGCCGCTCTACGTGGCGATGGTCGCAGCCGGCCAGCGTGTCCTGCAGGGCCCGTGGGGCGACGCGGAGAACTTCGAGGCTCAGGATGCCTTCGAGGCCGCCCGCCTGATCGGGCGTGCGGCGGGTGTGGACGTGGAGTTCCGGAATGCGGAGTTCCTGCCGTGGCACCCGGGCCGCTGCGCGGAGATCCTGGTCGAGGGCACCGTGGTGGGGCATGCGGGCGAGCTGCACCCACAGGTCTGCGAGCGGTCCAACATCCCGGCCCGGAGCATCGCGCTCGAGATCGACCTGGATGCCCTTCCGGTCGCGGAGCGCTTCCCGCAGCCGAAGGTGTCGGCATTCCCGCCGGTCTATCAGGACGTCGCCCTCGTGGTCGACGGGGACCTGCCGGTCGCCGAGGTGCAGAAGGTGCTGCAGGAGGGGGCAGGCGAGCTCCTGGAGAGCATCCGCCTGTTCGATATCTACGAGTCGGATTCGCTGGGTCAGGGCAAGCGTTCGTTGACCTTCTCCCTGAGCTTCCGCGCGACAGACCGCACGTTGACCGAGGACGAGGCATCGGAGGGTCGCCGTGCGGCGATCGACGCCGCTACGGCGAAGCTGGGGGCCGAGCTGCGCTCCTAACGCGCGAGTGCATGCTTAACATGCACCCTTGCTCTTAGGGGAGAACCCCCTAGAGCGCGACCCTTATACAGCCCGCGAGGACCAAGCTCGCGGGCTGTATATTTTACATAAGCGTGTATATATTGCATTTTCCTGTGATCGGGCGCATAATTAAAGAATGAAGAAGATTGCAGTCGCAGGAGCCAGCGGTTACGCAGGTGGGGAAGCCCTCCGCCTGCTGCTCAACCACCCGGGACACGGCGTGGACTTCGAGATCGGAGCCCTCACCGGGGGGTCCAACGCAGGCCAGAACTTCGGGGAACTCGCCCCGGCACTGACCCCTTTGGCGGACCGCACCCTCCAGGAGACCACCCCGGAGGTGCTCGCCGAGCACGACATGGCGATCCTCGCCCTCCCGCACGGTGTCTCCGCCACCCTCGTGGAGCAGGGCCTGCCGGAGGACATGAAGATCGTGGACTGCGGCGCGGACTACCGGCTGCGCAACGAGGACCTGTGGGAGCGCTACTACGGCACCCCGCACGCCGGCAGCTGGACCTATGGCATCCCCGAGATGCCCGGCCACCGCGAGGAGATCGCGGCTGCCAACCGCGTTGCCGCTCCCGGTTGCTTCCCAACCGGCGCGACCATCGCTGCCATGCCTGGCATCGCCGCCGGCATGATGGCTCCGCAGGTCTCTGTCGTTTCCGTCACCGGCGTCTCGGGTGCGGGTAAGAAGCCCAGCGTGGCCCTCCTCGGTGCCGAGACGATGCAGAACCTCCGCGCCTACGGTGTGATGACCCACCGGCACGCCCCGGAGATTAAGCAGAACTTACTCGAACTCGTCCCGGGCGGTGATCAGGGTGACGACGTCCACGTCACCTTCACTCCGGTCCTGGCACCACTCGTGCGCGGCATCCTCACGACCGTCACCGCACCGGCCCGCGGCAGCGCCGCCGACGTCCGACGCGCCTACGAGGACTTCTGTGCAAACGAGCCCTTCCTGCACCTCCTGCCGGAAGGCCAGCAGCCAGAGACCCGCCACGTCGCCGGCACGAACATGGTTCACCTGCAGGTTGCCGTGGACGACGGCATGATCGTCGCCACCTCTGCGATCGACAACCTCACCAAGGGCACCGCGGGCGCTGCCGTCCAGTGCCTCAACCTGATGAACGGTTGGGACGAGACCGCAGGCTTGCCGACCATCGCGGCGTCGTAGCCCAGCGGCGTCCGAACACGGCAGCGCCTGAGAACAGCAGCACCCCGCAACCACCGAAGAACAAACCACCGCAACAACCCCTCGAAGAAGTAGAAGAAGAGCACGCAGTGAGCACCCAGCCTGAACACCACAACCCACAAGCCGGTCAGCGCACCGGAGTCACCGCCCCGGCTGGCTTCCGCGTCGCCGGCATCACCGCAGGCATCAAGCCCTCCGGCAACCCGGACATGGCCCTGCTCGTCAACGATGGCCCCGACTACTACGCCGCCGCGCTGTTCACCCGCAACCAGATCAAGGCCGCGCCTGTCCAGCTGACTAAGTCGCTGCACAACGGCACCTTCCGCGCCGCCGTCATCAACGCCGGCAACGCGAACGCTTGCACGGGGGAGCAGGGCATGGCTGACGCGAAGCGCACCGGCGAGCTCGTCGGCAACGCGCTGGGGATTGACGCCGCAGACGTGGCCGTGTGCTCCACCGGCCTGATCGGCGACCTGCTGCCGATGGACAAGATCGAGGCGGGAGTTGGTGCGCTGGCCTCCGAGCTCTCCACCGACCTCGAGGCCGGCACCAAGGCCGCCGAGGCGATCATGACTACCGATACCGTCATCAAGCAGGCGGTCTACGAGGGCGAGGGCTGGAGCATCGGCGCGATGGCTAAGGGCGTGGGCATGATGGCCCCATCTCTGGCCACGATGCTGGTTTTCCTCACCACCGACGCGAAGCTGCCCAACGCGGAGGCTGCCCAGGAGGCGCTGGGCGCCGCAAGTGGTGTCACCTTCGACTGCATCGACGTGGACGGTTCCACCTCCACCAACGACACCCTCATCATGCTGGCCAATGGCGCCTCCGGCGTGGAGCCGGACGCCGCCGAGTTCGCCCGCGCGGTCCACGAGGTCTGCCTGGACCTCACCCGTCAGCTTCAGGGTGATGCCGAGGGCGTGACCAAGAAGGTCGCGATCACCGTCACCGGCGCGGCCACCGACGAGGAGGCCAAGGCTGCCGCCCGCGTCATCGGCCGCGACAACCTCTTCAAGTGCGCGATGTTCGGTTCCGACCCGAACTGGGGCCGCGTGCTCGCGGCCGTCGGCATGGCCCCGGTCACCATGGACCCGACCAAGATCCGGGTGTCCTTCAACGGCCACGACGTCTGCGTCGATGCCGCCGGTACCCCGAATGCCCGTGAGGTGGACCTGAGCGGTGAGGACATCGACGTCGAGGTCAACCTCGCCAGCGGCGACGGGACGGCCACCGTCTGGACCACCGACCTGTCCTACTCCTACGTCGAGATCAACTCCGAGTACTCGAGCTAAACGCCAGCGGTAACCCAAGGATTCACCATGCCTAAGATTCACGACTCCTCCTGCACCAGCGGGCTCACCCCCTCGCAGCGCTCCCACGTGCTGGCCGAGGCCCTGCCGTGGCTGCTGCACTACCGCGACAAGATCGTCGTGGTGAAGTACGGCGGCAACGCCATGATCGATGACGAGCTCAAGCGCGCCTTCGCCGCCGACATGGTCTTCCTCCGCGCGGTCGGTGCGCGCCCCGTTGTCGTGCACGGCGGCGGGCCGCAGATCAACACGATGCTCGACAGGGTTGGCCTGGAAGGGGAGTTCCGCGGCGGCTTCCGCGTGACCTCGCCGGAGGTCATGGAGTACGTGCGCATGGTGCTTTTCGGCAAGGTTGGTCGTGAGCTGGTCGGGCTCATCAACGAGCACGGCCCCTACGCGGTGGGCGCCTCCGGCGAGGACGCCGGGCTGTTCACTGCCGAGAAATTCCAGCCCGAGATCGAAGGGGAGCTGGTGGACATCGGCCGGGTCGGCAGCATCACCGACGTCGATCCCACCAGCCTGTTCGACCTCATCGATGCCGGCCGCATCCCGGTGGTCTCCACGATCGCCCCGGACGACGACGGCCTGGTCTACAACATCAACGCCGACACCGCCGCTGGTGCGCTCGCGGGAGCTCTGGACGCCGAGCGCCTCGTCATGCTCACCAACGTGCCGGGCCTCTACACCGACTGGCCGAACCAGGACTCGCTGGTCTCCAGCCTGACCCCGGAGGAGCTGGAGGAGCTCCTCCCGACACTGGATAGCGGCATGATCCCGAAGATGGCTGCTTGTTTGGACGCCATCCGCAACGGCGTGAAGGCCGCCCACGTCATCGACGGGCGCGTCCCACACTCGGTGATTCTCGAGCTGATGACCGAGGGCGGTATCGGCACCATGATTTCCGCCGAGTCCTACGAGCACTAAAACCCAGCAGCAAGAAACTTCCGACGCACAACCCGAAGGATCAAGGCGATGAGCAACACTCAAGAGCAAGCCACTCCCGCCACGGAAGCCACCTGGCAGGACCGCTGGCAGCACACGCTGATGGACACCTACGGCACCCCGGCGCTGAACCTCGTCAAGGGGCAGGGCAGCTACGTCTGGGACAGCGAGGGCAAGAAGTACCTCGACCTGCTTTCCGGCATCGCGGTCAACGCCCTGGGGCACGCCCACCCAGCGATCGTCGAGGCCGTGACCACTCAGCTGCAGACCCTGGGGCATACCTCGAACGTCTTCGCCCACCCGCAGGTCATCGAGCTCGCGGGGAAGGTGACCTCGTTGGTTGGCACTGAGGAGGCCGCGGACGCCCGTGTGTTCTTCTGCAATTCCGGCGCCGAGGCCAACGAGGCCGCGTTCAAGATCGCGCGCGCCACCGGACGGCCGAAGATCTTGGCCGCCGAGCGTGGCTTCCACGGACGCACGATGGGTTCCCTGGCGCTGACCGGCCAGCCGGATAAGCGCAAGCCTTTCGAGCCGATGCCCGCGGGCGTGGAGTACTACCCCTACGGCGACCTCGACGCCGTCGACGCCATGGCCGACGAGAACACCGCCGCCATCTTCCTGGAGGCCATCCAGGGCGAGACCGGCGTGATTCCTGCACCGGAGGGCTTCCTCGCTGGGCTGCGCAGGATCTGCGACGAACGGGGGATCCTCCTCGTCGTCGATGAGGTCCAGGCGGGCATGGGACGCACCGGTGCCTGGTTCGGTTTCCAGTCCGATGGTTCCGGCGTTGTTCCGGACGTCATCACCATGGCCAAGGGCCTGGGTGGCGGGCTGCCGATCGGCGCCTGCCTGGCCATGCCCCGTGCCCAACTGCTGGCCAAGGGCATGCACGGCACCACCTTCGGCGGCAATCCGGTGGTCTGCGCCGCGGCCAATGCCGTGATCGATGAGATCAAGCAGCAGAACCTGCTGGAGAACGTGCAGCAGGTCGGGGCGCAGCTGGTCGCCGCCCTGCAGGACCACCCGCGGGTCACCGAGATCCGCGGCCGCGGCCTGATGCTTGGCGTCGTCCTGGACACCCCGTGCGAGCTCGATCCCGCGGACTACGGAATCCTGCTGAACAAGCCCTCGCCGGAGGTGCTGCGCATTGTGCCGCCGCTGAACCTGAGCCCCGCCCAGGCCGATGAGGCCGCGTCGAAGATCACCGCGATGCTCGACGACCTGCCGAACCCCTAACGAGACGTCGACGACAGAAAGTTAGAAATGACCCTTCCAGAAAAGAACACCAAGCCTCTGCGCCACATGTTGGCGGACGACGACCTCACCCCGGAAGAGCAGGCGCAGGTCCTGGACCTTGCGGAGAAGGTGAAGGCAGACCGCTACGGCAACCCCTTCCGTAATATCCTGGAACGCCAGTCCGTGGCGGTGCTCTTCGATAAGACCTCCACCCGCACGCGCTTCTCCTTCAGCGCCGGCATCACCGAGCTGGGCGGCAGCCCGATCGTCGTGGACTCCGGCAGCTCCCAGATGGGCAAGGGGGAGACCTTCCAGGACACCGGCGCGGTGCTTTCCCGGTTCGCCAGCATGATCGTCTGGCGCACCGGTGCGCACAGCAACCTCGCCGAGATGGCCGAAACCGCGACGGTGCCGATCATCAACTCCCTTTCCGATGACTTCCACCCCTGCCAGATCCTCGCGGACCTGCAGACCATCCGGGAGAAGAAGGGCGAGCTCGCCGGTCTGAAGGCCATCTATTTCGGCGACGGCGCCAACAACATGGCCAACAGCTACATGCTGGGCTTCGCCACCGCGGGCATCGACATCACGATCTGCGCCCCGGAAGGCTTCCAGCCAGAGGCGGAGTTCGTGGAGCGGGCGAAGAAGCGGGCTGCGGAGACGGGCGCGACCGTCACCGTGACGGATGAGGTCACCGCCGCGGACGCCGACGTCGTCATCACCGACACGTGGGTGTCCATGGGCCAGGACCCGAACGTTGACCGCAGCGCCCTGCGCGCCTACCAGGTCAACGAGGAGCTGATGGCGGAGGCCAAGGAGGACGCCATCTTCCTGCACTGCTTGCCCGCCTACCGCGGCAACGAGGTCACCGCCGAGGTCATCGACGGCGAGCAGTCGGTGGTCTTCGACGAGGCCGAAAACCGCCTGCACGCGCAAAAGGCGCTGATGGTATGGCTGCTCCGTTAGACCGGCCGACCGCGCCATCCAAGTCCGCCCGGCAGGCGGCCATCGCGCGGGTGATTGGCCAGCACCAGGTAGCGAACCAGCGCGAGCTGCTCGACATCCTGCACACCATGGATATCGAGATCACGCAGGCCACGCTCTCCCGTGACCTCGTGGACCTGGGGGCCCGCAAGGTACGCACCGACGGCAAGTCCCACTACACCTTGGCAGAGGCCATGGTGGGGGACGGGCCGGCACATCTGCGCCGGGTGCTCTCCGAGCTGCTGGTCGCCCACGACGACTCCGGCAACATTGCGGTGCTGCGCACCCCACCCGGGGCCGCTCAGTACCTGGCCAGCGTGCTCGACCGCTCGGAACTGCCGCAGACGGTGGGTACCATCGCGGGTGATGACACGGTCTTTGTGCTCGCCCGCGAGGGGAGCACCGGGGCGCAGGTCGCGGAGTATTTCGCGGAGCTGGCCCGCGGCTAGGGACCGTGCCAGCAGACCGGTGGGAGAGATCCTGCATAGACGAAGTGCTGGAAGCCCGCGCCGGATGCTCAACAAAAATTCACAACAACTAGAATCTTTAAAAGAAGAACAGAAAACGGGGAAAGGAAACCTCAATGAAGGATCGCGTCGTACTCGCATACTCCGGTGGTCTGGACACCACCGTCGCCATCAGCTGGATCGCCAAGGAGCGCAACGCTGAGGTCATCGCCGTGTCCATCGACCTGGGCCAGGGCGGCGAGGACATGGAGACCGTCCGCCAGCGCGCGCTCGGCGCCGGCGCCGTGGAGTCCATCGTGGTGGACGCCCGCGACGAGTTTGCCAACGACTACTGCCTGCCGACGATCAAGGCCAACGGTCTGTACATGAAGGAGTACCCGCTGGTCTCCGCGATCTCCCGCCCGCTGATCGTTAAGCACATGGCCGAGGCCGCCAAGGAGCACAACGGTACCGCCGTGGCCCACGGCTGCACCGGTAAGGGCAACGACCAGGTCCGCTTCGAGGTTGGCTTCGCCAACACCGCACCGGAGCTGGAGATCATCGCCCCGGCCCGCGACTACGCCTGGACCCGCGACAAGGCCATCGCCTTCGCGGAGAAGAACGACATCCCGATCGAGCAGTCGAAGTCGTCGCCGTTCTCCATCGACCAGAACCTGTGGGGCCGCGCCATCGAGACCGGCTACCTCGAGGACCTGTGGAATGCCCCGACCAAGGACGTCTACGCCTACACCGAGGACCCCACCCTCAACTTCAACTCCCCGGACGAGGTCATCATCTCCTTCGAGGACGGCAAGCCGGTCGCCATCGACGGCAAGCCGGTGACCATGCTGGAGGCCGTCGAGGAGATGAACCGCCGCGCCGGCGCGCAGGGCATCGGCCGCCTGGACATGGTCGAGGACCGCCTGGTGGGCATCAAGTCGCGCGAGATCTACGAGGCTCCGGGCGCCATCGCCCTGATGACGGCCCACACCGCCATGGAGGACGTCACCGTCGAGCGCGAGCTGGCCCGCTACAAGCGCGGCGTCGAGGCCAAGTGGTCCGAGCTGGTGTACGACGGCCTGTGGTTCTCCCCGCTCAAGCGCGCGCTGGACACCTTCATCGAGGAGTCCCAGAAGGGCGTTTCCGGCGACATCCGC
>JBHWRM010000039.1:0-2606 GCA_043426695.1 Corynebacterium sp. | reverse complement strand
GCCTGGCGCTGCCAGTGCTGGGCGGCGTCCTGGGCCATGCGCACCGGTGGGATGGTCAGTGGCACCTGCTGCAGAGTGCGGGTCTGGATCCAGCACCCGGTGCCGTACTTATCGACGATGTGCGGGTACCCCACGAAGGCGACCTTGGCATTCGGGGCGGCGCGCTTGATGCGCTCAACCTGTGGGCGCACACCGGCGACGAAGTTACGGGTCTGGATGTTGATGTGGCCCGGGGCCTTGATGTTGTCCAGGATGCCAATGTTCATGAATACCGCGCGGGTGGAGCGGTTGAGATTGCCCTGGGCGATGGCCTGATCGACCTGGCGCTTGAGGTTGTTGGACCCGTTGGACGGGGCGTAGGCGACCGCACCGTTGCAGGCGTAGTCCTCGACCTTGATGCCGGTCTGGTGCTGCAGGCTCGCGGCGACACGGACCTGGCCGCGCTTGCAGCGCCCTTCTGCCGGGGCGTTTCCGGTGACCTTGCCCGGCCCCTGCCAGAACTCCGCCATCTGGGATGGGAAGGTGCCGGTGCCGTTGGACCACATGGAGTCGCCGAAGAGGACGACGTTGCGTGGCGCGGCGTTGGCTGCTGGAGCCGTTGCAGTGACTGCGCTGCCGGCCATCACGACCGCGGCGAGCCCCGCGAGCATTTTCGACATCTTTTTCTTCAGCATCTACCCATCCCTTGGTTTTGCGTTGGAAACTCTATTGTTCCGCACTTGGCGCAGCTTCGTGCCGCTTCGCGGTTTTCATTGTCGTACATCTGGCGCGCATATCCAATTGCCAGCCAACTCCTAGCCGAAGCACAGCGCCGACCCGGCGGGTCCCCGCCCTCACTTGAACGCCAGCCTTGCTCTACTTCTCCACCATCTCGAAACCATTGCTGACCTGCCCCTCCCACTTTTTTAAGTTAGCGACGTTCTGTTGCTAAGTTACATTTCAGCGGCTTTCCGCTTCATTCCTTTGCGGTTCCCACCGCGCACTAGTTTCCAAATACGCAGAAAGTTTCCCCATGTTCCTAGCCTGGCGCGAGATGTTATTCGCGCGGACCCGATTCCTCCTGATGGGCGTCGTGCTCGGGCTGATGTCCCTTCTCGTCGTCATCATCTCCGGCCTCACCGCCGGTCTCGTCAACGACGGCGTCTCCGGCCTTAAGGCCCTGGACGCGAACGTCATCGCCTTCGAACGCGGCACCCAAACGGATTCCGCGTTCACCCGCTCCATCGTCGACGTCGACGATGCCGAGAAGATGGCCGAGACCGACGGCGTCGCCGACGCCGCCCCACTCGGGCTCACCATCGCCAACGCCCACAACCAGGACGGCACCGCCGTGGACCTGACCCTGCTCGGCGTGCAACCAGACTCCTTCATCGCCCCACCCGGCCTGCCAGAAATGAGCCCGGCCGCCAACCGCGGCGAACAGACCAACACCCCGCACGAGATCATTCTCTCCGCCACCCTGGCGGACGAGGGCATCGAGGTCGGGGACACGATCACCATCGACCGACTGGACACCCCGCTCACGGTCACCGGCTTCGCCGACGGGCAGCGCACCTTCGGCCACGTCGACGTCGCCTACCTGCCGCTGGATGTGTGGCAAGAAATCCACGCGGGCGCTCGCCACGGCGAGGCAGTGAAGCCGGAAGCCTACGAGGAGGCCTCCGTCGTCGTCGCGAAAACCGCAGAAAAGGCAGACACCGAAGCACTGTCGCAGGCCTCTGGTCTGGACGTCCGCACTCTGAAGGAAAGCTTCGACTCCTCCCCCGGTTACACGGCAGAAATGATGACGCTGACGATGATTAAGTGGTTCCTCTTTGTCATCGCGGCCCTGGTCACCGGCGCGTTCTTCCTGGTCTGGACGATCCAGCGGGCGGGCAATATCGCCACGCTGCGTGCCATGGGTGCCACCAAGGGCTTTCTGCTGCGCGACAGTCTGGGGCAGGCCGTGAGCATCCTCGCGCTGTCCATCGTTGCCGGGGCTCTCATCGCCGTCGGCCTGGGCAGCCTGCTGGAGCGCACCGCCATGCCTTATGCCACCGAGTTCGGCTCCCTCATCGGCGGCAGCCTGATCTTGTTTTTCGCGGGCCTGATCGGCGCGGTCGTTGCCGTCTACCGCGTTACCCGCACCAATCCGCTCGCAGCCCTAGGAGAGAATCGATGAGCCACGCACTGAACCTCAGCGATGTCACCATCCAGTACAGCGACGGTGACTCCCAGGTCACCGCGCTCGACCACGTGAACCTCACTGTCGCACCGGGCGAGTTCGTGGCCATCGTCGGGCCGTCCGGTTCCGGCAAGTCCACGCTGCTGGCAGTCGCGGGTGCGCTGACCAGCCCGGATTCCGGCCGCGTGGAGGTCGCGGGCCAGGACATAACGGGCCTCGACGACGCGGGCCTGGCGAAGGTGCGTCGCGAGAATATCGGGTTCGTCTTCCAGTCCTCCGGCAGCCTGCCCTCTGCCCTGACCGCGGAGGAGCAGCTGGAACTGGCCGCGCGGGTGATCGGCAAACGTGGCCGCTACTCCAATGCCGAGCTGCTGGAGAAGGTCGGGATGACCCGGCGCGCCCAGCACCGCCCGGGCAGCCTCTCCGGCGGTGAGCGCCAGCG
>JBHWRM010000038.1:0-10319 GCA_043426695.1 Corynebacterium sp. | reverse complement strand
CCCACGACCGCCAGCACCAGCGGCACCCAGGTCCACGCCTTGCCGTAGCCCAGTTGGGTCCACAGTGCGAAAACGCCGCCGAACACAATCGAGCCGACCGCCAGCGGGGTGATGAAGCGCTGCGCCTCCTTCCGCAGCACGCCTGCGGCCTTGAGCCGGATGAAGGTCAGCCCGTGTAGCGCGAAAACGCACACCAGTGCCGCCGCGCCGACCAGCGCATAAGGGTGGAATAGCGGGTAGACGTGAGCGGCGTTCTCCGGGATGCCGCTCACCAGGTTGGCCACCGCCACACCCCACACGATCGGGGAGATCCAGGAGCCGGTGACGATCCCGGCATCACACCAGGCACGCCACTTCGCGGAGTTCACCTTCATGCGCCACTCCAGGCCCACGATGCGCACGATCAGCCCCAAAAGGATAAGGAACAGCGGCAGGTAGAAGCCACTAAACATGTCCGCATACCAGGCGGGGAACGCGGCGAAGAGCGCACCACCGGCGGTGATGAGCCAGACCTCGTTGCCGTCCCAGACGGGCCCGATGGTGCGGATCATGGCGCTACGGCGGGCCTCGTCGCGCCCCAGGAAGGGCAGGAGCAGCCCCACGCCGAAGCCGAAGCCTTCCAGCATGAAGTAGCCGGCGAAGAGGAAAACGATGAGGCCAAACCACAGGGTAGGCAGGTCGATGCTCATGATTCCTTCCCTTCTGCGTCGCGCGCGAAGCTCACTGTTCCCGCAGGCTGCAGCTGCTTTTCTTCGTCATCTTGCGTATTTTCGGACGCCACCGCCTCCGGGGCGGATTCGGCCGGCGGACCGTCGAGAACCACGCGGCGGATCAGCCAGAACCACACCACCGCGAGAATGCCGTAGATCAGGGTGAAGCCCACCAGGGTCACGATGACCACCCACGGCTCGTGCCCAGAGACCCCGTGGTCGACCAGCATGCGGATCGACTCGGTGCGTGGATCACCCACCGATTCCGGGTTCGGGTGGATCACCCACGGCTGGCGACCCATCTCGGTGAAGATCCAGCCCGCGGAGTTCGCGAGGAAGGGGAAGGGGATCGCCGCCAGGCAGCCCCAGGAGAAGATGGTCGCCCACTTGCCCTTCGGCAGGCGCCCCTTGCGGGTGAATAGCCAGGCGAAGAAGGCCAGGGCGAGGGATCCCACCATCAGCCCGATCATGGCGCGGAAGGACCAGTAGGTCACGAAGAGGTTCGGGGAGTAGTTCCCCGGCCCGTACAGTGCCTCCGCCTTTTCCTGCAGATCCATCACGCCTTGCAGGGTCACGCCCGAGAACTTGCCCTCCGCAAGGAAAGGCAGCACGAACGGTGCCTTGAGCACGTGGATGACCGATTCGCAGTTATTGTGCGTACCGATCGTGAGGATCGAGAAGGATGGGTCGGTTTCCGTGTGGCACAGGGACTCGGCCGAGGCCATCTTCATCGGCTGCTGAACAAACATCAGCTTGGCCTGAATATCGCCGGTGATGAACACCCCGATCGAGGACAGGATGGTGGTCCACAGGCCCACCTTCATCGCCGGACGGTGCATGCTGTGCCGGTCGTCGTCACTGGTTGCAGCTGTATTTTCGGACGGCGGCGCCGCTGCCTTGGACGGTGCGGTGTCCGTCGCCGCCGTGTTGGTTCCCGACGCCGACGCCTCGGCTGCCGGGGCGTTGTCCAGGGCCAGGCCATCCTGGGTTGTGGTGGCCGTCTTCGCCTTGGCCCGGGCGTCCTTAATCAACCACCAACCAGACACGCCGAGGACGAACGTGCCCGCGGTGAGGAAGGAACCAGCCACGGCGTGCGGGAAGGCCGCCAGCGCGGTGGGGTTGGTCAGCAGCGCGACGATGTCGGTGAGTTCCGCGCGTCCGGTCTCGGGGTTGAACTCCGCGCCCACCGGGTGCTGCATGAAGGAGTTCGCGACGATAATGAAGTACGCCGAGAGGTTGACCGCTAGTGCCACCGCCCAGATGGAGAGCGTGTGCAGCCAGGTGGGGATCCGGCCCCAACCGAAGATCCAGATCCCCAGGAAGACGGACTCCATGAAGAAGGCGACCAGGCCTTCGAGGGCGAGCGGGCCGCCGAAGACGTCCCCGACCATCCGCGAGTATTCCGACCAGTTCATCCCGAACTGGAACTCCTGGACGATGCCGGTGGCTACGCCCATCGCGAAGTTCACGAGCAGAACCACACCGAAGAAGCGGGTGGCGCGGTACCAATGAGGCTTCTTCGTGACAGCCCAGAACGTCTGCATGAGCGCCACTAATGGCGCCAGCCCAATGGTCAGCGGGACAAAAATAAAGTGATAAACCGTGGTGATGCCGAATTGCCAGCGGGACAAGGCAACGGTGTCTAAACCACCGGCCGCATCCACGCCGGCGGCAAGGAGAGAAAACTCCATTTACGCCTCCGACGTATTTCCGGCACCCTTCGGCGCCGGCCTAGGTGAGTGGTGTAGCCGGTGGTGAGGCCGCATTGGGCCCACAGACGGCTGTATTTGAGTGGTCGGACGCGGAGGCGAATTAGTTCCCGTGAGGATAATAAGGACTTCCTGCCAAACCGGTGCCCGGCTGATGGAGAGCAGCCGAGCCGGTAAAGTTGGGCACCGCACAATATAAGGACAAAGGATTGATGGCATGACCTACCCGAATAACAACGAAGGCCAGTACAACCAGGGCTATGGCCAGCAAGGCTACGGCCAGGGTTATGGCCAGCAGGGTTATGGCGAGGGCTACGGCCAGGAGCAGTACAACCAGGGCTACTACGAGGCCCAGCCTTCGCAGGAGGGCCTGATCGCCGGCCGTTTCCAGACGAAGAAGGTCATCAGCAACCTGGTGCTGCTCGCGTTGCTCGGTGCGGTCGTGACCTTCGCCGTCGTCTTCCTCGTCGACCTGCTGGTCTCCCAGATCGCGGGTTATGGCGCCGGCGGCGTGTCCTCCGCTGTGCTTGCGGCCGTTGTCGCAGGCCTGATCGGCATCGGCGCGGGCCTGCTGTATATCCCGGTCTCCGGCACGGGCAATGAGCACCTCTTCGGCATCGCCGTGATCGCCTTGGCGGTGGTCGCTGCGGTGCTGTGGGTGATTCTCGGCGGACTGCTCGACGGCGACTGGACGACGCTGGTCACGCTCGCGGGCATCGTCTGCACCGCCACGATCGCCTACGCCACCCCGAGCCGCATCGAGTCCGCCGCCATCTACTAAACGGCTTGGAGCGGCGAGGCCGCTCAGAATGGAATAGCTAGCGCGGAAGCCGCCGACCACAGGTTTCACCGTGGTCGGCGGCTTTTTTGTTGGCGCGCAGCTTCTCGGCGCCAGGGCGGTTCCCCGCCCAGTGGCGGTTGGTTCGCCGGGTCTAGTCCAGGAACTTCTCCGCCACGCCCAGTTCCAGCAGCTCCTCGCGGGTCGCGGCCTCGCGCTCAAGCACCTCGCTGACCACCATGCGCATCTGCTCAGCTGGGTCAGGGATGCGACGCTGACGGCTCATCAGGGAGGTCAGCACACTCGGCTGCTGCTTGAAGCAGTGCCACAGCACCGCGTTGGCCAGGGACTCCAGCACCAGGCCGCGGGCCTCGGTGGCGTGCTTCGGCTCCGGTGCGCGCTTGAGGTGGGCAAGCTTGCCCGTACGGCGCGGACGGACGTGCAGATCCTGCTGTCCGATGCCGGCCACGGAGCCGTCCTTGTTGTAGATCACCGAGGTATAAGGGACGTTGCAGTAACCGTCCTCGGCGACGACCTCCTTCATCCAGGCGAGCAGCTCGTCGGTGACCTCGACGTCGAGGTAAGCGCCGCGACGTCCCGGTGAGAGGTACTGGAAGGTGCCGGTGCGGGTCCAGGCCTCATAGTCCGAACCCAGGCGGCCCATGACTAGCGTGCCGAAGAGCACGTCCGTCATGGAAAACAGCGTGCCGCCGAAGCCCGCGCCGTGCATATTGCGGTTCCACCAGCGCAGGTTCAGCTCCAGACGGCCGGCGGACCAGTCATCCGCGATGTGCGTGATGCGCACGCCCGCGCCCAGCAGAGGGGGCCACAGATTGAACAGTCGCCGTGCCAGGCTGGGGTTCTCAAAGCCTTCGCGCAGCACCTTCTGCGGCAACTTGAGCTTCTGGAAGGGCTTGCCCACGGCGCCCGTGATCGTCTTGACTGCTGAATTCATAAAATTCATGTTCCCATAAGCGGGAGGGGCTTGCTGACACACCGGGGGTTTTGCTCCGGCTGCTAAGGTTTTTCGCATGTCAAAACCAGATTTCGTCCGAGCGCAACGCCTGCTCGGACCCGTTGTGCTGGCCGTGGGGCTGATCGTCGGCGCGATTGGTATCACCGTGGCTGTCCAGCACGCCCTGTCCGCGTACCTGCTGGACGTCGGCGTGTTCCGCGATGCCGGGCAAGCCTTTATCGACGGCGAGAACCTCTACGTGGACTTCGACACCCGTTCGGGATTCCGCTTTATCTACCCGCCCTTCGCCGCCCTGCTCTTCGCCCCGCTGACCTGGGTGGGGGAGCAGACCATGGAGGTCTTGTGGACGCTAGCCAGCGTTGCAGCCCTCTTCGGCATTATCGCGATGGCGGTGCGGTGGCTGCAGCGCACCGGACTCGGCCTGCCGGGGCCGATGGATAGTCGCTACTTCTGGGCCTGGTCGATTGGGCTGACCGGCCTTGCCACCTGCTTCGAGCCGGTACGGGCCCACCTGAACTACGGCCAGATCAACGTCTTCCTGATCCTGCTGGTCGCTGCGGACGTCTTCGGCTTCACACCGCGCCGGATCCGGGGACTGGGGATCGGTATCGCCGCGGGCATCAAGATCACCCCGGCGGCCTATGCGCTGATCTTCCTGGTGCGCAAGGACTTCGCCTCTGTTGCCCGCTCCGCCGGGTTCTTCCTGCTCACCGCTGTCATCGGGTGGATCATCCGCCCCGAGGCCTCCCGCTACTTCTGGACGACCGAGTTCGTCAACGAGGAGCGGGGCGGTGCGCCGCCGTATCCGCCGAACCAGTCGCTGACCGGGCTGATCGCCCGGCTGGGGGTCGACGGCGACACCGCGCTGGCGATCATGAAGCCGGGCTTCGTCATCATTGCCGCGCTCAGCCTGTGGGGCGCCTGGCGCTTCGAACGCACCGGCCGCCGAGTGCACGCCCTGATCCTGGTGATCCTCGGCGTGTGCCTGGCCGGTCCGCTGGCCGTCACGCACCACTGGATCGGCATCGTGCTGGTCTTCCCGCTGGTGTTCTGCACCCGCTCGCGGGCGGTGCGCATCGCCGCATTGCTGGTGATCGTGGCCAATTACCTGGGGCTGCACGGCCTGTACCCGGATCAGGAGACCTATGCCTTCGAACCGGGTCTGTGGCTGCTGGGTAATTCCCAGGGCTGGACCGGCCTGATTCTATTCTGTGTTCTATTAATCCACGCTTGGAAGGCCAAGCCTGTCGGCGGCGTGGGCTATGCTGCCAGCCATGAAGAAAACAAGCCCTCACCAGCGGTGGAGGAAGCCCGCTAAGGCTCTCCGCCCAGCACTGGCGGTCCTGGGTGCCGCCAGCCTGCTTTTCGTCACTGCGTGCGAGCTCGAACCCGGAGAGCCCGCTGGCAACAGCTCCACTGCGCCGAACGCGGCGAGCGAAACGCTCGAATCCTCCCCAGCGCCACAGGAGGAAGCAGCCCCGGACGCCGACGCGAGCCCGACCCCGGAGGAGAAGAAACCGGAGGACACGGACGCGGTGCGGATCGTCCGCGGCAAACTCGACGAACTGGCCGTCAAGGGGCGCGCGCCGAAGACCGGCTACGAGCGCTCCCAATTCGGCCAGCGGTGGAAGGACATCGACCGAAACGGCTGCGACCAGCGCAATGACGTCCTGGCACGGGACATGACGATGGTCTCCGCGCCGAAGGGCTGCAAGGTGCTCGCCGGCCAGCTCAAGGAGCCGTACACCGGGCAGGTCATGAACTTCCAGCGTGGGCCGCAGACCTCCAATGAGGTGCACATCGACCACGTCGTCGCGCTCTCGGATGCCTGGCAGAAGGGCGCCCAGCAGCTCAGCCCGGAGCGCCGCGAGGCCTTCGCAAACGACCACCGCAATCTGCTGGCCGTTCAGGGGAAGGCGAATACCCAGAAGGGGGACGGCGACGCCGCGACCTGGCTGCCGAAGAACAAGGGTTTCCGCTGCCAGTACGTCGCCATCCAGGTGAACGTGAAGCATGCCTACCAGCTGTGGGTCACCGCTGCGGAGAAGGAGGCCATCAACCGGGTTCTCGACGGCTGCGGTCCGGGTTCCATCAACCTCGCCGGGGACGGTACCGGCACTGGTCCGCACGCCATCGACGGCCTGCTGCGACCGGGCGCGGCTGAGCTCCCGCCGCCACAGCCCGCCCCACCGGCTCCGCCGAAGCCGCGACGGGCCCCTGCCCAGCCCGCGCCCGCACCGGTGGCCCCTGCGCAGTCTGGCGGGGCCGTGTACTACAAGAACTGTGCTGCAGCCCGGGCGGCCGGGGCTGCCCCGATCTACGCCGGTCAGCCTGGTTACCGCCCGGGCATGGACGGCGACCGGGACGGCATAGCCTGCGAATAGGCCGAGCCACAGCGAAGGGGGGCTCTGCCCTGCCGATTGTCTAGCGCCCTAAGCGGGCGAAGCCCTCGCGCAGCTGCTCGGCATCGGCGCCCGCTGCCAGCAGCACGTGCGCCAGCAGCCGGGCCTTCCGGGCAGTGAGCGAACCGGCCAGGATGAAGCCACGCTCCAGCAGGTCAGCCTCGGAGCCCGGGTAGCCATAGGTGCGGGTCAGGGTCCGGCCCGCGCCCGTGCGCGAGGCCACGATCACCGGAGTACCCGCAGCGATGAGCTCCTCCAGCGCGTCGGCGGCCGGCACCGCCAGGTGCCCCACACCCGGGCCACTGGCCACGATCGCCCGCGGACTCATCTGCGCCAACGCCGCGACCCACTCGCCGTCCTCGGCTACCGCGCTCTCCACGATCGGGATACGCACCGGCTCGTCCGCCGGGGCGGGCAGCGCGGCCTCGCGCCGGGCGGGCCGGAACTGCAGGTGCAGCTCCCGCTCGAAGATCCGACCCAGCGGGCCCCAGCCAGGGGACTGGAAGGTAGACAGCGCAGTGGCATCCGTCTTTACTACGGTGCGGGCGGCGTGGACGGTGTCGTCCAAAACAACGAGTGCGCCGAGGCCGCGGGCGTCCGGGCTGGCGGCGGTGAGGACCGCGGACATGAGATTCGCCGGGCCATCGGAACTCAGCAGGTTCGGCGAGCGCATCGCGCCGGTCAGCACGATCGGCTCCTCCCGGCCCCACATCAGGTCGAGCAGGAAGGCGGTCTCCTCCAGGGTGTCGGTGCCGTGGGTGAGGACGACGCCCGCGGCGCCAGCGTCCACGGCCTCTTCCGCGTAGCGGAGTGCGGCGAGGACGTCCGACATCGTGATCGCTGGGGAGGCGACGTTGTTGATGGTCTTCGCGCTGATCCGGGCGACCTTCTGCAGGTCGGGGACGGCGGCGATCAGGTCCTCTGCCCCGAGCTGGGGGTTGACGGGGGAGGTCGCGCTCTGGGAGCTCATTGCGATGGTGCCGCCGAGTGCGCCGACGGAAATCTGGGGAAGCATGCTCTCACTTTAAGCATTCGGGGTGGCGGGTGAACAGTGCGCCCGGGGTGGGTGGGGTGTGGCGAGGGCGGGGCCAGTAAGCGCCCGGGTGCGCGCGAGGTGAGCGACTGAACGGTGTGCGGGGCGTGGTTGCCAGCCCGGTAGCATCTGGCGCATGGAGAATAAGCCTGTGGCGCTGCGCCTCGCCATCATCCTGGTCCCGGCCGTGCTGGGTGCCGCCAGCCTGTTCTGGGTCTCCTCCTCGCCCGCGGGTTCGGCCAGCTTCTACCTGGCCACCGCCGTGGCCTTCCTGGTGTGGCTTTCCGCGTGGCTGGGCTTCGGCGACCGCCGTTGCTTTAGCCCGCGCGCTGGCTCCACGGCCGCCCGTGAGCTCGGGGTTGGCGTGGGGCTGGGCCTGGTGCTGCTTGGCATCTTCCTGCTGGGTGCGATGGTGACCCGCAGTATCCCGGTGCTGGCGGAGCCGGTCGCGGGGCTGATGGACAACATGCGGGTGGACGCGCTGTGGGCCACGGTGCTCACCTTGGTGCTCAACGGGGTGGGGGAGGAGCTCTTCTTCCGCGACGTCGCCCGTCGCGCCCTGGATTCCCTCGCGAGCCCCGCCGCCTCCCTCGGCCTGCAGGTGGCACTGTATGTGCTGGTCACGGTGGCGATGGGGGTCCCGCTGCTGCTGGTTGGTTCGCTGTGCATCGGCTTTTTCACCGCGCTGCTCGCCCGCCGGTACGGCAACATCCTCGGCGCCACGGCGCTGCACCTTTCCTGGAGCACCGGCATGGCCTTCCTGCTCCCGCTGTTCTTCTAACACCTCGACCCCGGCCATTCGCCTTGACCGGGGATGAGCTGCGCCATATTCTTACTTAGTGTCAATATGACATTAAGTAGTGAGGAGGCCCGGCATGAGGCGCTGGACCGGCCTAAACGTCGCCGAAAGGCGGCAACTCGGCCCCACGGTGGCGGTGTCCACGGTGGCTTTCGCCATCGACCCACCGCACGTGGAGAGCACAAGCCCCGCGCTGTGGGTGCCACTCGTGCGCCGCATCCGGCCACCCTTCGAGGGCGCCTGGGCGCTGCCCGGTGGGCCCACCGAATGGAATAAAACCCTCACCGAAACCGCCCTGGAGAACCTCGTCGCCGCCGCCCAGGCGGAGCCGAACTACCTGGAACAGCTCTACGCCTTCGGATCGGTGGAACGCTCCGCCGAGGCGCAGCGCACCGTGACCATCGCCTACTGGGCACAGTTCCGGGACAGCGACTTCCAGCGGCGGTGCCGTCAAGAACAAGAGAACATCGCCTGGTTCTGCACCGACGATCTCCCGACCCTGGCCTTCGACCACGCGGAGATCATCGACGCGGGCATCGACCGGCTGCGCAGAAGGACCGAAAAAGCCCTCGTCGCGCACCGTTTCCTCGAGGACTCCTTCACCATCGCGGAACTGCGCCACGTCCAGGAAGTCATCCTCGGCAAGAAGCTCGACCCGGCCAACTTCCGCCGCCAGGTCCTCGCCAGCGGGGACGTCGAGGAAACCGGGCAGTACCAGGAAGGCGCCAAACACCGACCCGCGAAGTACTACCGCTTCGTCCCCGAATCCGACCGGGCGGAACTGTAGAAACCGAAAACCGGCGACACGACAAACCCGACCCGACGACCCCGCCACTCAACCCACCTGCCTAAACCGGCAGCCACCACAGAAAGCACCAAGACTATGAGCTCCGTAACCAACCTCATCCTCAAGGCCGCCGACGCCGAGTCCAGCACCTGCGACTCCCAGCTGCCCGCCGAGCCCTGGGAGGTCGACCAGAACTCCTCCTACGGGCCGGGCGCCTCCCACGGCGATGACTTCCCGACCGCCGCACCCCGCCAGGGCGTGCTGCCGGAGCGCTACACCACCGCCACCCCGGACGAGCTGGACGCCATGATCATCGACGCCCGCGAGACTCTCGGCGACAGGGTGAAGATCCTGGGCCACTTCTACCAGCGCGATGAGATCGTGAAGTTCGCGGACTTCGTGGGCGACTCCTTCAATCTCGCCCAGGCCGCGAAGGCCCACCCGGAGGCCGAGGCCTTCGTCTTTTGCGGCGTGCACTTCATGGCAGAAACCGCGGACATCCTCTCCCAGGACAACCAGGCCGTGATCCTGCCGAACCTCTCCGCGGGCTGCTCCATGGCCGACATGGCGAACATTAGCCAGGTCGAGGCCTGCTGGGAGGAGCTCAGCGAGGTGCTGGGTACAAACAGCGAAGCGCTGGGCACGAACGGGGACGGTGCGGAAGGCAAGGACGTCGACGTCGCCGCCGGGGACGTTGCTGCTGACGGTGCCGTCGCCGACAAGGCACCGTTGATCCCGGTGACCTACATGAACTCCGCCGCGGACATCAAGGCCTTCTGCGGCCGCAACGGCGGGATCGTCTGCACCTCCTCGAACGCCCGCACCGTCCTGGACTGGGTTTTTGAGCGCGGCGAGCGGGTCGTCTTCCTGCCCGACCAGCACCTGGGCCGCAACACCGCCCGCGCGATGGGCATCCCGGACGAGCAGATCATCATGTGGCACCCGCACCTGCCGCTGGGCGGCAACACCGCCGAGGAGATCCGGGCGGCGAAGGTGATCCTGTGGAACGGCTTCTGCTCCGTGCACAAGCGCTTCACCGTCGCGCAGATCGAGAAGGCGCGCGCTGAGTTCCCGGGCGTGCGCGTCGTCGTCCACCCTGAGTGCCCGGCCCCGGTCGTCGACGCC
>JBHWRM010000037.1:0-13588 GCA_043426695.1 Corynebacterium sp. | reverse complement strand
TCGGCACCAAGATAAATTCGCATGATCTTTAGCCTACCGCAGTCTCCGTGGCGCTCGGATCCTCCGTGCGGGTCCGCTTGAGCTCGAAGAAGTGCGGGTAGCTACCCAGGGTGACGGAGGCGTCGAAAAGCTCGCCTGCCTGCTCCCCCTTCGGCACCCGTGTCAGCACAGGGCCGAAGAAGCCGCGGCCGTCGATGTCCACAATTGGGGTGCCGACCTCGTCGCCAACCAGGGAGAGACCACAGCGGTGGGTTTCCTTCAGCTCGTCGAGGAATGCGTTCTCGGCGTGGGGACGCAGTCCGATGCGGTCGATGAAGCCCTCCGGCAGGTCGAGCTTCTCCACGACCTCAGCGATCAGGTCGTCGTAGCAGCCGATGTAATCCCGCTCACCGCGGTTCTCGTTGTGAATAGCCTCGCCCATCAGGGTGTAGTAATCGGCGATCTGATCCGGGTGCTTGGCGTAAATCGCAGCGGCGGCGAGCGCTGGTGCCCAGGCCGCCTCCATTCGGTCCATGTAGGCGGGGTCGAGGTCGCGGCCGTCGTTGAGGACGGACAGGCTCATCGGGATGAAGTTCACCTTCACGTCGCGGACCTTCTCGACCTCCAGCAGCCAGCGGCTGGTCACCCAAGCGAAGGGGCAGGTGACGTCGAAGTACATGTTCAGCTCGTTCGTGGTTGCCACGGCGGGCTCCTTTCATTTTGCTTCTTTGCTTCTTCTCGCCACTGTATACATCTCTCCGGTCCCCCACTTTTCTTCATGACGACGCCCTCGGCCTCAAGAACGAGAATCCGTGTCCGAGCCCGCGCGTAGGGTGGAGCGCATGACGTCAACGAATCTCACTCAGACTGAAGCTCAGGCCCGCGCCGAGCTGATCTCCAATGTCCATTACACCGTGGAACTGGATCTTTCCGCCGGCGAAGATATGCAGCGCGAGCAGTTCCCGAGCCACACCACGATCGACTTCCGGTCCGGTGCTGGTTCCACCTTCGTGGATTTCCGGGCGCGTGAGGTGAACTCCGTCCACCTCGATGGGGAGGACATCACCGAGCGAGCCATCGGGACCGGCGACTACGACGCCACCGCGGGCATCGTCCTTGCCGATCTTGCTGCCGGCGACCATCAGCTCGTGGTGGACGCGCTGGGCGATTATTCCGTCACGGGCGAGGGGCTGCACCGCTTCCAGGACCCTGCGGACGGCAATATTTACCTCTACTCCCAGTTCGAGACCGCCGACGCCAAGCGCGTCTTCGCCTGCTTCGACCAGCCGGATATCAAGGCCACCTACTCGCTGAGCGTGCGTACCCCGCAGCCGTGGCGAGTCGTGACCAATAACGTCGTCTCCGCCGAGGCCGAGGGCGACACGGTGCTTCACCGCGCGGAGGTGGATTACCTGCTGTCCACCTACTTGATCGCCTTCTGTGTTGGCCCGTGGCACAAGGTCACCGACGAATGGCGCGGCGAGATCACCGCTCACACGGAGACCTCCGACGATGCGCTGGTCGAGGCGCGCACCCGCGGCGAGATCCAGAACAGTGGCTCCCAGACCGTTCCGCTGGGCCTGTACTGCCGCCAGTCCCTGGCCGAGCACCTGGACGCCGAAGAGCTGTTCACCGTCACGAAGCAGGGCTTTGACTACTACTCCGAGCACTTCGGCATCGCTTATCCCTTCTACAAGTACGACCAGGTGTTCTGCCCGGAGTACAACATGGGCGCGATGGAGAACGCGGGCGTAGTGACGATCCGCGACGAATACGTCTTCCGGTCGGCGGCCAGCCACTATGAGTACGAGCGCCGCGCGGACACGATCCTCCACGAGCTGGCACACATGTGGTTCGGCGATCTGGTCACGATGACCTGGTGGGATGACCTGTGGCTCAACGAGTCCTTCGCCACCTGGTCCGCCGCCATGAGCCAGGCGAATGCCACCCGCTTCGACACCGCGTGGGTAACCTTCGGCAATAAGGAAAAGGCTTGGGCCTACGCCCAGGACCAGCTGTCCACCACCCACCCAGTGTTCACCGATGCCTCCGATATCGTCACCGTGGACGCCAACTTCGACGGCATCACCTACGCCAAGGGCGCAAGCGTACTCAAGCAGCTCGCTGCCTACGTTGGACTGGAGGCCTTCTTCGCCGGGGTACGCACCCACTTCGCGGCACATGCCTGGGAGAACGCCACCTTCGACGACCTGCTCTCCGCGCTGGAGCGCTCCAGTGGTCGGAACCTGTCCGACTGGGCGGATCAGTGGCTGAAGACCACCGGCATCAACACTCTCAAGGCCAGCTTCGAGGTCGTCGATGGCTCCTATCAGAACTTCGCCGTCGAGCAGAACGGGGCAGCCCCTGGCGCGGGTGAAACTCGTACCCACCGCATCGGCATCGGCATCTACCGCACCGACGACAACGGGCAACTCAGCCGAATCACCCGCGTGGACACCGACGTCGCTGGGCCGACCACCGCGATTCCCGAACTGGACGGCACCCCGGCGGGCGAGCTCGTCATCGTCAACGACGACGACCTGAGCTACGCCTTCATCGAGCTGGACGCCGACTCCCTGAAGGTGGCGACCGAAAACATCACCGCGATCGCCGATCCGATGCCGCGCTCGCTGATCTGGTCCGCAGCCTGGAACATGACCCGAAATGCTCAGATGAAGGCCCGCGACTTCGTGGCACTAGTCGCCCGCGGTGCCGTCGCGGAAACCGAGATGGCGGTGCTGGAGCAGGTCCTCGCGCAGTCCCGCGTGGCGGTGAGCACCTACGCTGCGCCGCAGTGGCACGAGCAGGGCTGGGAGCTGCTTCGCGAGGCCTTCCTGCGCGGCATGAAGGAGACCACTGGGCAGGCACAGCTGGCTTTCGCCCGTGCGTTTGCGCACAGCGTCCACAGCGCCGAGTCCGCTGAGATCCTGCAGGAACTGCTCGGCGGGGATGCGGAGAATTATGCGCCGGGGCTGGAGATCGACCAGGACCTGCGCTGGCAGTTCCTCATCGCCCTGGCTGCCAGCCAGGATGAAAGCGGGGAATCCGAGGAGCAGGTGGTTGCGCGGATCGCCGAGGAGGAGACCCGCGATGCGTCCTCGTCCGGTGCGATGCTGGCGCTGGAGGCGCGCTCTGCCGTCCCGACCGCCGAGGTCAAGGCCGCGGTGTGGGAGGAGATCACGCAGCATGGCCCGCAGCTCTCCAACCTCGCGCTACGCCACCGCATGGCCGGGCTGACCCGGATCGGTCAGGGCGAGCTGCTGCAGCCCTTTGCGTCGAGCTACGTGGCCAATGCCGCCCGCCTGTGGGAAGAGCTCAGCCCGGAGATGGCGCTGCGCACCCTCTCCGGCATCTACCCGGCCTGGGACCTCAGCGAGGAGACGGACCGCCAGGTCGCCGAGCTGATCGAAGCCCCGGATACTCCGGTCGGACTGCGCCGCACCCTGCGAGAGGGCCGCGACCGGGTGGCTCGCACCAAGGCCGCCCAGGCCTTCGACGCCACCGAGTAGCGGCTTAGTACGTGGTGTCGGAGCCAGGCCGAGATTGGGTGGCCGGCGGCAACGGCCGGTAAAACGCTAGTCTCGGGAGGAAAGAACCAGCCGCGGCGGGAGCTCCGGCTTCGTCCGCGTGCACCGATGGGTGGCCCGAATGACAGCCACCCCAGAGAGGAAAAGTTTAGGAACAATGGGCACTTTTTATGATGCAGTTGGTGGCGAGGAAACCTTCCGCACCATCGTGTCCGAGTTTTATAAGCAGGTGAAGGACGACGACATCCTTGGCCCGATGTATCCAGCCGATGACATGGCGGGTGCTGAGGACCGGCTGCGCTGGTTCCTCGCGCAGTACTGGGGCGGGCCGGAAACCTTCAACGAGAAGCGTGGCCACCCCCGCCTGCGGATGCGCCACGCCCAGTTCCACATCGACGAGGCGGCTCGCGACCGATGGCTAAAGCTGATGGCCAATGCCATGGAGACCGTGGACGAAGAGACCCTGCCGGCCGAGCACCGAGCCGCGATGTGGGATCACATGGAGCGCGTGGCGCAGATGCTGGTCAACGAGCCGACCATGCGCTCCGGTCGCTCCTGGGACGCCTAAGGCAGACGCGCCAGTCCCCCGGGACGGGGCGCATAGAGGGTGCCGAAGACCCCGTCCAGCCGGATCCACGACCCGGTGGCGGCCACGCGCACCACGTCGAGTTGGCGCCCCGGGTACATATCCTGCAGAGCAGCTGGCGGTGGGCTGATGACGCCCGTCGCCCCGGCCGTGGCGACCATTCGGCCGGTGATGTTCACCAGCTGGGGCGCTGACCCCCCGGCCGTATTTCCAGTCTGGGCTTCCTCGGACGCTCCTTGCCGACCAGCGTTGTTCTCGGCCTCGCTGGTGACCTCCACCAGCTCCTGGTCCAGCATCGAAGGGGCTAGCCCCGCGGGTCCGCCGCGCAGCTCGTGCTCCTCCTCCATCTCGCGGTACACCTCCCGCAGCACCTCTGCGGGCACCCAGTCCACCAGTTGAAAGCCGCTGACGGGTGGCAGGGCGCCCAGCCACATCATGTCCACGCTGGTCCCCAGATCGAAGATAGCTTCGGGCTCTTTAGCCCCCGCATCCGTGCTTGCGGAGTCGGCCCACTGCTGTAGCGCATCCTTCAGCGCGGCGGCCCGCACGACGGTCGAGTCGCCGTCGTCGTCCTTTCCGTCAAGCCCCGCCCCGGGCAAGCGCTGGCTGAGCGCGCAGCCCAACGGCGTCGAGAAGAAGATGTCCAAGCCATCCGGCAACGGGCGCAGCCGGGCGAGAGCCTCGGGGTCCATGCTCAATACCCGCTCCGCCACACGTGCGATTCGACGCGCCACGGAGCGCGGGGCTTTGTTCACCATTCTCAGCTGCACAGTCATGGCCACCAGCCTAACCACACGCCCGCGGCTATGTGCCCTTGAGGTTCAGCACCTGGCGCAGCTCGTGGACGACCTCGACCAGCTCGCGGGCGTCCGCCATCACCTGATCGATGGGCTTATAGGCGTCCGGGATCTCGTCCACCCACGCCGGGCCCGGCCGGTAAACGATGCCCGACATCCGGTGGTCAAGGTCCTCGGCGGTATAGCGCTTCTTCGCTGCCCGGCGCGAGAGCACCCGGCCAGCGCCGTGCGGGGCGGACCAGAAGGCCTGTGGGTTCCCCTTACCGCGGGTGACGTAGGAACGCGCGCCCATGCTACCGGGGATCAGGCCTGGGCGACCGGCTTCCGCATTGATCGCCCCCTTCCGGGTCAGCCACAGCGTGCGCCCGTCAATCTCCACAGGCTCGGTGTAGTTGTGGTGGGTGTTGATGCGCTCGACTTCCACTGCCTCCTTCTCCCCCATAGCACGGACCAGCTGGTCGACGAAGCGGTCCATCATCTCCTCGCGGTTAGCAAGGGCGAAGGACTGCGCCCAGTGCAGCTCGGCGATGTATTGATCGAATTCCGGGGTGCCCTCGCGCAGATAGGCATGATCGCGGTGCGGCAGCTCGATACCTGCCTCGGCGCACTGCTGCTGGGCGATGCGGATGTGCTTCTGCGCGATCTTGTTGCCCACTCCACGGGAGCCGGAGTGCAGGAAGCACCAGACTCGGCCCATCTCGTCGATGCACAGCTCGATGAAGTGGTTGCCGCCGCCCAGGGAGCCAAGCTGCTCTCGCCATTTCGGGGAGTGGGTGAGGTCCACCCCATCGCGTTCGGCATGCTCTGCCAGTTCCTCGATGCGCTCGGCAGTGTGGGCCAGGTGGATCTTCTTGTTGTAGTTGCCTGGCGAGAGCGGGATCGCACGCTCCAGCTCGTCACGCAGGGCGACGAGGTCCAGGTCAGCGATATCTGCTTCCGTGTACTTGGTGCGGGCGGCGATCATGCCGCAGCCGATGTCCACGCCGACTGCTGCCGGGATGACCGCCCCTTCGGTGGGGATGACGGTGCCGACAGCGCTTCCCATGCCGAAGTGGGCATCCGGCATGAGTGCGACGTGCGGGGTGACGATGGGCAGCGTGGCCAGGTCGATGGCCTGCTGTTCGGTGCCCTCATCGAGGATGGATGCCCAGGACAGGACGCGGGGCGCGAGCTTCTTCGGCACGGGTTTCCTTTCTTCTTCCGGTGAACTGTGGTTTCCGCTCTTCGCGGGGACGTCCGTTGCGGGACTCGGTAACTATCCGTTCACCTTCGGCAGGACGTGCTCGGCGATCTCTTCGATCTGCTCGACGGCCCGGCGCGTGGAGCCCAGGAGGTTGATGCTGACGTGGTTGATCCCAATCTCGCGTTGGGAGTTCAGCAGGGAGACCAGGGTGTTTCGCCCGAGCCGGTAGCCGAAGGTTCCGCCCTGGGCTGGGGCGTCCGGATCCTCGTGCAGGTCGATCCACATAGTCTCCAGGAAGGGTTTGAAGCTTCCCGCCCCACACGTGTCGACGACTGCTGCGCGCCACTGGTCGACGTTCTTCTGCTGGATGGCGAGTCCCTTGTGGTACATAAACCAGCCGTCGGTGTGCTCGGCTTTCCACTCCAGGCTCTGCTGACAGGAGCCGACGGCCAGCACGGGGACGTGGTGGGTGGTGGGCTTTGGAAGTACCTCGGCGCCACCGACCTTTCCCTCGGACCAGCGGATCGGGCGCATGCTCGTGCGCAGTGCTTTGGTGTAGACGGCGAGGTGCTCGCGGAAGCGTTCGTCCCTGGCACCCTGCTCCTGGTTGAATGCGGGAAATTCCTCCGGGCGGTCGCCGGTGGCGATACCCATGAGGAAGCGCCCGCAGCTGAGTCGGTCCAGGCTTGCGGCCCGCTTGGCCATCAACAGGGGGTGCTGGAAAGGGACGACGATCGCTGCGGTTCCCAGCGCGATTGTCGAGGTCCGTGCTGCGATGTAGCTCAGGTACATCCAGGGGTCGTAGACCTGCCCGTCGTCGCCGAAGGTCTCCACGCTCAAGGGGATGTCGCGCGCCCAGACAGCAGAAAAGCCGCCGTCCTCGGCGAGACGAATCAGACGTAGCTGTTCGGCGAGGTCGGCGGCGGGATCTGTACTATTCCCCGATCCTGCTGGGTGGGCTACCTCCGTGGGGCGTTCGCTGTCGCGGCGCCCGATGGGAAGCGAGAGCCCCACCGAAAGCCGACCGGGCGCGAAGTTGCGCTGGTAGCCAGGCAGCTCGGTGATGGGGGTATCGGAGATTGAACGCAGCGGGGTCATACCGCCCACGCTAGTACAGTGCGAGCGCTAAAGCCCCTGCTGAGCGGGTTAAGCGCTTAGCGGGTCAGGCGGCGGTGCGTGACGCGGGACGGGCGTGCCGCCTCCGGGCCGAGGCGCTCGACCTTGTTCTTCTCGTAGTCCTCGAAGTTGCCCTCGAACCAGTACCACTGGCCCTCAGCAACGTTGCCCTCCCAGGCGAGAATGTGGGTACAGGTGCGGTCCAGGAACCAGCGGTCGTGGGAAATCACGACGGCGCAGCCCGGGAACTTCTGCAGCGCATTCTCCAGGGAGCCGAGGGTCTCGACGTCGAGGTCGTTGGTCGGCTCATCCAGCAGGATCAGGTTGCCGCCCTGCTTCAGGGTCAGCGCGAGGTTCAGGCGGTTGCGCTCACCACCGGAGAGCACCTTGGACGGCTTCTGCTGGTCCGCACCCTTGAACCCGAATGCGGAGAGGTACGCGCGGGATGGCATCTCGTTCTGGCCGACGACGATGTAGTCCAGGCCGTCGGAGACGACCTCCCACACGGTCTTCTCCGGGTCGATGTTCTCGCGGTTCTGGTCCACGTAGCTCAGCTGCACGGTGGAACCGACCTTGACCTCGCCAGAGTCCGGCTCTTCCAGGCCAACGATGGTCTTGAACAGGGTGGTCTTACCCACACCGTTCGGGCCGATGACACCGACGATGCCGTTGCGCGGCAGGGTGAAGGAGAGGTCCTTGATCAGGACGCGATCGCCGAAGCCCTTGGTGAGGTTCTTGACCTCCACGACCTGGTTGCCCAGGCGCGGTGGGGTCGGGATCTGGATCTCCTCGAAGTCGAGCTTGCGGTACTGCTCGGCCTCCGCAGCCATCTCCTCGTAGCGCTCGAGGCGGGCCTTGTTCTTCGCCTGGCGGGCCTTCGCGCCGGAGCGAACCCAGGCCAGCTCCTCCTTCAGGCGCTTCTGCAGCTTGGCGTCCTTCTTACCCGCGACCTCGAGGCGCTTAGCCTTGGTCTCCAGGTAGGTGGAGTAGTTGCCCTCGTAGGGGTAGAGCTTGCCGCGATCGACCTCACAGATCCAGCCTGCGACGTGGTCGAGGAAGTAACGGTCGTGGGTCACGGCCAGGACGGCGCCCTTGTAGTCGGCCAGGTGCTTCTCCAGCCACAGGACGGACTCGGCGTCCAGGTGGTTGGTCGGCTCGTCGAGCAGCAGCAGATCTGGCTCGGAGAGCAGCAGCTTCGCCAGGGCCACGCGACGGCGCTCACCACCGGAAAGGTTGGTCACTGGCTCATCGGAAGGCGGGCAGCGCAGGGCCTCCATGGCCTGCTCGATCTTGGAGTCGACCTCCCATGCATCAGCGGCGTCGAGCTCCTCCTGGAGCTTGCCCATCTCTTCCATGAGCTCGTCGGTGTAGTTGGTCGCCATCTCCTCGGCGATCTGCTCGAAGCGCTGCTTCTTTTCGAAGATGTCGCCCAGGCCCTCTTCGACGTTCTCGCGGACCGTCTTCTCCTCGTTCAGCGGCGGCTCCTGCTGCAGGATGCCCACAGTCGCACCCGGGTCGTGGAAGGCCTCACCGTTGGAAGGCTGGTCCAGGCCGGCCATGATCTTCAGGATCGAGGACTTACCGGCGCCATTTGGTCCCACGACGCCGATCTTGGCGCCTGGGTAAAACATCATCGTGACGTCATCGAGGATGACCTTGTCGCCGTGCGTCTTGCGCACGTTCTTCATCGTGTAAATAAATTCGCCCACGGTGAACTACTTCAGCCTTTCCGTTGAAGAAAAAGTTCGATAAATCGCTGCCCCATAGTCTACGTGTTCGGCACCGATTTCAAGATTCCCCGACAGCTCCTGTTTGCTTTCGGCAGCTGCTACGACGGCAACAGGCCGGGGCTCCCCCTGTCAGCCCCGACCTGTGCAGCTTTCCCTTCCAACGGATCCCCCGATTCCGAAGGAAGGGCGAGAAGTGTCTTAGAAAGGTGGCGCAGCCGCGCCGACGAGTTCGCGCTTTTCAGTCTCACTTCCCTCTTCCACGTTGTCCGCCGGAGAACCTTCGACCTGCGACGTGGCCGCATCGGCGTCATCCTGACCGGACTGCTGCTTATTTCCCACCGGCTCCTCGCGTGTGACCGTCACCCGCCGCAGGCCCATGTCCGCCCCCACGTGGCTCGCCCGGATACGCAATGCGGAACGCTTCTCCCCACTATCCTGCGCCGTCCACGTGGACTGGTAAAGCCGACCGACCACCACGACCGGCATGCCCTTGTACCCATCGCTGACCACGTTCTGGGCCAGCTTCCCCCAGCACTGCACCGTGACAAAGGTGGGGCTGCCGTCCACCCACTGCCCATTGCGGTCCTGGTAGCGGTGGTTGACCGCCATGCGGAAAACGGCCATCGCCGCGTCCTCGGTGCGGTGCTTCATCTCCGGGTTGCTCACCATGTTTCCAGTGAGGTGAATCGTTGCCATCTGGCTGCTCATCGTGGACCACTCCTTCTTCGCGTGATTTGCTTGTCCCCCACCGGCAGTTAGCTCCCCCGCCGGCAGGTCCTTCTTTGAGCACCGCGCCGCGGATGACTCTGCGACGCGTAGCCATTGGTTTACCGAATGCCTCGGCCAGCACACCTGATTCGCGGGGCCGGGCTGTGGATAGTGTTCCCGGCATGTGAGAAGTCCACAGAATTCCACCCGGGGCCCTTGACGCGCCTCCACCCGGCGGCGGCGATCCCGCCATGCCACCCTGCACGCGACGGAGCATGGACAAAAGAAAAAGACGCCACCAGGCGGGCTGGTGACGTCCTTAAAAAGAAGCGGTAGCAGGGCTAATCGGCGTCTCTGCGGGCGGCGTCATCGGAGTGAGCGCCGGAATCTGGCCCCGGGCGCTGAGGCCGCGGAGCCTGACCATAAGCACCCGGGATGTTCGCGCCGTACTCCGGGGACGGCAGGTCAGTGAACTTCTGCCCCTTCCGGCGGCGGACCTGCTTGCGACGGCGCTGCTTCTCGGTGTGCAGCTGGCTCTGCACGGACTCGGTCTCGTAGTCGGCGGTGTAGTACTCCTTCTCGCCGAAGTCCCCGCCCTCGCCGGCCATGCTGGCCAGCATGGCGTTATAGGCCTCCAGGTCCTGGCCACCAGTGCGGTCCTGGTGGCGGTCGTAACGCTTCGCCTCCCGGTCCTCGGAGCGGTACCACTGCACGCCGTGGGCGATGGAAACGATCAGCAGCGGCAGCTCACCCAGGCCCCACGCGATCGCGCCACCGACCCACTGGTCGTGGAGGATATCCACCGGGAAGGGGAAATCCAGGCGCTGATAGTAATCCGCATTCATCGGGCTACGCATCTGCATCAGCGCGATGCCGAACCAGGCGTGGAAGACCACGGAACCGAAGAGCACCAGCATCTTATTAAACGCCGAGATCTGGCGCGGGGCGGCGTCCACACCGATGATCACCCAGAAGTAGATATAGCCCGAGATCAGGAAGTGCCCGATCATGAACAGGTGGCCGGAGTGGTTGCTACCCATCCAGTCGAAGAGGGTGGACAGGTACAGCCAGTAGAAGCCCACGACGAACTGGATTCCCGCGACGACAGGGTGGGTCCAGAAGCGGGAAATCGGGTTATTGATGAACACCACCAGCCACTCGCGTGGCCCCGGCACCCCGTCGCGCCCTGCGGCCGGCAGTGCGCGCAGGAAGAGGGTCATCGGGCCACCGAGTGCCCAGCAGATCGGGACCAGCATGGCCAGAACCATGTGCTGCAGCATGTGCGGGGAGAACATCGCCATCGCGTACATGCCCAGCCCGGAGCTCGTGGCGTAGAAGAGGAAGACGTTTCCGGCGGTCCACCAGAGCAGGCGGTTAATCGGCCATTCCTGGCCCTTCTTACGCAGCGTGAACCAAGCCCACATGTACAGGGCCTGCAGGATGATCGCGCCCACGCCGTAGATCATATCCAGGCGGAACATGCCGAACATGTGCAGGTAGTTCGGTGGCTCAGTGAGGCGGAAGCCCAGCAGAATGTCCATCGTGGTGATCTCGATCTGCTGCGGCAGCGGGGGCGGGATGCGAGACAGGGAAACCGCCACGCCAATGGCACCGGCCATGACGATGATCTCGCCAATCGCCAGGCGGCTAAACGCCTTCCGCGCCTCGGCGGTGGAGCTGCCGCCCTCCCCTTCGGCGGCTTCCAGCTTCGGGATGACCGACTTGCGGTGCAGGTAACCGCACACCAGCAGGACGACGCCGAGCACTGCCTTGGCGGTAATCACTAGGCCGTAGTCGGTGGTCAGCCATTCGGAGAAGCGCACGCGGATCGCGGCATTCACCAGGCCGGAGAGGATCACCGCGACGAAGGCCCAGAAGGCGATGAAGCTATAGCGCTTCGTGATCAGCGCCAGGTGCGGTCCGCGGCGTTTCGCGTGCGCGACCAGGGCCATCAGGCCACCCACCCACACCGCGGTGGCCATCACGTGCCACAGCAAGGAGTTCACGCCATAGTCGTGGTTACCGCCCGAGGCGGAGTGCCCCTCCAGGGCCAGTGGGATCATCGTGCACAACGCCAGGGCCAGGAAGACCGGCTGCCAGATCCACTTTCGGGTCAGCAGGGAGAAGAACCATGTCAGCCCAGCGATGATCGCCACGGCCAGGAAGGCCTTGGCGGTGGAGACCTGCTGAATCGCCACACCCCACAGGTCCGGCTTGAGGGTCTCCTTCAACGGCGAGCCCGAGACATCCGACATGTACATCGGGATCAGAATGAGGGAACAGACGGCCCACAGGAACATGCCCCACTGACCGGTACGGGCGGCGGCGTAGCCGTCGTAATCCAGGTAGCCGTCCTTACGCGGAGGGGCACCGAAGGCGCTCATCAGGAACCCACCGATCCCCATGCAGCCAATCAGCGTGGCGGCGGAACGCAGGAAGGGCAGGCCGAAGGTTGTCGCAGTACCCGGATCCGGCACGCCGAGGGCGGCGAGAGACTCGCCCAAGAACTCGACGCTGATGACAGCACCGACGATGCCTGCCACGAGCGCGGCGGCAATGTAGACGAGGATCGGCGGGCCTAGTTTCTGTGCCCCACTCCCCGATTGGGCGGGGGCAGAGGCGTTCTTCACAGGCGCAGACATGACTCACACAATACCCCCCGACCTGGTGATTACCATTTCCCCAGGCATCAACTAACCTATGGTGCGTAGCAGCACCCGACAGCCGGGAAAACGCTCGCTGCACGCCTCCGTAGCTCAGTGGATTAGAGCAGTGGGTTTCTACCCCATGTGTCGCGGGTTCGAATCCTGCCGGGGGCGCTTTGTGCTTTTTAGGGACGGCGACCTCACTGGCGGCGGTGACCTAGGATTGACGCAGCACGGTTCTTAAGGCTCGCCGCCCGCGCACACTCGCGTGGCTTGCTGCGGTGAGCAGGAACCCCGCGCAGGCGATAGGCCTGCGCACCCATCCGCCAACGTGAGGAGCCTTCTTGACCACCGAGCACAGCATCCCCTACCCCCGGGCTGGCACTTTCGCCCTCGTCACCGGCGCGTCCTCCGGCATCGGCGAGGCACTGGCCCTCGAGCTGGGGCGCCGCGGGCACGATCTCATCCTGGTTGCCCGCTCCACCGGCCCCATGGAGGCCATCGCCGAGCAGCTGCCCGGCCGGGACGTCCGCATCCGTTCCGTCGACCTGTCCGACGCCGCCGCCCGCGCGGAGCTCATCGCCGAGGTCGAGGACCTGGACGTCAACATCCTCATCAACTCCGCCGGCATCGCGTCGTTCGGGCCGTTGATGAAGCAGGACTGGGCCTACGAGGTCGACCAGTTCCACCTCAACGCCACCGCCGTGCACCGTCTGACCCGCGCGGTTCTCGACGGGATGCTGGAGCGGAAGTCGGGCGCGATCTGCAACGTGGGTTCCGCGGCCGGCAACGTGCCGATCCCCAACAACGCGACCTACGTGTTCACCAAGGCCGGTGTCAACGCCTTCACCGAGGCCCTGCACTACGAACTCAAGGGCACGGGCGTCACCTGCACGCTGCTGGCCCCCGGCCCGGTGCGGGACGCGGTGATCCCGGACGAGGAGAAGTCGATCGTCGACAAGGTGGTGCCCGATTTCCTGTGGACCACCTACGAGTCCTGCTCCCGCGAGACCCTCGAGGCGATGGCCAAGAACCAGCGTCGCGTCGTGCCCGGCCCGCTGAGCAAGGCCATGAACGCCGCCTCCAAGATCGCCCCGACGGGCCTGCTGGCTCCCCTCATCGGCCGCTTCTACGCCAAGATGGGGGAATGAGCATGGATATCGCAGCCAAGAACGACCGCCTCGTGTGGGTCGACCTGGAGATGACCGGCCTCGACCTCGAACGCCACGTCATCGTCGAGGTCGCGGCCCTGGTCACCGACGCCAACCTGCAGATCATCGGCGAGGGCGTGGATCTGGTCGTCCACGCCACCGAGGA
>JBHWRM010000036.1:0-9142 GCA_043426695.1 Corynebacterium sp. | reverse complement strand
GCCTCGCGGCCCGCCGGGTAACGGGAGATGTAGTAGGAGTGCGGCGTGTGGGCCACGTCTTCCATACCCGCGAAGTAGGAGGCGTTGTACAGGGTGGTGGCGAACTGGGAAATGCCGCCGCCCACGGCTTCGCCGGCCTGGCCGTCGATGATGATGCCGGACTCCACAAAGCCCTGCTCCTTGCCGCGCGGCCCGGTGTGGCCGTTCAGGCTGAAGGTCTCGCCTGGCAGGACAATAGCCCCGTCGACCATCTCCGCGACGCGGCGGATATTCACGCCGGAGGATGCGCTGAATCCGTGGGTCGTGAAGCTGCCGACCACGTCGTCGAAGTGGGCCTTCTCTGCCTCCTCGGTCGTGTACTCGGCCTTCTTGTCCTCATAGAAGACTTTGTGCTCGCGGTGTTTCTTATCCAGCACCTTCTTGCTCAGGTCTCCCAGGGTTTTATCCCACTCGATCTCCACGCCGTCTTGGTGCGGGATGACCTCAATGTCGCGACCCTTGAAGTTGAAGCCCGCGTTGCGAAACTCCACTTCGGTCTCTGCGAGCTGCGGCTGCAGAATCTTCTTCGCCGCCTCGTCGGAATACACCGGCTCGAAGGTACCGGTGCCCGGCTCCTTGCCCGGCTTCTCGTTGAAGCTGATGACGTGCGCCATATCCTCCGCCCGCAGCGTGCCGTTCACGTGGTCGCGACCCTTGAAGACGACGTCGCTGCTGGTGGCCGGCTTGATGACCTTCTCCACCATCTCTTCCGCCGCCGACTTCGGGATGTTGGACTGCGTGACGTCCGCGTCGACGTGCACGGTGCGGTCCTTGTTCAGCCAGAATTCCCGGACCCGTGCGTCGACGAGGTCTCGGTTCACAGTCTGGCCTGGCTTATCGGCGACGACCTTCGGCTTACCCTTCTCCGTGATGGAGACGTGCGCGTTCTCTGGCTCGCGGGTGAGCTCCTCGGTCACCCGGCGCAGGGTCGTCGCGAGTGGCCCCTCGTGGAACTGGGAGACGATGCCGACCTCGCGGGTCTGGAAGAAGCTGCGGATGCGGGTGATCGGGTTCAGTGGCTGCTGCCCCGCCTGATCGACGGTCTTGGACCAGTCGACCTGCAGGCCGGAGTCGCGCGGATCGACGATGCTGGACATGTTGCCCGCATTGACCGTCACCGGCCGACGCACGACATCGCCGAGGTTATTGACGAGGCGCTGTTCCGCCTGGTCCTTCGGCAGCCCGCCGATGTCCACCCCACCCACGGTCACGCCGCGGGGCACCTTGCCCTCGCTCATGGCGTAGTCCACTCCGTAGAGGACCCCGCCGAGGCCGAGGAGAACAAGGAGTCCCCAGGCAAACAGGGGCCAGCGGCGGCGCTTGTGGCGCGGCTTTACAGTCTTCTTTTTCGCAGCTGCCGCCATGACGGCGCACCTTCCTAGTTCGATTCCTTAAAAAAGCAGGGCGCGTCCCTATCCAGCGTGTGAAGCTGCCCGCGCCCAGCAATAAGGCACAGTCTATAGGCCGACCAGCATTTCTAGGAACTTTCTCAGGTCTTTAGCTTCCGCACGCTCGCTGGCCGGCCGGGCTATCCGCGGACTTAGTTTTCCGTTTCTCGTGCGGGCGGGGCGAGCCGTTCGACGCTGCGCTGGGCCTGTTCGGGAGCGATCTCCCCGCTGCGGATGGCCTCGGTGACCGCGCTAATGAGTTCGGGCAGGTCGAAGGCACCGGCAGCTGTCAGCCCCTGGTCCGCACCCGCAGAAAGTGCCGCGACGACCGCCTCTGCACCTGGGTAGCGGTCGGTGACCGCGCGCATCCCGGTGAGATCGTCGGTATAGACGACCCCCTGGTAGCCACCGAAACCCTCCCAGCCCTTGCGCAGCAACTCATAGGTGGCTGGGCTGACCGAGGCGGGCTCGTCGGGATTCAGGTCCGGGGCCTGGACATGTCCCATCATCACTTCGACGCCCGGGATCGTTGCCAGCTCAGCGAATGGCTTCAGGTCAGCCTGCTTGAGCTGTTCCACCGGGGGAACAAAGACCTCGCCGGTGTGGGAATCCCCGTTGGCGTGCCCGTGCCCCGGGAAGTGCTTGAGCACCGGGGTGATGCCGGCGTCCAGGAGGCCTTCCACGTAGGCGCGGCCATACCGAGCCACGACCTGCGGGTCCGCCCCGAAGGAACGCGAGCCGATGGCGTTGTCCTCGATATTCTCGCCACCTGCCAGGTCGACGGAGGGGGCGAAGTCCACGGTGAAGCCGAGCTCAGCCATCTTCCGGCCGTGCTCCGCCATCATGGTCCTCACCTGTTCAGGTGTCATGGTGCGGGCCATATCCCGGGGCGCGGGCAAGGTTCCGATCAGCTCGGAGAGCCGCTGGACCATCCCGCCCTCCTCGTCGACGGATACCCGCAGCGGCTCCCCCGCCCGGCGCTGCAGCGCGGCGATGCTCCGCTCGGGGTCACCCTGTCCGTTGAGCATGCTGAAATCCGAACCGGTACCGAAGAAGAGGTGTCGCACCCCGGCGTCCACGGCCGCCCGCGCGCTCTCGAAATCCGTCACCCCGACCGCGAGGAGTTTCGGTGCGAGCTCCTCGGCCGGCACCTGGGGTGCCGGCGGCGTGGTCTCTGGGGCGCTGGCCGGGGACGTCGTCGTCATAGAAGAAGACGAGGCAGAAGAGGGAACAGATCCCTCGTCGCCGGCGGAACAACCGGCAGCCAGGCTTAGTCCAGCGACCAGGACAGCGGCGCCGATGGGACGGGCCACCACACTGCGAGAACGGGGAAGAAGGGAAAGCCGAGAAGTCATCATTCCAACGTACTAACGTGGGGAGAAGAGCAACAAGTGTTGGCATAGAGCCAGCAACCCGAATCGAGGAAGGCGCACCGTGACTGATCCCGCCCAGACCGCCCAGGATGCATCCGCCCCGCAAGGAGAGGCGCAGGAAGGCAGCACCGGCAGCCTGAAGGGCGATACCGTCCTCATCGCCTATGACGGCAGCGACCAGGCCAAGGCGGCAATCGAATACGCCGGGCGCTTCCTGTCCGCGAATAACGCCTACATCCTCACCGTGTGGGAGCCCATCCACCGCCAGGCCGCCCGTGCCGCGGGCATGAGCGGGATGATGCAGCACGATTGGTCGGTGGATTCGCCGGAGGCAAACGAGAACGAGGACCCCGCATATACCGAGGCCGTGGCCACGTGTCGGGAAGGTGTGGAGTTTGCTCGCAAAAACGGCTTTGCCACCGAACCCTTTTTGGTAGAGTCTGAAACAGCCATCTGGAGCGCCATCGTCGACGCTGCAGAAGAGCTCGATGTAGACATCATCGTCACTGGTTCCCGGACGCTGAGCGGGTGGAAGTCCATCCTTCAGTCCAGCGTCTCCGACAGCATCGTGAAGAATGCTGGTCGGCCAGTGCTTATCGTCCCGGCAGCCAAGGACGATTAAGGACTTGGGGTTCACCACTACATAAGTCCACAACACCCGATGCCGCTCCTCCCCTATTGGGGAGCCGAGGCACCACGACGAAGCTTTTAAGGATTCCCATGCCATTCGAGAACGACTCCGCACCACGCCGCACCGCCGGCCCGGCCATCGCCGCTATCGTTTCGGGCGCCATCCTCGGTGGCCTCGTCGCCTTTGGCGCTGGTGCTGCCGCCGATAACACGAGCCTGCCTTCCGCAGAGGCTGTCGCCGTCGACCAGGACAGCGCGTTCCTGGGTGCGGTGCAGTATGGCGGCCGCGTCGAGAGCTAGCTCAACGCTGCACGCTATCCGCTAGGTGAAGGCCCCCGTCCACTCGAGTAGGCGCAGCCGCGCGTGGCTGTTGTGCGCCATCGGGTGGCTGGCCTTCGCTTTTCTCCAAGCCCCTGGACTATCGGTCGCTGATACCAAGCTCGACCTGATACAGAACCCCTGGGGTTTTCTCGCCCAAGCCCTCCAGCCGTGGACTGAGGTTTTCCCGCTGGGGCAGCTCCAGAACCAGGCCTACGGGTACCTCTTCCCGCATGGCCTGTTTTTTGCGCTCTTCTCCTGGCTGCCCGCCTGGGTGACCCAGCGCCTGTGGTGGGCACTACTGCTGTTCCTAGCCTTCGCGGGGATGGTCCGGCTGCTGGAGAAGCTGCCGGTCGGGAACAACTTCTCCCGCATCCTGGCGGGTGTGCTCTTCGCCCTCTCGCCGCGGGTACTCACCACCTTGGGGGCCATTTCCTCCGAGGCCTGGGTGTGCGCGCTGGCGCCGTGGGTGCTGCTGCCGCTTGTCGACGTGCTGCGGCCCCGAGCCGGGGCTGCTACTGGCGCTGGCGGCGATGGTGCCACGGGTTCCACTGACCGTGCCCTGAGCGCCGAGGACAAGGTGCTGCTGCGCCGGGCCGCGCTGCGCAGCGCAGTGGCAGCCCTGTGCATGGGCGCGGTCAACGCGGTGGCCACCGCCGTGGCCATCCTGCCGGCGGTGATCTTCTGGCTCGCCGCCTGGCTGCGCCGCGACTCCCGGGGACAGGTGGCCTACTTCAGCCGCTGGTGGGTGCCTGCTGGGCTGGCCGTCTGCTTCTGGTGGGTCGGTCCGCTACTGATCCTGGGTCGCTACTCCCCGCCTTTCACGGACTACATCGAGTCGAGTTCGCTGACCACCCGCTGGCTGAACCTGCTGGAAAACCTGCGGGGCACGACCAGCTGGGTTCCCTTCCTCTCCTCCGAGCGAGTAGCTGGTGCTGCCCTGGTAGGCGAGCCGGTATTCATCCTGGCCACCCTCGCGGTGGCGCTGCTCGGCCTGTGGGGGCTTGCCCGGCGCGATCTTCCAGCCGCCGGGGTATGGCTGAGCATGCTGGGAGTGGGGCTAGCTGCGCTCGGGGCCGCGGTAGACCCCTTCTCCCTGCTTTCCGGCGGGGCGCGTTCCTTCCTCGACGGCGCTGGTGCCGCGCTGCGCAACCTGCACAAGTTCGACGTCCTGGTGCGGCTGCCCCTGATGGTGGGTGTGGCCCACGCACTGGCCCGCGTGCGAGTCCCCGGGCGGGACCGGGCTGGGATGCAGCAGTGGCGCCACCCGGAGAAGAACCCACATGTGGTGAAGGTCTTCGCCGCCGTACTGCTGACCGTGCTGGCCACCGCCCCCGGCTGGTCCGGCCGGATCGCCCCTGCCGACGGTTTCCGCGACGTGCCGCAGTACTGGCGGGAAGCCGCGGACTGGTTGAATGAGCACAGCAACCAGCCGGAAGACGGGCGCGTCATGCTGCTCCCGCAGGCGCGTTTCGGCCGGCAGACCTGGGGTAATACTCGCGACGAGCCCGCCCAGCCGCTGCTGGATGTGCCGTGGGTTGTGCGCGACTCCGTGCCGCTCGTGCAGCCGGATGCCATCCGCGGGCTGGACGGCATTCAGCGCGAGGTTCACTCCGGCCAACCCCTGCCCACCCTGGCTGCAACCCTGCGCTCCCAGGGCGTGGGCCACGTGCTGGTTCGCGCGGACCTGACGGTGGCCGCGGATACCCCGGGGGCTCATCCGGCGCTGCGCACGCTGCGGCGCTCGGGTGGTTTCCGTGAGGTCGCGGCCTTCGGGGATGAAAAGGCCCCCGAGGTGCGCATCTTCGCCGTTACCCCCGAGCAGACTAGCGGCGGCGCGTCACAGCCGGCCGGTGGTCTACGGGAGATCGATGCCGAGCAGGTGGAGGTTGTCTACGCGGGGCCCGAGGCCCTCCCCCGGCTGGATGCTGCCGACCGCGCCCTCGGCCGCACCGATGCGCCGCGCGTTCGGGTGCTCCACCAGCAGCTGGCGGGAACTGGTACGGGCGCGAATGCCTTCGCCGATCGCGGCCCGCAGACCCTCACCGACACGCCCGCCCGGCGCGATCACAACTACGGCAACGTGACGAACGCGGATTCTGAGATCCGCGCCCCCAAGGACTCCACGCGGGTGCTCAACCCGGTGCGGGACTATCCGCTGACCAGCGTGGCAGAGGGCGCGGACCCGACAAACCACGACGTGCACCCACTGACTGAGGTGCGCGCCACGGGCGGCGCAGTCCGGGCAAGCAGCACCGCGGCGGACCCCACGGGTTTCGGTGGGGCCGATACTCGCCGTTCGCTCACCGCGGCGGTGGACGGTAACCCGGATACCGCGTGGTACCCCAGCCCGGGCCGCGCGATCGGCCAGTACCTAGAACTGGAGCTGGACAAGCCGCACCGGGGGCTTAACGTCTCCCTGCTCACCCAAGGCTCGGATGCGCGCATCCACGCGGAGAGCTTCCGTAGCGATGCCGGGGATAGCCCGCTGGGCAGCACAACGGTGACGGTCAAGGCCGGCGAGGCCACGCGCATCGCGATCCCGGGTGGCAGTGGCGATCGGGTGCGCCTCCAGCTGCTGGGTAGCTTCGCGGACGTGGGATTCTCCGAGGTCAAGGTCTTCGCCACGGACGGTGGCGGGGCGGCCCAGGATGTCACGCCCCGGCGTGTGCCGACCGTCCAGGCGCTGGCAGATTCTTCGGCGCGCTACCTCAATCGCTTCGTCTTCGGCCAAGAGATCCCGGAGCACTCCATGGTGCGGGAGTTCACTGTGCCGGAGCACCTCGCGGGCCAAGAGTTGGTGCTCCACACTGCTGGCTGCGAGGATTCGAGGCCGCGCGCGGAGTCTGCGGTGGTCCGCGTGGACGGGGAGGATTACCGCTGCAGGGAGCGTCTCTCCTTGTCGGAAGGACGTCACCGCCTGGCCACGACGGCGCGCTGGGCCGCTCTCTCCGTGGCTGAACCGCTGTTCGCGGAGGCGGTTTCTGAGGCTCCCGCAGCCAGTGCTCTGCCGGTGGTGTCCCAAAGCGGTGGCTCGGGCGGTGACGACCGCTTCCACCTGGGGCACTCCTCGGAACAGCGGGTGGTGTTCCTGCCTTCCAATGCCAACCCGGGCCGGGTGGCCACCCTGCACGTGGAGGACCCCGAGGGATCCCGGGAGATCCGCCTGCACCCGATGGTTGTCAACGGCTGGCAGCAGGGCTGGGTCGTTCCCGCGGGTGTGAGTGGCACGATCGCGCTCAGCTTCGCAGCCACCGGCATTTACCAGGCGTGGTTGGCTGCGGGCTTGGTGCTGGCGCTCGCAGTCGTGCTGGCCTGGGCGCTAGCGGAGCGGCGTGGCCGCAGGCTGGCCAGCCGGGCAGGTCTTTCAGCAGCGCGTAGTTCAGCGGCGCTCGCTCACCAGGCCACTGCGGCAGCCGACGAGGAATCCGATGATCCCGCCCAAGAGGTTCAGACCGAGCCCACTGCCGCTGGCTACAGCACCACCCGGCTCAGCCGGGCCCAGCACGGGGTGGCGTTGCTCGCCACTGTGGCGTTGGCGTTCCTGCTGGCCGGCATCCCGGGCCTGGTGCTCGCGGTGGTCCTTGCCCTGCTGCAGCTGGCGCTCGCCCGCCCCTCCCTTCAGCGCCGGGCTGAGCAGCGCCCCGTCCTTCAATCCCTGCCGACCGGGGGCGTGCTGCGCATCATCGCCGGCGCCGCCGCATTCCTTGCCGCTGTGCTCGCGGCGCAGGGGCCCTGGACGAGCGGGCACTACGCCGGGGATTCCTGGGTGGTTCAGCTGGCCTTGCTGGCGGTTGTGCTCGCCGTGTATTTCGCCCACATCTTGTTGATCCCCACCCGGGCGGGTTCCTCCACCAAGGCGTAGCTCAGCGCGGCGACCGGCACGGTGAGCACGAAGGTCGCGATCATCACGATCACCGTGTGGACGTGGTCACCGCTGAACATCGGGACTCCCAGCAGCGGGAAGACGAGCGAGAGAATCGCGATGTGCCACAAAAAGATCGCATAGGACCAGCGCCCCAGCGCCTGCATGGGCGCGGACTCCAGGAATGCCGAGCGCGGCGCCAGCGCATAGGGGGTGATCAGAGCGGCGGCGAAGACCGTGCCGTAGATCGTGCGGCGCGCGAACTCAGCCGGGGTGGCCTGCACCAGCCCCTGCGGGCCGTCCTGGGCCGCGACCACCAGCGCCGCCAGTGCGATCAACCAAAACAGTGGTCGCAGCCGGTATAGCGCGGCCACCAACCGGCGGCTGCGCTTCGGGTTGCCCAGCACCCAGGCCTCCGCCTCCGCGGAGAGCAGGCCAATCGCGAACCAGGCCGCAAACGCCGGGGGCATCGTGTGCGGGTTTACCCGACCCGGCTCCAGCTCCCCGGTAAAAGGCGGGAGAAAGGCCCAGTAGAAGCTGACTAGTCCCAAAACGGCGATGATGAGCACCCGGCGCCAGCGGGGCTGTTTCCCGATGAGCAGGGCGATCAGCGGGAGCACCAGGTAGAAGCTCAGCTCAACAGATAGCGACCACAGGTGGGTCATGCCGCCGACCAGGCCGTCGGCGAAGTAGACCTGCGCCATGAGCAGGTTTTCCACGATCTGCTTGACCGAGGGATTATCGGCGACCGGTAGGAAGAGGAAGACGAAGAGCATCATGACCCAGGCCGCCGGCATAATGCGCCCCAGGCGCTTGACGTAGTAACTGGCCACGCCCCGCCGGTTACGGAATTGCACGTGCTGGCGGCGCCACAGCAAGAAGCCGGAGAGGGCGAAGAACACGGGCACGAAGAAGTCCGTGCGCGCCATGATCTGGTTGATCAGCGAGCCGGTGTCCGTGCCGGTTTGGAAGGCCACGTGGGTGATGATGATCCCCGAGCACGCGATCGCGCGAAGTCCCTCCAGGGAGGGCAGAAAGGGGGTCTTGGGGTGGGTCGTCGTCGGCGCTGAAGCGGTACCCGACGGCGCCACGGTTCCCGAGGACGACGTCGTGGTGGCCCCGGAGGTTGCACTGGACGACGTCGCGGACGGTGCGGAAAGCCCCGTCGCTGAAGCCTTCTCCAACGCGGACGCAGAGCGCATACTCACCCTCCTCGGTGCAGTCATGGGCGCGCCGGTGGATCACAACCACCGTGGCGGGCGGGTTCCTGGCCGTTCATTTTAGGCACCCGACGGCTACTTGAGGACTGAAGTCGGTGTATAGCAATAAAACCAGAGAATTTTTTGTTTCTTTCCCCTTACATACTTTCATTTTTGGCTAAAGTATGGCGAACACGTTGTTGTAAGAGGGATCTCTGGGCAGAGAGGCCTCAAGGACACTGAACGGAATTGTCATATGAGAAAAACCATCTCCCTAATCTCGATCGTTTTGGGAGCAGCGCTGCTGGTCTTCGCGATCGCCCTTCCGAC
>JBHWRM010000035.1:0-8631 GCA_043426695.1 Corynebacterium sp. | reverse complement strand
GCCGTCCGCTGCTCAGCCTCCAGCCGATCGAAAGCCGCCACATCCTCAGCGGCCGCGACGAAGTTCACCGCGGCGGTGCGCTCCTTGCGCTTGGGCTCCGCGGCATCCGGCCGGCGCAAATACTGCGCCACCAGCGGGCGCCCCAGCCGCTCCGCGAAGTGCCCCTCCCCCTCGAGCCACCACAGCTGATCCGCGCCCGCCAGCGCCAGCCCCTCGGGCGTGGGGCATGCATCTTCCGTGATGATGCGCCAATCCTCGGTCGCGGCCTTCTCCTCCCCCTCAAGCTTCTCGATCGCGCGCGCTACCTCGGCGGTCAGCGCCACCGCGATGGGCTTGGATCCGTGCGCGGCCAGCACGTCCGCGGGTTTGCCCACGGCCGGCCCAGCGATCAGCCGACCCGCCTCGGTGGCGGTGGCGGAGTACCACTCGCGCCTCCTGGCGTCGGAAAGAACGAGGCATTCCTGGTGACCAGCCGCAACGCTGGCGGCGGTGGCAGACAACGAATCCACCCCGAACACCGGAACACCGAGCGCGTCCGCGAACGCCGCCCCCGTCGCCATCCCGACGCGCAGCCCCGTAAACGGCCCCGGACCAGTGCCGACAACCACCGCTTCGACGTCTTTCGGCCGCAGCCCTGCCTCTGCGAGGGACTCCTGGATATGCGGAACGAGCAGCTCCATGTGGCCGCGCGGGTTGCGCTGCACCCGCTGGGAGAGCGTGGTCGCGGAGTACTCGAACGTGCCCCAACTGCCCGCCCGACGGTTGACCTCAACGAGGCCAGAAACAACGTAGGACGTGGCGGTATCAATCGTGAGCACGAGCATGGGGGTTAGTGTACTACCCCGCGCAGACACGCCCTTCGCGCTCCATCAGCGCATGCTACGACGCCGACGTCCCCCGCAGTCGGCGCCCCCTGTCAACGACGTCCAGCCCCTCGCTGTCTGCCGTCCGCCGACCGCCGTCCGCCGTCCGCCGACCGCCGTCCGCCGTCTGCTGCCAGCCGACCCCAGCTACTCGAACCAGCGCCAGTGGACCTCGCGGGGGTCGTCCTCGTCGCCGTCGGTCATGTCGATGACCTCACCGCCGTCCGCGAGGCCACCATCTCCTAGAACGTCCACCGCCGCGCCGTCGTCAGCGCCCGCCTCGGAACCCACGGCGCGCGTGATCTCAACGTCCAGGACTCGGTCCGCAAGCTCCTCCACGACCCCGCGCCCCCATTCGGCGACAAGCACCGCGTCGTCGAGGTCGGCGTCGATATCCAGGGACTCCAGCGTGTCCAGGACGTCGTCGCGGGAGAGCTGCTCACCCGGTGCGATGGACTCGGCCACCCCCTCGCCGAGCAGGCGGTAGGCGTCCATGTGCAGCAGCCGGATGCCACGCGCCCCGGGCTTGTGGGTGCGCACGATGGTGAAGGTCGGCGACTGCACGCGCCCCTTGACCGCCAGCCCGTCGGCAATACCCTGCGTGATGGTGGTTTTGCCCGCCCCGAGCGGGCCGGTGAGGATCACGACGGTGCCCGCGGCCAGCTGTTGCCCCAGATCGCGGCCGATGGCGCGCATGTCCTCGGGGGTCCGGGCGTGCGCGTGCCCCTGCGCCTCGCCCAGGTCGATCCCGTTGCCAGCCTTAGCGTTCGACAACGTATTCCTGCCCTTCCACGTCCACGACGACCCGCTGGACGCGTGGCCCGCGCGGCATCGTGACGACCTCGTAGGCGATGGTGTCGGCGGCGGTGGCGAGGTCCTCCACGCTGGGCTCCCCTGCTGCCGGGTCGCCGAAGATCACGGCCCAGTCGCCCGGCTGCACGGCCTCCGCGGCAGCGCTCTCGGCCGGCCCCAGGGCGACGACGAACTGGTCCATGCAGATCCTCCCAATCTGCTGGTAGTTCTCCCCGTTGATGCTGACCTGCATCTTTCCGGACGCCGACCGTGGCACCCCGTCCGCGTAGCCCGCGGCGACGACGGCAGTGCGGGTGTCCTCCGGGGCGGTCCAGATGCCGCCGTAGCTGACGGATTCGCCCTTCGGAACCACACGGGTGGTGATGACCTTCGCCCGCATGCTCATCGTCCGCCGCAGTGGCAGGACGTCCGGCAGTCCCGGTACGGCGTTCTCCGCCGTTCCCGTCGGGGTTCCGCCAGCCACCGGGTCCACGCCGTAGACGCCGAGGCCTGGGCGCACGAGCTCGTGGTGCATGTCCGGGCGGGTCAGCGTTGCCGGGGTGTTGGCGATGTGGTTGCGGGGCACGGCCATGCCGGCGGTGCGGCAGTCGGCGATGGCTTGCTGGAAGCGCTTGTGCTGCCGGTCCGTCACGGCGCGCTGTGCGTCCTCGTCCGCGGACGCCAGGTGCGTGAACACCCCGTCCACCGCAATGAGGCCTTCCTGCTCTGCGGCGGCGAGCAGCGCGATGGTCTCCTGCCATTCGGCCGGGCTGATCCCGGAGCGGGACATGCCGGTATCGGCCATCACGCCCACCGCCGGGCGTGACTTACCCTGCCAGGAGCGGGCCTGGTCGATGAGGCTGCGGGCGTGCGCCAGGGAGGGCACGCCCAGGGTCAGCTCGGCGTCGAAGGCCGGGGCGAGGTCCATGGCTGGTTCCCACATCCAGGCGAAGATGGTGGCTGGCTCGCCGTCCTTCACCGGGCCCTCATCGCGCAGCAACAGAGCCTCCGGGACGGTCGCCACCCCCACCACGGCCGCACCGTGTTCCAGCGCGGTCTGCGCGATACGCAGCGCGCCGTGGTTATAGCCATCGGCTTTCACGACCGCCATGAGTTGGGCGGGTGCGACGAAGTCTGCGAAGAAGCGGGTGTTATTGGCCAGTGCTGACAGGTCGACGATGAGCTGGATGAGCTCGCCGCGACCCGTTGTGTCCTTCGGGGTGTGGGTCATGGCCTTAAGGCTAGTCGCCGTCGGCGTCTTCATGCGCGTGCCGGAGCGCGACGGCGACCACGGCGTGGATGCTCTCCACGATGTCGGATGCCGAAATCGGGGCGAAGCCCTCCGGGGTCTGCGCAGCGTGAAGTGCCGCCACCGCGTGCACCGCCACCGCGCCCAGGATGCAGTGCAGCAGCGGGGCCTCTTCGGCCGCCGCAATCACAGCACCAGCGATGCCCGCGAGCACGTCCCCGGAGCCGGGTGTGGCGGACCAGGAGTGGCCTGCGTCCACGCCCCAGGCGACATCGCCATCAGAGACGATGGTGTGTCGCCCCTTGAGCAGCACCACCGACTTGGTCTCCCGGGCAAGCCAGGCGCACGCGGTGCGGCGGCGATCGAAGTCCTGGTCGACGGCCGCGGCCTCGGCCTGTGCCTCGTTGCCCAGCGCCCGGGCGAGAGCGGCGAACTCCCCGGCGTGTGGGGTCAGGACGGTCGCCCGGCCCGTGGTGTGGCGGTTGATGACTCCGCGCAGCAGCTGCGTATTCTTCGCCACCAGCTGCAGCGCCGAGGCGTCCAGCAGCAGGGGCTCGGGCTGGCGCACCAGCCAATCCAGGATGTTCAGTGCTTCCGGCGCGTCCTCGTCGATCCCGGGGCCTGCGACCCAGGCCTGTACCCTCCCGGCCTTCTCCGGGCGTGGGGCGCTGACCACCTCCGGCAGGGCCAGGGCGATCAGGCGTGGGTCCACGGGGCCTGCGTAGCGCACCATCGGTGAGGTGGACTTCACCGCTGCTTTGAGCGCCAGCAACGCGGCCCCCGGGAACGTATCGGAGCCAGCGAAAATGCCCACCACGCCGGCATACTTATCCTCCAGCGGTTGTGGGGAGGGCCAGACCTCCCCGGCCGCGACGAGGCAGTCGCGTGCGGCGAGTAATTCGCCGGGTGGGGTGTCGTCCAAAAAATTCGGCATGGGGCGAAGCTCCTGGGTGGTGAGTGGTGGCGCCAGACAACGTTTCGGAAGGGGGGTGAGAAATATGTGGTGATTAAGCGGCGGAGTAGGCCGGGTGCCCCAAGGCCTACTCCACGGTGACGGACTTCGCCAGGTTGCGCGGCTTGTCGATGTCCTCGTTGCCGCACTGACGGGCGATATCCGCGGCCAGGAACTGCAGCGGGACGGTGGACAGCAGCGGCTGCATCAGCGTGCCGGTCGCCGGGATCTCCAGCAGCCAGTTGGCGTACGGGCGCACCGCCTCGTCGCCTTCCTCCGCGATGACGATCGTCTTCGCGCCACGGGCGCGGATCTCCTGGATATTGGACACGATCTTGGAGTGCAGCACCGGGCGGCCCGTCGGGGACGGGACGACGACGACCACCGGCAGGTCGTCCTCAATCAACGCGATCGGGCCGTGCTTAAGCTCACCGGCGGCGAAGCCCTCGGCGTGGATATAGGCCAGCTCCTTGAGCTTCAATGCGCCCTCGAGAGCGACCGGGAAGCCAACGTGGCGGCCCAGGAAGAGCATGGTCTTCACCGGGCCGAGCTCCTCTGCGAGCTGCTCGATCGGCTCGGCGAGCTCCAGGGTCTTCTCGATCTTGGCGGGCAGCTCGGCGAGGGTTGCGTAGATATCGCCGATCTCGTCGGGGTACATCGTGCCGCGCGCCTGAGCCAGCGCCAGACCAACCACGTAGTTCGCCGCCACCTGGGCGAGGAATGCCTTGGTGGAGGCCACGCCGATCTCCGGGCCGGCGTGGGTGTAGAGCACCGCGTCGGATTCGCGCGGGATCTGGGAGCCGTTGGTGTTACACACCGCCAGCACACGCGCGCCCTGGGTCTTGGCGTGACGCACGGCCTCCAGGGTGTCGGCGGTCTCGCCGGACTGGGAGACAGCGACGACGAGGGTCTGCTGGTTCAGCACCGGGTCGCGGTAGCGGAACTCGGAAGCCACCTCGATCTCCACCGGGATGCGGGCCCAGTGCTCGATGGCGTACTTCGCCAGCAGCCCGGAGTGGTAGGCGGAACCACAGGCGACGACGTAGACCTTCTGGATGTTGCGCAGATCGTCGTCGGAAAGGCGCTGCTCGTCGAGGACAACCTTGCCGTCGACGAAGCGGCCGGCCAGGGTGTCGCGGACGGCGGCGGGCTGCTCGTGGATTTCCTTCATCATGAAGGAGTCGAAGCCGTCCTTCTCGGCGGCCTCCTGGTCCCAGTCGATGGTGAACGGGCTGCCCTCGGCCGGGGCGCCGTCGAAGTCCATGATCTCGTAGTTATCGGCGGTGATCGCGACGGCGCTGTCCTGGCCGAGCTCGACGGCGTTCTTGGTGTGGGCGATGAAAGCGGCGACGTCCGACCCCAGGAACATGCCGTCCTCCCCGACCCCGACGATCAGCGGGGTGTTGCGGCGACCGGCGACGATGAGCCCCGGCGCGTCAGCGTGGGTGAACAGGACGGTGAACGCACCTTCCAGGCGGCGCAAGACGGCGAGCGCGGAGGCCTTGACGTCCCCGGCGTGCTCGCCCTCGTTGTACTCGATAGCGAGCAGGTGAGCGGCGACCTCGGAGTCCGTGTCGGAGACCAGCTCGACGCCGCGGGCCTCGAGCTCATCGCGCAGGGCGGCGAAGTTCTCGATGATGCCGTTGTGGACGATGGCGGCCTTGCCGTCGAAGGAGAGGTGCGGGTGCGCGTTGACGTCATTCGGGCGACCGTGGGTGGCCCAACGAGTGTGCCCCAGGCAAGTGTTGCCGGTCAGGGTGTCGCGACCAATGATGTCGATGCGTTCGACAAGGTTGCTGAGCTTGCCCTCGGCTTTTTCTACGCGGATACCCTCTGCGTTATTGACGGCGATACCGGCGGAATCGTATCCGCGGTACTCCATCCTCTGCAGTGCATCGAGCCCGATTTCCAGGGCTTGCTTCTTTCCTACGTATCCAACGATTGCGCACATAAATGGAAACGATACACGCCCGCTTGGCCCATGCGGAAGCAGTTTCTACTAGTGTGAGTTGCGTGGCTGATAGTTTGAAAAACCTCGTTCCAAGGCTCGGCAAGCGTGGCCCGCACCGGGTGCTCACCGGCGATCTGAATTTCGCTGGCATCCCGGGCCGCGTGTACACCCCTGCCGAGGGCAAGGGCATCCCGGGCATCGCGTTCGGGCACGACTGGCGGGTTGGCGTGAAGGCCTATCACGCGACGTTGCGGCACCTTGCGAGCTGGGGTTTCGCCGTGGCTGCTCCCGACACGGAGCGCGGCGTGCTGCCGAACCACCGTGGCTTCGCCTCCGACCTGGAGACCTCCCTGCAGATCCTGGCTGGCGTGAAGCTGGGTCAGGGCAACGTGACGGTGCACCCGTCGAAGCTGTACCTGGCTGGCCACGGCATGGGCGCGGCGGCAGCGGTGCTGGCGGCAACGGCCCGCGAGTATGTCGAGGACAGCTTTGATTCTTATGGGGACAAGCCGCGACTTGCTGGCGTGATGGCTGTGTACCCGGCTGATGCGAACCCGAGCCCGTACGACGCCGCGCAGCACGTGGACGCCCCGGGCCTGGTGCTCTCCCCTGGCGGTATTCACGCCGCCCCGTCCGGTAACCCGGAGCGACTGGCGGCGAACTGGCAGGGTGAGGTTGTGTACCGCCGGATGGATAAGGCCTCGCAGGCTGGTTTCCACGAGAATTACGGCCGCCGCCTGGTGATGGGCTCTGGGCTGCCGGAGTTCGCCGCGCAAGAGACGGTGCGTGGCCTGCTGACTGGTTTCGTGCTGGCGGATGAGTCCCGGAAGTACAAGGCTTTCCGCGACCCGCGTGCGGAGCTGAAGGACACCAGCGTGAAGGATCAGCTGGAGCTGTACCGCGAGCTGCCGGAGAACATCGACGTTGAGGAAGCGCTGAGCAACATCCGGCTGGGCTAGCTGACTGCTTGGCGGCCGGGAGTGTTCCCGCGCCGCCCACCGGGCGTGGGCTGACCCGTGGGGGCTGACTGTAAAGAGTCGGGCACCACGGGTTTTCCGTTGCGCAAAAATTCTTTGCGAAGAGGGCTTGCCCCTCACGCTGCGTCAGGCAGCACAATGAGGTTCATGGCTACAGAAGACACTCTCTACACCGTCGGAGAGGTAGCCGAGACTCTGAAAATCACAGTGCGCACCTTGCACCACTGGGAAAGCCAGGGGCTCGTAACTCCGACCGAAAGAAGCTGGTCCAATTACCGCCTCTACACCCCTGAAGATGTGGAGCGGATCCAGCACATCCTGATTTACCGAGCCACCGGAATGAAGCTCGCTGAGATCAAAAAGCTACTCGCCGGCGGATCCTCCGCCGTCGAGCATCTGCAAAGGCAGCGAGAAAGCCTGATCGATCAGCGCGCTCATCTCACGGACATGCTCACCGCCATCGACGAACTATTGGAGAAGGAAATGACAAACAACAAGCCAGACCTCAACGAGATCGGCCGCATCATTGGCGACGCGAACTTCGCCGAGCACCAGGCCGAGGCCAAAGAACGATACGAAGGCACCGACGACTGGCAGATCAGTCAGCAGCGCACCAGCAACTGGGGCGCGCAGGACTGGGCTGCTAACAAGGAAAAGTTCGACGCTGTGGACGCCCGGCTCGCCGCAGCGGTGGCTGGTGGCGTCACCTCGGATAGCGACGAGGCCGCCCAGCTGGTCGCCGAGCACCGAGAGGTGCTGAGCGAGTTCTTCCCGGTCAGCTATGCAAAGCACTACCTGATCTCCCGCGGCTACATCACCGACCCGCGGTTCACGGAGTACTACGAGCGCCAGCAGGAAGGCCTGGCGCAGTGGCTCGCCAACGCGATTGAGCATGTCGCCGCTGCACATGGCGTAGACCTCGAGAACCCGGAATGGGCGTAAACGTAAAACAGAGGGCGTCCCACAACGAACCCGTGGCCGATAACCTCCGGGGCGAGCTATGAGGTCATCTTCCGGTGCTTGCTACCGCGCCCCTCTCAGGTCGGGCCGGCCGGCACCGAGGCACCCTAGAATCGGACACTATGCTTTTCGACGAACTCCCGCGTGACGACGCCCGCATCACCCCTGGCGTCGTGCACCTTCCTGGCTGGCTCGAGCTTGGGCAGCAGGCCGCGGTCGTCTCCCAGCTGCGCGAGATCGCCCGCGAGCTGGCGGGCACCCCGCTGAGCATGAGCCGCCCGCAGCTGAAAAGTGGCCGGATGCAGGTCTTTATGCTGCACCTGGGCCGCATGTGGGTGACCGAACCGACGTACCGCTACGTCACCCACGTCGAAGGCCATCGCGTGCCCCAGATACCGGAGAACCTCGCGCAGCTCGCGAGGCAGGCGCTGACCAGCACCGGGCGCTACGACGCCACGCTGTCCGCCTGGGCGGGCACCTTCCGGCCCGACATGGCGTTGGTCAACTACTATCCGCCGGGCGCAAGCATGGGGATGCACCAGGATCGCAACGAGAATTCGCTCGCACCGGTTGTCTCGCTGTCCATCGGCGATGAGGCACTGTTCCGCATCGGCAGCACCGAGACTCGCAACCAGCCGTGGGACGAGGTGACCTTGATCAGTGGCGACGTCATCGTTTTCGGTGGACCGAAGCGCCTCGCTTTCCACGGCGTCCCGCAAACCAGGCCAGAGACCCTGCCCGACGGCTGCGGGCTCAAGGAAGGCCGGATCAACATCACCTTCAGGCAGTTGAATGACCGCTAGCTGGTTCTATGAAAACCCGCTTGGCTCCCCTAGTCGAAGAGGTTCGAGGGCACGCACCAGCCGGCCCGCTTGAGGTCCCGCTCC
>JBHWRM010000034.1:0-2679 GCA_043426695.1 Corynebacterium sp. | reverse complement strand
GGCTGGCAGCGGTGGCAGCTGTGCCTAAGCCTTAGGTGTGGTGGGCAACTCCCCCAGGCCCAAGCCCAGCGCCAGCAGCCCACTGAAAGCGACGGCAGTGGCACGCTTGAACCCACGGCGAGCTCTAAGGTTTTTCAGCATTCTCGCATCTTACATCAAGGAAGAAAGAAGTCACACGAGTAACACCAGTAACAGATGCAGTTATTTACCGTCTCTCCGATAAGCGACCTACCTGCACGATTGTCAGCACTGAATCGAAGAACATAAACTTCAGTCCTAACCCCGCCCCCCACGTAAGAAGGCGAGCTGATGACGACCCCCGGCAACTCTGAGCGAGACGTCGCACGGTCAAGCACGCCCGCAACCGACGCGGAAATGTCCGAGGCCACAACCGACGGCGCCACCCCGGCGACGCCCAGCCCAACGGACAACAGCCCACAGGACAGCACGCAGGCCGACGCCGACGCCGATATCACATCCCCCGTCGCGGAAAACTCCCCCGAGGCAGCGGACGAGGACGTCACGGGCACCGACCAAAACCCCGAGGACCTGGACGAGGACGACCGCCCCTGGCGCGAAAACCTCGCCTCGGACATGAAATCCCCCATGGGCAAGCTCCCCACCTGGGGCTGGATGGCAATCATCCTGACCGTGGCGGTGATCGCTGCCATCGCCTTCGGAATCCTCTTTATGGGTAAGGCGAAGACCACCGCGGAGGCCAACGAGTCCCCCACCGGCGCGATCACCCCCTCCCGCCCGGCGGCGACCACCACCAGCAAATACGAGCGCGACCCGAACGCCGGCGCACCCAATGGCGGCTACGTGGACCCTGGGTATGTCGACCCCGGCTACTACGAGCCCGCCCCGGAGCCGGAGGAGACGACCACGGAGCCCTCCGAGGAGACCACGAGCAAAGCCCCAAGCTCGAAGCGCAAACCTTCCTCGAGCACGCCAAAGCCGCCAGCACAGGGCGATAGCGGCAACACCGAGCCGAAGCCGAACCCCGGCACCGGCAATAACGGCGGAAACGAAGGAGTCCTCCCTAACCCCGGTGACGTCATCGACCAACTCACCGGTGAGGACAACAGCGGCACCGGCGGTGGCAACCGCGGTGGCGGGAACACCGGCGGAGCAGGAACCGGAAACGGGGGGCGGAACTAGCCGAAACGCTGGCGAAACGCTTGCCACCCTGGCAAGGTTTGAAGAATGAGTAAGCCCCTACGCCCCAGCGAATTGCGCCACCTAAACCAGTCTTCGAAGCTGGCTAACGTTCTCTACGAGATCCGCGGCCCAGTCAACGCGGAAGCCGAGCGCATGGCCGCCGACGGCCACCGGATCCTCAAGCTGAACACCGGCAACCCCGCCGAGTTCGGCTTCGAGGCCCCGGATGTGATCATGCGCGACATGATCTCCGCTCTGCCGCACGCGCAGGGTTACTCCACCTCCAAGGGCATCATCTCCGCCCGCCGCGCGATCGTCGCCCGCTACGAGGTCATCCCCGGCTTCCCGGAGTTCGACGTCGAGGACGTCTTCCTGGGTAACGGTGTCTCCGAGCTGATCACGATGACGATGCAGGCTCTGCTCGACGACGGCGACGAGGTCCTCATCCCGTCCCCGGACTACCCGCTGTGGACGGCGTCGACGTCCCTGTCCGGCGGTAAGCCGGTGCACTACCTGTGCGACGAGGAGGACAACTGGAACCCCTCCATCGAGGACATCCGGTCCAAGGTCACCGAGCGCACCAAGGCCATCGTGGTGATCAACCCGAATAACCCGACCGGCGCGGTGTACTCCAAGGAGATCCTGCAGCAGATCGTGGACGTGGCCCGCGAGCATTCTCTGCTCATCCTGGCCGACGAGATCTACGACAAGATCCTCTACGACGACGCCAAGCACATCAACATCGCGAGCCTCTGCCCGGATCTGCTGTGCCTGACCTTCAACGGCCTCTCCAAGGCCTACCGGGTCGCCGGTTACCGCTCCGGCTGGCTGGTTATCACCGGCCCGAAGGGGCACGCGGAGGGCTTCCTGGAAGGCCTGACGATGCTCGCCGGCACGCGGTTGTGCCCGAATGTTCCGGCCCAGCACGCCATCCAGGTGGCGATCTCCGGCCGTCAGTCCATCGACGGCCTCGTGCTGCCGGGTGGCCGTCTGCTGGAACAGCGCAATATGGCGTGGGAGAAGCTCAACGAGATTCCAGGCGTGAGCTGCGTGAAGCCGATGGGCGCGCTGTACGCCTTCCCGAAGCTGGACCCGAACGTCCACGAGATTCACGACGACGAGCAGCTCATGTTCGATCTGCTCCGCGCGGAGAAGATTCACCTGGTTCAGGGCACGGGCTTCAACTGGCCAACCCCGGATCACTTCCGCATGGTCACCCTGCCATGGGCCCGCGATATCGAGGATGCCATCGAGCGGCTGGGTAACTTCCTCGCCAGCTACCGCCAGTAGGCCCGGGCCTCTGCGGCGGACCCCGCGCCGCCTGTGCCGGCTCACAGCGGGCCGCCGGGCACAGCCCGGGTGCGACTTTAGTGGAGCGTGCGGCTGCGGCCGAGTGCGAGCACCCGCCAGCCGGCATCCTCCCAGGACTGCTGGTCCAGGCAATTGCGCCCATCGATCACGGTGGGCGCCTTCTTTTTCTTCTTCTCCCCCGGCGCTACCCCTGCCCCGGGGGCCGGA
>JBHWRM010000033.1:0-3718 GCA_043426695.1 Corynebacterium sp. | reverse complement strand
GGAGAGGATAAGCCCGTCTACCTGGTAGCGCTGTCCCGACTGGTGCCGCACAAGCAAATCGAACACGCCCTCGACTGCCTCGCTGCGCTGCAGCGGAGCCACCCCAACCTGCGCCTGGACGTCATTGGCGATGGCTGGTGGGCGGAAAATCTACGCCGGTATGCCCAGGAGCTCGGGGTGGACGGCAAGGTGATCTTCCACGGCTACGTCAGCGAGGAGCTCAAGCACCGCATCCTGCAGCGCGCCAGCATCCACGTCATGCCCTCCCGAAAGGAAGGATGGGGGCTGGCCGTGATCGAGGCAGCCCAGCACGGGGTGCCCACCGTGGGCTACGAATCTTCCGCAGGCCTGCGGGACTCCATCGTCGACGAGGAGACCGGCCTGCTAGCCACCTCCCCGGGTGGGCTGATCAACGCCGTGGAGCACCTGCTGGACGACCCCGCCCGCTGCCGACGCATGGGGCAGGCCGCCGAGCAGCGGGCTGCCCAGTACTCCTGGGAGAACACCGGCCGGGCCTGGGAGGAATTGCTGCACCAGGTTGCGGAGCCCCGGAAGACCGAACGCTAGGACTTTCCGGAGAGCTCGGCGGCCAGGGCGCGCCGGCGCGCGTCTCGCCGCGCCTGCCCCAGCGACCATAGACCCGCGCCCACCGCGCCCAGCTGGGTGATCCAGTATATGACCATGCCCGCCATCGCAGGCGTGGAGGGCTGCTTGCTGCCAGCCCCGTGCGGCTGCGGGACGCGGTAGAGCTGCATGCCCTCGACTTCGTCGACCATCGGATACGCATCCAGCAGCTCGTCGAGTTGATCGTACTTCTTGTCGCCGCGCATCTGCGGCCGGTCGGCGACCACCCAGCCCACGCCGCTGGCTGCCAGCGTGTCCCGGCCCGCCATCGTGTCCTCGATGAGCCGGATCGTATCCCGATCTCCGTCGACGAGCTTGCCATCCACGATGAGGAACTGCGGATCCAGCGGCTGACCAGGCAGCATCTTCAGCGCCGGGGTGAGGGTCGGCTCGCCGTCCTCACGCAGGCGATAGTTGCCGGGAGGGAAGAGCAGAATCTTGCTCCGCGGCACCCCAGAGATCGTCTCCGCAAAGCTCGCCCATGCCGGCGAAATCCGCTGCGGGGCGGTGGGAGCGACGTCCGCGGGATAACCAGGCACGGTCGCGATGACCAGCGTGCCGACGGCCAGGGGGGCGACCCCTCCCATCAGCCGGGAGCCGGCGGGGGAGAGCCCCTTGCTGGTGGATACCGCGCGCTGGCGCAGCCGCTCCAGGCCCACGGCTAGCAGCAGGATCAGTCCAGGCAAAGCTAGCCCCACGAGCTTGTGAGTATCGCGGAATAGTGCCGCTCCTGGGACCTGCGCCACCAGAAAGCGCATCAGCGGCAGCCCAACCGGTGTTGCGAGCAGCAGAGGGACCGAAAAGGCCGCAGCGGTGAGCACCGCAACGCCCCGGTACACGCGCCACAGCTCCGCGATGCCCCACGTCGCGAAAAGGAAGAGCGCTAGCCCTGCCAGCGCGCCGAGCAGGCCCCGGGAGGGCGGGATCGCACCGGCGTTCCAGATGCCACCCAGCCCCAGCACCGAGACCACCATGCCGAGCGGGCCATCCGGACCCACCGCGAATGCCTCCGCGCCGCTGGCCGAAGACCGTGAGGGCGTGCCGTTGAATAGGGTCACCAGCAGCCAGGGGGTTGCCAGGGCGAGGCTGGTGAGCAGCACCAGGGCGCGGGAACGCGCCGTCGGGCTGAACACCAGAGCGACGAGCGCACCCAGCACCAGCCCGGCCGGGGTCAGCCCCGCGAGGCTGATTAGCAGCACCTGCGGGCCCCGGAATCCCGTCGCCGCACAGTAGGCGATTGCGGGCAGCAGCATCACCGCCAGCGCCAGCGACCACTGCCCCTGCAGCAGCCGCTCGATGACATACGGGTTCCACACCACGAACAGCCCGCACACCAGCTGGGTGGCCCGGTGGGCGCCCGCCATGTCGCGGGCCATCTTCACCGCGCCAAGGATTCCGCAGGCCGCCGCGATCAGTACCAAAGCCGCCGCCAACGTGGTCGCGGGGATGATGGGCGAAAAGACCGCGAGGATTGCGTCCTGTGGCAACGCCCGCGGCGCATAGTTTCCCTTGCCGAGTACCAGGTCATTGGCACTGAGATTGAAGGGCACCATCATGTCGCGGAGCATGAAAGCCCGGTCCCGGGACGGGACGAGACCCCACCAAAAAGGCCACAGCGTGCTGACTGTGACCGCGAGGATGAACAGTCCCAGCCCCCACGCCGGAACTCGCGGGATGGGCTGGCCAGACTCACCTGTGGCCAGTTCCCGCGTCGGCGTCGAATTCACGGAAAAGCTCACAATAGAAGTTTAAGCCCGCCCCGTCGCTGCGAAAGCAGAAACGGAAAGCGGGCTTAAAAACGTTAAGCGTCTAGATTTTGGCCTAGCTCTTACGCGGTGCGCGCTGCAGCCACAGGCCGATAAAGAGCAGGAACAGACCCAGCAGACCGGCGATGATCGGAACCGTGGTTCCCATCGTCTTGATGGTGCTCAGACCTTCCTTAGCGGTCACCATCTGGCCTTCCTTGGACTTCTCGTCCCACTGCGCCGGCAGGTACATTGCGGTGCGCTTCGGATTAGCCAGCTCGCGCTCCCGGTTCTCCGGCTTCGTGATCTCCTTGGCTTCCTCCTCGTCCTGCGCGTAGAACATCCAGATCTCTTCGGCACCGTTGACGATCACGCCGGTCTCCGGCTCGATGCTGATCTTGCGGTTAACGGTGTAGTAGCGCTCCATCTCGACCTCCGGGCCGGCCTCGGACTCCTCGTCCTTGTCCTCGCCCTTCTTCGGATTACGGATCTCGTCGTCCTTCAGGCCCCAGACCTTCGCTGGGAAGGCCAGCTTCAGGGAGGCCAGCACGCCCTCCTCCGCGGCGGTCAGGGAGCCGTCGGACTCGAGGTACTTCTTCTGCGCCTCGTACAGCGGGGTCGGGTCGACCGTCTGCTCGAAGGTGTAGATCTTCTCGCCACCCTGCTCGCCTTCGTCGACGAAGTCGATCGGGTTGGTGGTCAGGCTCTGGGCGTCGAAGTAGGGGTAGGACTTCCGGTCAGCGCCCATCGGGAACTGGTACTGGATGCCCTTACGGACGAACTCCGGCGGGGTGTAGCCCTCCGCATCCTTGCCCTTCGGCGGAGCCAGGTTGAGGGAGGAGACCGGGTCGGTCACCGGCATCTGGGTCTTACGATCCAGGGTGACGCGGTCGATGGTGGCGGAGAGCAGGTTATCCGGCTCGCTCTTGTCCGTGCGGAAGACGGTCTGGCCAGCCTCCAGGGTGACCTGCTTCTTGTCGCTCGGCTCCTGCGCGGTGGTGAACTTCTGGGTCTGGATTTCGACGTCCTTCCAGATGAAGCACGAGACTTCCTTGTTGTCCCCCTTGCACTCCGGGCGGTTCTTGTTATCCCCCACGGGCTTGCCCTTCGCCAGCGCTCCCGAGTCGAGGAGGCGAGCCTCAACCGGCTCGGTGCTCGTCGTCGACACGACGTCCAGCGGCAGAACCTTGCCCTTAGGGACGACGTAGGTCGGAAGGGCGATCGCGAAGACCAGCAGCGCTGCTCCCAAAACGATCGAGATTAGGGAGATGGTTTTTCTCATATGACAATTCCGTTCAGTGTCCTTGAGGCCTCTCTGCCCAGAGATCCCTCTTACAACAACGTGTTCG
>JBHWRM010000032.1:0-12667 GCA_043426695.1 Corynebacterium sp. | reverse complement strand
GAGGGCGATTACGTCATCGGCGCCAACATTGCGGGCTTCCGCAAGGTGGCAGATGCAATGCTGGCGCAGGGAGTGATTTAATAGCCTGCATGCCAGATTTGCAGATTGGTCGAGTCATCAAGCCCCACGGCGTGAAGGGGGAGGTCGTGGTGGATCCGTCGACCGACCACGTGACGGAGCGCTTCGCCATTGGCGAGGCGCTTCGCGCCGTTCAAACGGGTAAAGAACGCCAGCTCACGGTCGCGGGGATGCGCCGCCACCAGAACCGCCTCCTCGTCACTTTTGAGGAGATCCGGGACCGCGACGAGGCCGAGTCCCTGCGAGGGGCCCGCTTCATGGCAGCGCCGCTTCACGATGACTCCGACGACGGCTACTACGATCACGAGCTCATCGGCCTTCGGGTGCTCAACGTTGGGTCCGTGGATGCCGATACCGCCAATCGCCGCGCCTACGAGGGGGAGCAGCCCGAGCCGGTGGACATTGGTGAGGTCACCGGGGTCAGCCACGGCCCGGCTGGAGCCACGCTCGAGGTCGCAGTGGACGCCGATGCAGATCTACCCACCGCGGGCACCACGATCCTTATCCCCTTCAAACTCGCGATCGTGCCCATCGTGGATCTCGACAATGAGGCCCTCGTCGTCACCCCACCGGAAGGGCTGCTGGAGCTGGCATGAGACTCGACGTTGTCACGATCTTCCCCGAGTACCTCGACCCGCTGCGCCACGCGCTGCTGGGTAAGGCCATCGAATCCGGCCGACTTCAGGTTGGTGTCCACGACCTGCGGCAGTGGGCCACCGATCGGCACAAGTCCGTCGATGACACCCCCTATGGCGGTGGTCCCGGCATGGTGATGAAGCCCAGCGTATGGGGGCCTGCCCTCGACGACGTCATCGCGGGTGCCGGTCCTGCAGCCACCGCTCGCGACCTCGAGACCTCCCTGGCGCACAAAAAGCTCGCGCCCCTCGACGATCCTGCCCCGGCGGGTGGGGGAGAAGCGTTGTATGACGGCGACGCCGGGCACGGCGCAGTCGGCGAGGCTCAGTCACGCGGCCCGGTGGTCATCGTCCCCACGCCCGCGGGTACGCCCTTCACGCAGGAGATGGCGGCTCGGTGGTCCAAGGAGGAGCACCTCGTCTTCGCGTGCGGTCGCTACGAGGGGATCGACCAGCGAGTCGTTGATGACGCCGCCCGCAACTACCGCGTTGAGGAGGTCAGCATCGGCGACTATGTGCTCATCGGCGGGGAGGTCGCCGTCCTCGTCATGGCGGAGGCCGTCGTCCGGTTGATCCCCGGGGTTCTGGGCAATCAGGCCAGCCATGAGGAGGACAGCTTCCAGGACGGGCTGCTCGAAGGCCCCAGCTACACGAAGCCGCGGCAGTGGCGGGGGCTGGACGTCCCGGAGGTCCTCTTCAGCGGCAACCACGGCCTCGTCGACCGCTGGCGCCGCGAGCAGGCCTTGCTGCGGACACAACAACGCCGCCCGGAGCTCATTGAGAAGCTCCGAGCGGCGGGTGGGCTGAGCGCGGCGGACGAGCAAGTGCTCGACGCTCACCGCGAAGCCTAAGCGGCTGTTCACCGCGGGGCACCGGGCGGGCGGTTGGCCGCGCCCGGTGGTGGTATTTACCAGTCCGCGCCGTCGATGGCCTTGGTGTGATCGCGGACCTGCTCACCCTCAGCGTAGAGCGGCATGTCCTTCTTCGCCTGGTAGAACGGCACGTTGATCGGTGCCTCCGGCTTGCGACCACGGATCAGGTCCGCAGCCTTCTCGGCCAGCATCAGGACCGGGGAGTAGATGTTGCCGTTGGTGACGATCGGCATGGCCGATGCGTCGACGACGTACAGGCCCTCCACGCCGTGGACCTGCATGCTCTCCGGGTCCACGACGGCCATCTCATCGTCCGCGGAGCCCATCTTGGCGGTGCAGGACGGGTGCAGCGCGGTCTCAGCGTCGTTGCGGACCCACTCCAGGATCTCCTCGTCGGTCTGCACAGCAGCACCCGGGGAGATCTCGCCGTCGGTGAACTCGCGCATCGCGTCGGTGTCCAGCAGCTCGCGGGACACCTTGATGGCCTCGACCCACTCGCGGCGATCCTGCTCGGTCTTCAGGTAGTTGAAGAGGATTTCCGGCTTCTCGTGCGGGTCGGTGCTCTTGATTTTCACGTGGCCGGAGGTATCGGAGTACATCGGGCCGACGTGGAACTGGAAGCCATGCTCGCCCTCCGGCTGGCTACCGTCGTAGCGGATGGCCATTGGGAGGAAGTGGAACATGAGGTTCGGGTAGTCCTCGTTCTCATTGGAGCGAGCGAAGCCGCCGGCCTCGAAGTGGGAGCTAGCAACCGGGCCACGGCGGGTCAGCAGCCACTGCAGGCCGATGATCGGGCGCATCCACATCTTGTAGTACGGCTGGGAGCTGACCGGCTGGGTGCAGTTGTACTGGACATAAACCTCCAGGTGGTCCTGCAGATTCTGGCCCACGCCCGGCAGGTGCTTGCGCACGTCAATGCCCAGGGAGCTCAGGTGCTCCTTATCGCCGATTCCGGAGAGCTGCAGCAGCTGCGGGGTGTTGAAGGCACCGCCACACAGGATCACCTTGTCCGCGTACACGCGACGGGTCTTGCCCTTCCAGGTGTACTCCGCGCCGATGGCCTTCGGTGCGGAGCCGTCGGCCGGCGCATCCTCGAAGAGAACCTTGGTCGTGAACGCCCGGGTGCGGATGTCCAGGTTCTTCCGGTTCATGATCGGGTGCAGGTACGCGCGAGCTGCAGAGTGGCGCTTACCGTGGAAGATGGTGCGGTCGAAGGGAGCGAAGCCCTCCTGGCGGTAACCGTTGACGTCGTTGGTCAGGTTGTAGCCTGCCTCCTGCACGGAGCGGAAGAAGGCCTGGAACAGCGGGCTGGTGGCCGGGCCGCGGGTCAGCTTCAGCGGGCCGTCGTGGCCACGGCGTGGGTCGTTCGGGTCGGCCGCCAGCGCGGTCTCCAGCTTGTTGAAGTAGGGGAGGACGTGGGCGTAGTCCCAGTTCTCCATGCCTGGCAGCTTGCCCCACTTCTCGTAGTCCATCGGGTTACCGCGCTGGTAGATCATGCCGTTGACAGAGCCGGAACCGCCCAGCACCTTGCCACGGGCGTGGTAGATGCGGCGGCCGTTCATCTCCGGCTCTGGCTCGGACTCGTAGGCCCAGTCGTAGAACTTATTGCCGATGGGGAAGGCGAAGGCGGCAGGCATGTGGATGAACAGGTCCCAGAAGGAGTCCATGCGGCCGGCCTCCAGCACCATGACCTTCGTGTCCTTGTCCTCGGTCAGGCGGTTGGCCAGGACGGAACCCGCCGAGCCACCACCAACGATGACGACGTCGCGGTGCGAGTCCTCGATGACCTCGCCTGCGGTGTCGTTTTTCGCGAAGGGTGCCCGAATTTTATTCCAGAGCGACAAGAGAGAAACCTCACCTTTCCTAAGGCATAACCGGGGTGTCGTTGCGGGCTGCGCCCCAAGGGGGAAACGAGCCTCCCGGACATTGATATGACCCCGAAAATGCAACTAAAAAAAACATTGAGCACGATCCAGTATGCCAGCGGATTAAAGGCCAATGCCACCCGCGAAATCGCTATCCCAAGGGAAACATGGCATAAATCACAGATTTAGCTGCTGTGTCTAAAAGTCCGTGAGATGACTGAAATATGCAGCTAGAGCGCACCGTGATGTGGCTGGGGCTTTCAGGGAATTGCCAGGCTCAGGTGCGGGAATGGCAAAAGGTTTGCTATGCATGAGTAGTTGGCTCGCTTTATAAAAAGCAGCCAAAGCTATTGCAGAGTTAACGTAGGAGGGTCGAAACGCCGTGAGTGATGGGCCGCCAAAAGATACCGGAAATGAGATAAAGAACACAGATTCAGCGAAAGGGAACGAGGCGTCGGCAGGCGCGTCGAGCACCCCTGGTGCCGTCGACACGACCGAAAAGGGCACCGGCGCGACCGCTGAACCGCCGATCGTTCCCGAGGTTGTCGTAGGCCACGGCGACGAGCGGGAATCCGAGCCGTACACCCCAGGCGAAATCGTGGAACCGAAGGCCAACTGGCCGGTGTTCCTCCTCTCGGCGTTGGGGATCGCGATCATCGTGGCCTGGGCGACCATCGCACCCGATAACGCCTACGACACCCTAGGCTCCACCACCGGGTGGATTGCCAATAACCTCGGCTGGTTCTACATTCTCACCGCAACGATCTGTGTGGTTTTCGTGCTCGGCGTCGCGCTCTCGAGGGCAGGATCAATCCGCCTCGGCCCGGACCACGCCCGGCCCGAATATCGTCTGTTTTCCTGGTCGGCGATGCTTTTCGCGGCCGGCATCGGCGTGGATCTTATGTTCTTCGCCGTTGCTGAGCCAGTGACGCAGTACTACGCGCCACCAGTCGGGGCAGGGGAGACGCGCGAGGCGGCGGAGAACGCCGTCGTCTACGCGCTCTTCCACTACGGCGTGACCGGCTGGGCCATGTACGCCCTGATGGGTATGGCCTTCGGCTATTACGCCTATCGCCTCAATATGCCGCTGGCGATCCGCAGCGCCCTGTACCCGCTGATCGGTAAGCGCATCCACGGCCCGGTCGGCAATGCGGTGGATATCGCCGCGATGCTGGGCACCGTCTTTGGCATCGCGACCTCGCTGGGCATCGGCGTTGTTCAGCTGAACTACGGCCTCAAACTCCTCTTCGGCTGGGAGGAGGGCCCGACCGTACAGATGGCGCTCGTCATTGCTGCCGTCGGTGTGGCCACCCTGTCAGCAGTCTCTGGCGTGGATAAGGGCATCAAGCGCCTCTCCGAGTTCAACGTCATCCTCGCCATCGCGTTGGCTGCCTACATCGTGATCTCCGGTCAGACTGCCTTCCTCTTCGACGCACTCATCATGAACGTCGGTGATTACGTCACTCAGCTGCCGAGCATGTCCATGGACACCTATGCCTTCAGCGAGACCCCTGAGGAGACCAAGGAATGGCTGGGGGCCTGGACGCTGTTCTTCTGGGCTTGGTGGGTCGCCTGGGCGCCGTTCGTCGGCCTGTTCCTGGCCCGCATTTCCCGCGGCCGCACTCTGCGCCAGTTCGTGTTCGGTGTCCTGACCGTGCCATTCCTGTTCATCCTGGGCTGGATGAGCTTCTTCGGAAACACCGCACTCAGCCGCGTCATCGGTGGCGATTCCGCATTTGGTGAGGCTGCGGTTGCCGAACCACAGCGCGGCTTCTACGACCTGCTGGCATCCTCGCCGGGGGCGACCTTCCTGATCGGCCTGTCCACGATGGTTGGTCTGCTGCTGTACATCACCTCGGCAGACTCCGGCGCACTGGTGATGTCCAACTTCACCTCCCGGGTGACCGACTCCCGCCAGGACGGACCCGTATGGTCCCGTATCTTTTGGGCCGTGCTGGTCGGTGTGCTCACGATCGTTCTCCTGCAGATCAATGGTGTGGAGACTGTCCAGAACGCCACCGTGGTCATGGGCTTGCCATTCGCGATCGTCATGTACTTCATCATGCTGGGCCTGATCCGCTCCCTGAAGCTGGAGACGATCCACAACGAGGCCCGGAGCGTGTCCATCCATGCCGCCATGTCCGGCCGCAGCTCCGGGGAGAAGGAGAAGGGCGCCTGGCTCCGTCGCCTTTCCCGCGCGTCGACCTGGCCGGCGGCGAAGGACGCTCAGAAGTTCATGTCCGAGACGGCACGCCCTGCTCTGCAGGACGTCGCCGAGCAGTTCAACAGCCGTGGCCTCAACGCCACCCTCGTCTCCGCGAAGGTGCCAGGCATCGACGTCAAGCAGCTGGACCTCACCGTCACCTTCGACGAAGAGCAGAGCTTCCGCTACCAGATCTACCCAGTCGAGCTTCCGGTCCCGACGTTCACCCGCTCCACCAGTGACGGCAGCGTCTACTACCGCCTGGAAGTCTTCGACCTCATGGGCTCCATGGGCTTCGACGTCTATGGCTATACGCAGGAACAGATCAAGGACAACATCATGGATCTGTACGAGCGTCACCTGGAATTCATCCACATCCAGCGCAACCTGCCGGGTACCTCTGACCACTCCGACGGTGCGGAGCCCGTGCGAGCATGGACTGACGACCCGGGCCTTGCGGTAGACGCAGAAGACAAATAAGTCGATCATCACCCACGTGATCCTTGGAAAGGACAAACAGAATGAGCACAGAGAAGCTGTTCGACCCAGCACACTCGCCCCTGCTGAAGGGCGTCCACAGCAACGATGCGGTGGCGTCGCTGTTTATCGATGGCCAGTGGCAGCCCGCCGCTGACGGCGAGACCCGCACCATCATCAACCCGGCGGACGGCTCGGAGGTCGGCATCGTCTCCGAGGCGAGCGAGAAGGACACGATCCGAGCGATCGAGGTCGCCCGCCGTACTTTCGACGCCGGTGAGTGGCGCGCCGTTCCTGCCGTGGAGCGCGGCAAGATCCTGGTCAAGGTCGCCGACTTGATCCGCGAGAATAAGGGCGAGTTCGCCCGCGCTGAGGCCGCCGACACCGGTAAGCGCCTCCCGGAGGCCGAGGCCGATATGGACGACATTGCGGACTCCTTCGACTACTTCGGCACCCTCGCTGGCCACGCCGCCGGACGCGTGGTCGATGCCGGTGATCCGAACGTCCGCTCTCGCATCGACACCGAACCCGTCGGTGTGTGTGGTCTGATCACCCCGTGGAACTACCCGCTGCTGCAGGTGGCCTGGAAGGTTGCCCCAGCCCTCGCCGCGGGCAATACCTTCGTCCTCAAGCAGGCAGAGCTCACCCCGCACACCGCGATGATGCTCATGACCGTGCTGACCGAGGCCGGCGTGCCAGCCGGTGTCGCGAACCTCATCACGGGCGCTGGCGCTACTGCCGGCAACCCACTGTCCACCCATCCGGACGTGGATATGGTCTCCTTCACCGGTGGCCTCGTGACCGGCAAGATTATCGCCAAGCAGGCGGCGGAGACCGTGAAGCGCGTCGCCCTCGAGCTGGGCGGTAAGAACCCGAACGTCATCTTTGCCGATGCAGACTTCGATGCTGCGGTGGACAACGCCCTCAACGGTGGCTTCGTCCACTCTGGGCAGGTGTGCTCCGCGGGCGCCCGCATCATCGTCGAGGAATCCATCCACGAGAAGTTTGTCGACGAGCTCGTGCGCCGTACTGAGGCCATCAAGCTGGGCGGGCCACTCGACGAGGCTGCCGAGACCGGCGCCCTCATCTCTGCTGAGCACCGCGACAAGGTGGCAGCCTACGTTGACCGCGCCCGTGAGCAGGGCGCGGATATCCGCACGGGCGGCAAGATCGCCGATGAGGCGGACAATAATGGCCCACACGGCACCGGTGACACCGACCTGTCGAAGGGCTACTTCTACCTGCCCACCGTGATCGACGGCGCTACCCGGGAGATGGACTGCGTGTACGACGAGGCCTTCGGTCCGGTCGTCACGGTGGAAACCTTCCGCACCGAGGATGAGGCTGTCGAGATCGCCAATGACACGGAGTACGGCCTCGCCGGTGCCGTGTGGACCACCGACGCTGGCAAGGCGGAGCGGGTCACCGCGCGCCTGCGTCACGGCACCATTTGGATCAACGACTTCCACCCGTACCTGCCGCAGGCGGAATGGGGCGGTATGAAGCAGTCCGGTAACGGCCGAGAGCTGGGGCCGACCGGGCTGGCTGAGTACCAGGAGCAGAAGCACGTTTACCACAACATCGCGCCTGCGGTGACCGGGTGGTTCCAGGGCTAAAGCTCTGCCCAGAACCTCAAAGACTCCTGCGGAAAACCTGAGACTCCACTACGGTGGAAGAGTGGTATAGCGCACACTTGCAGCTGACCAAAGGTTTTCTACAAGGAGTCAGGAATGGCAGATTCTGCACGCACAGCGGCAGGCAGCGATTCCCCCAGCAAGCAAAAGGGTGCTGCCCGCATCCGCACTCTGCTGGGGAAGCCCGCTCCCGCCGCGGCAAAAATGAAGAAGGGTGACGAGGCTAACTGGCCCGTCATCATCATCACCCTGGCGGTCACGGTGGTCGTTGCCATCTGGGCAGCCGCCGGGGCAGAGAGCTTTGACAAGATCGTCGGTGGCACGGCCAGCTGGCTGACCGGAAACTTCGGGTGGCTGTACGTCGCCGTCGTCGCGATCACCCTCATCTTCATGATCTGGCTGGCCGCGTCCAAGGCCGGCAACATCCGCCTGGGGCCCGATCACTCCCGCCCGCAGTACTCCCTGTTTTCCTGGTCAGCGATGCTGTTCGCCGCGGGTATCGGCATCGGAATTCTGTTTTACTCCGTCGCTGAGCCGCTGGCACAGTACGCCAATCCGCCGGTTGGCCCGGGCGAGACCGAGGAGGCCATGAAGGAAGCCGTGCTGTGGACCTTGTTCCACTACGGCATCTCCGGCTGGGGCCTCTATGCCCTGATGGGCCTGGCCTTCGGCTACTACGCCTACCGCCTCAATATGCCCCTGGCCATCCGCAGTGCCCTGTATCCGCTGATCGGTAAGCGCATCCACGGACCCATCGGTGACGCGGTGGACATTGCCGCCCTGCTGGGCACCGTCTTTGGTGTGGCCGCTTCGCTGGGTATCGGCGTGGTGCAGCTGAACTTCGGCCTGAACCTGGTCTTTGACCTGCCCGAGGGCAAGGCGATGCAGATCGCGCTGGTGGTGCTGGCCGTCGCCGCGGCTACGCTCTCCGCGGTGTCTGGCGTGGATAAGGGCATTAAGCGCCTGTCTGAGTGGAACGTCTACCTCGCCGTCGCGCTGCTGGTCATCGTCGTCGCTGGTGGTCGTACCGGCTGGCTCTTTGACTCCCTCGTGAAGAACATGGGTGACTACCTGACCACCCTGCCACGCTGGACCTTCGAGACCTTCTCCTATACGACCACCCCGGCCTCCACCCAAGAGTGGATGGCGAACTGGACCCTGTTCTTCTGGGCTTGGTGGGTGGCCTGGGCACCGTTCGTCGGCCTGTTCCTGGCCCGTATTTCCCGTGGCCGTACCTTCCGACAGTTCATCGTCGGCACCCTGCTGGTTCCGTTCCTGTTCCTGGCGCTGTGGGCGTCCTTCCTGGGCAATATGGCCCTGGATCGCGTCGTCAATAACGGCGATCGCGACCTATTGGAGCAAACTGTGAACTCACCTGAGCGTGGCTTCTACATGGTGCTGCAAGGCCTGCCGTGGCCGACGCTGGCGCTGGTGCTGGCGATGATCGTCGGCCTGCTATTCTTCGTCACCTCCGCGGACTCCGGTGCTTTGGTCATGGCGAAATTCTCTTCCCGCTCCACCGACCCGGCCGCCGATGGTGCGGTCTGGTTGCGCGTGCTGTGGTCTGTTGCCGTCGCTGTCCTGACGGTTGCGATGTTGCAGGTCGATGGCATCGGCACCCTGCAGATGGCGACGTTGATCATGGGGCTGCCATTCATGATCGTGGTCTTCCTCATCATGGCTGGTTTGGTGCTCTCAGTCAGACAAGAGGTCCTGCAGATGGACTCTCGTGCAGTCGCCCTGCACGGCGCAATTTCCGGGCGTACGGATAGCCAGCATGGGGATTGGCGCACCCGCGTGGAGCGCGTCGGCACGTGGCCGACCGCCGAACAGTCGCAGTCCTTCATCATGGAGGTCGCCAAGCCGGCTCTGAAGGACGTCACTGAGGAGCTGATGAACAATGGCCACGAGGCAACGTTGACCACGGTGGCCGACGAGCACACCGGCATCAACCAGCTCGACCTGTTCGTCACCTTCAAGGGTGATCCGGACTTCCGCTACCAGCTTTACCCAATCGAGGAGCGCCTGCCGAAGTTCGCCCGCCGCGGCAGCCACGGCGCGAACTATTACCGCGTTGAGGTCTTTGGCATCAACGGCTCTCTGGGCTACGACGTCTTCGGCTATACCCGCGAGCAGATCATCGCGAATGTGCTGGACCTGTTTGAACGTCACATGGAGTACCTGCACATGCAGCGTAACCAGCCGGGCGAGACCGACCTCTCGGCCTACAACACCGAGATTCCGGAGTGGCAGGAAGACTTCGGCGATCACAACGCCGACTAATAAGCGCCTCGCACCAGTACCGGCCCGGTCTGGGTGATCCTGGTGCAAGCCGAGACAGCCCGGCACCTACAATGGCTTAAATGATCGCAGAGATTTTAGCCGAGGAACTAGGTGCCGGGCTGTCGGACGTCCAGGCCACCATCGCCCTACTCGACGAGGGCAACACGGTTCCTTTTATCGCCCGCTACCGAAAAGAGATCACCGGCGGGATGGATGATTCCCAGATCCGCCAGCTGGAAACCCGCCTGAACTACCTGCGGGAGCTGGAGGAGCGTAAGGAAGCCATCCTCAAGGCCATCGAAGAGCAGGGCAAACTCACCGATAAGCTCGCCGCCGAGATCCGTGCCGTGCAGACGAAGTCCCGCCTCGAGGACCTCTACCTGCCCTATAAGAAAACCCGCAAAACCAAGGCCACCATCGCTCGGGACGCCGGGCTGGAGCCGCTCGCGGACACGCTGCTAGCCCCGGGGGTCAGCGAGGACCCGGCAAGCATCGCCGACGGCTACCTCTGCGAGGGATTTGAGGACACCAAAGCAGTACTGGCCGGGGCACGCGCCATCGTCGTCGACCGGATTGCCACGGACGCGGACCTGGTGGGCGAGGTCCGCGAAGAGTTCTTCAACCGAGGCGTCGCCGAGGTCGGCGTCGTCGATGGGAAGGAAACAGAAGGAGCGAAGTACCGGGACTACTTCGATTTCTCTGAGCCGCTGGACAGGCTCCCCAGCCACCGAATCCTCGCCATCCTGCGCGGCGAGAGCGAGGGTGTGCTCCACGTGAATCTCACGGGAGGGGTGGAGGACGAGTTCTACCAGGGGATCATTGCCGATCGGCTGGATCTCGGCCCGCAGGGGGACGCGGCCGATAAGTTCCGCGCCGAGTGCGTCCGCTTTGGCTGGCGCACCAAGCTCGCCGTCAGCTCGGCCGTGGACGCCCGAGTGAAGCTGAAGGAACGGGCGGATGCCTCCGCCGTGGACGTCTTCGCGAAGAACCTGCGCGATCTGCTGCTCGCAGCACCTGCCGGACAGCGCGCCACCCTGGGGCTGGACCCCGGCTACCGTAACGGCGTGAAGTGCGCGGTCGTGGACGCCACAGGCAAGGTAGTGGACACGATCATCGTCTACCCGCACTCTGGGGCTGCGAAGTGGGAACAGGCTCGTACCCAGCTTGCGGGTCTGGTCGCCGAGCACGGAGTTGAACTGCTCGCGGTGGGCAACGGGACGGCCAGCCGCGAGACCGAAAAGCTCGCCCGGGAGATCGCCGACCTCATCGCCGAGGCCGGCGGGAAGCGCCCGACTCCGGTCATCGTCAGCGAGGCAGGGGCCTCCGTCTACTCCGCCTCCGAGGTCGCGTCGCGGGAGTTCCCAGACATGGATGTCTCCCTGCGCGGCGCGGTCTCGATCGCCCGACGCCTGCAGGATCCGCTGGCCGAGCTGGTGAAGATCGACCCGAAGTCCATCGGGGTGGGGCAGTACCAGCACGACGTCAACCAGACGTGGCTAACCCACTCCCTGGACTCGGTGGTCGAGGATGCCGTGAACTCGGTGGGCGTGGACGTCAACTCCGCCAGCGCCGAGCTGCTCGAGCGGGTCGCGGGAATCACAAAGTCTGTGGCGGAGAACATCGTCACGCACCGGCACGACAACGGCGCCTTCCGCTCCCGCAAGGAGCTGCTGAAGGTACCGCGCTTGGGGCCGCGCGCCTTCGAGCAGTCCGCTGGCTTCCTTCGCATCCATGACGGCGAGGACCCGTTGGATGCTTCCGCGGTCCACCCCGAGGCCTATAACCTGGTGCGCTCCATCACGGAGGACACCGGGGTAGCGGTGCCGCAGCTGATCGGCAACTCCGCGGTGCTCACGAAGCTGCGCCCCGCGGACTACGCGAACGAGACTTTCGGTGTGCCGACGGTGCGTGACGTGCTCGCCGAGCTGGATAAGCCAGGCCGCGACCCACGCCCCAGCTTCAAGACCGCGAGCCTGGCCGAGGGCGTGGAAAAGGTCTCCGACGTGCGCCCGGGCATGGTGCTGGAGGGCACGGTGACCAATGTGGCCGCCTTCGGTGCGTTCGTTGACATCGGTGTGCACCAGGACGGACTTGTCCACGTCTCCGCGATGGCCGATCGATTCGTCCAGGACCCCCACGAGGTGGTTCACTCCGGTCAGGTGGTCAAGGTCAAGGTGATGGACGTCGACGTCGACCGGCAGCGCATCGGCCTGAGCCTGCGCCTGAGCGACGAGCCAGGCGGCGACCAGGGAGCTGGCTCCGGCCGTGCAGGCCGCCGCGAGGAGGCAGGGGAGAGGAATTCCCGGGACGGCCGGGGCCGCAAGCGCGGTGGACAGCGCGGCGACAATCGCGGCGGACAGCGTGGCAAGCGGGGCGGGCCGCGCGGCGGAGGCTCACAGGCCGGTGGCGCGATGGCCGCTGCCCTCAAGCAGGCCGGCTTCTAGTTTTTGGTTTCTGCCGAAGCAGCTGGCATACTATTCGAGTTAACTATGTTCCGGGTACGAACCCGTAGGCGCGATGAGCATCGAAAAGCCGCGAGGATCCTCTATCCAGGCAAGCAAAGGATTAATCCATGCATATTCTTGACAAGGTCGATGCAGCACAGCTGCGCGACGATATC
>JBHWRM010000031.1:0-3720 GCA_043426695.1 Corynebacterium sp. | reverse complement strand
GGTGCAGGCAATCATCACCGCGCTGGGCACCGGCATCCACGATGAGTTCGACATCAACAAGCTGCGCTATCACAAGATCGTGCTGATGGCCGACGCCGACGTGGACGGCCAGCACATCGCAACGCTGCTGCTCACGCTGCTGTTCCGCCTGATGCGTCCGCTCGTCGAGGGCGGCTATGTGTACCTCGCCCAGCCGCCGCTGTACAAGCTGAAGTGGGGCAAGGGCGAGCCGGGTTACGCGTTCTCCGACCGGGAGCGCGATGAGCAGCTGAAGAAGGGCCTGGAAGAGGGCCGCAAGATCGACACGGATGATGGCATCCAGCGCTACAAGGGTCTCGGCGAGATGAACCCGAAGGAGCTGTGGGAGACCACGATGGATCCCACCACCCGTACGCTGCGCCAGGTGTCCCTGGAGGACGCGGAGGCTGCTGACGAGCTGTTCAGCATCCTGATGGGTGACGACGTTGTCGCCCGCCGTAGCTTCATCACCCGCAACGCACGCGACGTTCGTTTCCTGGACGTCTAGGGCTCGGGTTTAAGGCTGGGGGAGGTCGGCGCCGACGTCAGCGTTGGCGTCCGCGTGGGGTTGGCGTCGGTGAGGGGCGGTGCTCGGTCAGGGCACGGCGCCGACCAGTGATCCAAGATTAGGCCCCTAATCTTGGGTCCGGTGGGGGTGAATCCAAGATTATTGGGTGAAACTTGGGTCTTAGCGCTATCGAAAGCCCTTTTTAAAGCTCTTTGCTAGGCGAGGGGCGCTTCTAAAGAGCTCGCGGCTTCAGCCCAAAGCATTATCTTGATATAGCCAAATGTGTTCGGAGGCACACATATCATGTGACGGGTGAGTGAAAATAACGTAGTTTCCGTCGAGGATGTGCACCGTCAGTGGGTTCACGTGCAGATGGCGGACGGCAGCACCACGGCCGTGCGCATCTTCACCCCACCGCTAGCCGGCGGCGAAGGCCCAGCTAGCCCGGCTCCGGCAGCGGCCCAGGCAAGCGCCGAGAACGGCACCGCAGCCGAGCCCCGCACCGCTGCGGAGAGCGGACATGATGGGAAGAAACCCCTGGTCATTCTGTGGCCGGGCTTCGGCGTCGGCGCCCGCTATTACGAGCCGATCGCCAAGGAGCTCGCCACCCGCGGCTGGATCGTCGCCATCGGCGAGCTGCACGGGCAGGGCGAATCTACCGCCGCCGCCAGCCGAACCCAGAACTGGGGCTATCACGATCTGGCGAGCTCCGATTTCCCGCGCACCATCCGCGCGGTCAAGCGCCGCTTGGAACTGGGGGAGAAGTACCCGACCATCATGCTGACCCACTCGATGGGTGGACAGATGGCTGCAGTGTTCCTGGCGCGCCCGGAGGCCAACGAGCTCAACGTCCTGGGCTATATGGGTGTTGGTACCGGCACCCCGTATTACCGGGGTTTCACCGGACGCACCCGCATCGAGCTCAGGCTCGGCTCCCTGCTGATGAGCGCGATCGTGCTGGCCCGCGGCTACCAGCCGGAAGGCCTGTTGGATATCGCCAATTACGGCCGGCAGGCGCGCAACCACATTCTGGAATGGACCAAGCTCGCGCAGCGCAATAGCTTTAAGAACCTGCACGGCCAGGACATGGACTATGTCGCGGCGATGAAGGATACGTATACAAATATCCTGCTCACGCGCTTTTCCAATGACGATGACTGCCCCCTCGACTCCGCGAAGAACCTCGCCCTGCTCTTCCCGCAGGGGTGCGTTGCGGTGGAGGAGTATCCAGCGGAGGTGGAGCAGCTCGGCCACAATCGCTGGGCGCGCCAGCCGCAGGTCGTGGCCGACCGCTTCGAGCGCTGGGCTGCCACGGTCGAGGCTTAACCCTAGCGGGCGGGCGGCGCTTAGTCGTCCTCCGGCGCGGACACTGCTGGGTTCGCGAGCGTGGCATTGTGCCCCATCAGCACGGCCGGGCTCTCCAGCACCACGCCTGGTCGCATGTGCTTCTTCAGCTCCTCGGTCGCCGGCAGGCAGGCCGTGAGCGCGAAGCCGCGCGCATTCGGGGTGTCCTGAACGACGAAGAACTGCTTGCCGGTGAGCTCATTGGTCGCGCCCCGAATCCCAGCGACGGTGATCCGCACGTGATTCCAGGGGTTAATCGCATCGGTGTCGCCGTCGAAGAAGGCCTGGGCAGCTGGGGAGATCAGCCGCGGCTTCGTGATGACACCGTCCTCGCGCATGTGCTCCGGGTGGGCCTGCCGCCAGGCCGACTCGCTGGGGTAGAGGTGCATCTTGCCCCCACCCAGCGCTGCGGTGAGGCAGAAATTCACCAGCGGGATCATGCCGTCCTCGTCGGCGTTCGCGGCGACCTTGCCTTCCTTCACGACCTCCGGCCCGGAGACCGTTGAATAGGAGAAGAAATCATCAACGGCGCAGGTCACGCGGGCGGCGATCTCGCCTTCGGTGTTGAGCACGTCCACGAGTGCGACCGTCGGGGTGATGAGCCCCACCCGCGCAGCCGTGGTCTCGGGGTGCATGAGGGAGACCGCGACGGTGGAGTTTTTATCCCCCATGAAACGGATCATCCGCGCACCGGAAGGATCGATGTACGGGGAGATCATCTTGAAGCCGTGCGCATTCGCAAGCCCCTGGTTCTGCTCCTCGAAGGACCGGTGGATCATCTGGTCCAGTGGCTCCCCATAGAAGCCAAGGGCTGCGAATTCCGCCTGAGGGGTTGGGGGAATGTTCTGAGCCATGCTGTTAGCCTGCACCTTGCCTTTCCTGTTCTGCCTGGGCTCTTAAGCCGGCGTTTCCTTCTCCCTCCATTCTGGCAGAGGCTGAACGGATTGTTTCACGTGAAACATTCGGGACGCCGACGGGGCGACGTCCGAGACAACGACGTTCCTCACGGTTGCCTCGTCGAGTGGGGGCGACGCCCGTCCCCGGTTACGGTCGCCCGACAACCGACCTACCCGATGCGGTAGCGCTGGACGTCGACGAACTCCCGCTTCGCCTCGCCGGAGATTCCACCCTCGGTGATGATTCGGCTTAAGAATTCGGCACTGAGCTTCGGCGTGCGGGTCTGTGTGGCGTAGTCGTTGTGCACCAGGCCGAAGCGCTGCGCCTCGCCGTCCGCCCACTCCCAGTTATCCACGAAACACCAGTGGTAATAGCGCTCAAAGGGCAGATCAGAGGCACTAATCGCGGCCAGGTGGTCGTAGATGAAGCGGCACCGGAAGTTCTCCAGGCTCGTCGGGCTGCCGTTATCGCAGGTACCGTTCTCCGTGACCCAGATCGGCGCGGGGTAGCGCTCGTGCATCCAGCCGGCGCACTCGATCAGGCCCTCCGGATAGATTTCCCAACCGAGGTCATTGACCGGCTTGCCGGGCAGCGTGCCGTCCTCGAAGCCAGACGATGCCGTGCGCGAGTAGTAATTCAGCCCCAGGTAGTCGTAGTACTTGCCCGGGGAAATATCCGAAGGCTGGCGGCCCAACACGCCCCGGAACTTCCCGCCCAGCATCGCGTGGCTCAGCTCCTCCTGGAAGAGGAATGCGCTGGACCGGGAGGCCAGCCGGTGCAGCGGATTACGCTCTTGAGCAGGCGCGAAGGCGCGCATGTGGTGCGCGAAGCCCACCCGCGCTCCCGGCTGAATCCCATGGATTAGGCGGTAGGCCCGGCAGTGCGCGATCGCCATATTCCGCATCACCTTCAGCGCCAGCCGGTAGGACTTCTTCGCCGGTGGTGCCTCGTGG
>JBHWRM010000030.1:0-3130 GCA_043426695.1 Corynebacterium sp. | reverse complement strand
AACATCGTGCCTTGCCCTTTCCGCAATGAGTGCATCGCCTCCATCCCTTTCAACGTCCGATATGCAGATGTCCGGTTCTTAAACGCGCCTTTCGGCCCGAGGATCCGCTTCAGCCGACCATGGTCGCCTTCCAGGATGTTGCCCAAGGTATTTCACCTGCCGGTGCTCCACCGTCGGGGGACAGATTCCCTCCGCCTTCAATTCGGCGATCGCCTTCGCCAGGGCGGGTGCCTTGTCAGTGCTAATCACCCGCGGGAACCCGGCCGATGCGGTTGCCCGCAGGGTCTTGGCCAGGAAACGCTTGGCCGCCGCGACGTTGCGCTTCGGGGAGAGGTAAAAGTCCAGGGTCTGGCCACCGGCGGTGATTGCCCGATAGAGGTAGCACCACCTGCCGCCGACCCGGATGTAGGTCTCGTCCACCCGCCAGGACCGGGCCTGCCAGTCAGGAACTTGCCGATACCACCGGGTCTGCTTGTCCAGTTCGGGAGCATATTTCTGCACCCAGCGGTAGATAGTGGTGTGATCAACCGGCACACCACGCTCGGTCATCATTTCCTCCAGGTCGCGGTAGCTCACACCGTAGCGGCAGTGACCTGCGCACTGCCCACAGAATGATGTCACGGGGGAAATGACGACCGGAGAAGATACCCATGGCTGTGATTATTTCACGCCGGTCTTCCTACTGCCCCAACTTTGCAACAGCACCGGGGTAAGCGTCAACTGGGATGCGCTCCCGATGACACCGCCGATAGTGCCCGCATCCTCCACGCATTCCAGGTTGACCTGCTTGACAGCCGTGGTCACCGGGGACGCACCCGACTCCTGCCCGACAGCCTCATCCGCCTGCGCCGGAGCGGCCACGATCAGCCCCAGGGTCAGAGCGATCGCGCTTGCGCTACCCACCAGCTGCCGCGCACCCCGAGTGCTCACGCTCCGGTGAACCGAAACCCCAGCATTGTTCTTGTTAATCACTGTACAAAAGCCTTTCTGCTGAAGATTCCGGTTAGAACTTGAAGATCGAGCGGAAGAACTCCGCGAAGAAACCGAAGATCGTCTCGAAGATCTCCTTGATGCCGCCGAAGAAGCCCTTCGCGCTCGAGCCCTCGGAGGACGAGGACGAACCATTCGGCTTCTTCTCCTTGTCCTGCTCATCGTTCTCGCCCGGCGCTGCTGCCACCTCGACGTCGATGCTGCCCGTGCCCAGCACCAGGCTGAGATCGTCGCGCTGCGGGTGGAAACGTGCCTCCAGGGTGTGCTTGCCGGACTGCAGCCAGCTCAGGTCAGCCTCCGCGATACCGCGGACCACCGGGACCTGGAGCAGGTTCTCGCCGTTCATGACGGACCGGCCGTTGTCGGTGAAGGTCAGCACGCCGTTGACGTCCTTCGCTTCGCCCTCGTCCGGGGTCAGCGCCACGCGGTAGGTGCCGCGTTCCTTCACGGTGCCGGTGTTCGGACCCGTGATTTGGACGTCGACGGAGCTGTACTTCAGCGCATTCTCCCCGTCGCCCGGCAGGACGTTGACGGTCAGCAGGGACGCCGCCGATTCGTCCACTGGGCCGGTTTGGGAAAGCAGTGGGGCACAACGCACTGGTGCCCAGACGGTGCCCACAAGAGGCGCCTGCGCCCGACCGAGCAGGGTGAGGAAGTTCTCGTCCTGCGCGAACTGGCCGGCCTTCCCGGCGGTGCGCACGCCAAAAGCCTTCTCACCCGGCGTGGTGGCGCGGAACTTCACGCTGACCTTCGGGAACTGAAGGTCGATCTTGTTGCCCTTGATCCGGTGGATAACCCCGCCCTCCTTGCTTTGGGAGGTATTCGGGCCATTGCCCAGGGTCTGGTTATCGGCGCTGGAGACGCGCAGGATCCGGCCCGTCGGGTCCTGGTAGCCCTGTTCGTTGACCGTGAAAGCCGACAGTCCCTTGATATTGGCGGCAGAGTCGTCGATGTCCGCAGTTACGAAGCTCACCCCGGCGGGGAGCGCGAAGTCCAGCTTCAATCGGGAAGCGCTTTCGAGGGAACCTGCTGGCATGGGGACGTCCATCGCCACTGGCTCGAGGTCCAGGTCGAGGGAGAATACCTCCTCTGCCTTTACCTCAGTGGGTGCGCTGAGCTTGAAGGAGACCTTCTCTGGCCCAATGACGTGCTTGTCCACAAGGCTGGTTTTCGGATCGGCCTCGCACATGATCGTGAGGGAAGCATCCCGCACCTGCGGAGCCGCCGGGGTGGCGTCCTCCTGCGATTCCTGCCCAGCGCCCTCTCCTTGAGAACCTTCCTGGGACGGCGGGGTGGCGGTGCTTTCGCCACCGGCAGCGTCGTTGCCGCCGGGGGTGGTCGTCTCCGTGGCGGTTCCCTCCAGCGTGGGAGCGCCGTCCTCAGCGATGGCCACGGGAGCGAGCAGCAGGGCGAGTGCCGTGGCGGAGCTGGCCGAGGCCAGCGTGAAATGAGTCTTCATTCACACTCCATCGTGAAAATTGGTGAAGCAGTAGATAACCCTGCGCGCCCACGGCCCCTGGGCATCAACCCTCGGGGGACGTGGGCGCACAAAAGTTACCGAGAAGACTAGCAGTACTTTGCAGTTGAAAAGAAAACCGCTTTGCGTCGGGTGTGCCCCTTTGAACTGGCATCCAAGGGCGGAGGCAACCCAGCAGGGTGCGCGGCGCTCCAGCGCCGCGTCAGGCCTCATCCGCGTGGACCGACCTCGTCCAAACTAGCGGCGCTCCAGCTCCTCCAGGATCGCCCGCATCTCCGTGCGGCGCACCTTGCCCATCTGGTCGGCCGGCAGCGTTGCCACGTGGAAGAACTCCCGCGGCACCTTGTACCCCGTCAGCACCTTCTTGCAGTGCTGGCGCAGCGACTCGTGCAGCTTCTCGCCCACGCGGCGCGGCTCGTGCTCCTCGCCCTCCGTTGCCTCCGCCAGCGTCACCGCGGCGACCACGCGCTCGGAGCCATCCTCCTTCGACAGGCCCACCACGGCGGCCTCCTTAACCTCCGGGTGCTCCAGCAGCGCTTCCTCCACCTCGGCGGGGTACACATTGAAGCCGCCGGTAACGATCATCTCCTTCAGGCGGGAGACGATCTTCACGAAGCCATCGGCCTCCATCACGGCCATATCACCCGTGCGGAACCAACCATC
>JBHWRM010000029.1:0-15267 GCA_043426695.1 Corynebacterium sp. | reverse complement strand
TTTTGCAGAGTTTGTGGTCGGTTTTCGGGCGTTTTGCGACCATAAACTCTGCAAAACCTCGCGGTATGTGCCTGGGGTGCTGCTCCTGCGAGGGCTGGAGGTCTAGAGCGTCGGGCGTGGGAGGTGATCTGAGCTGGGGGTGTGCTGTTGCTTTGCGGCTTCTTCGCGGCTGCCCCGCAAGAGCTTTTCGATCAACAGGATGGTGATCGGGAACTCCGCGACCATGAACAGGACGATCAGGATAGTGAGCCTGGTGCCGCCATCCAATGCTGAGAACTGCGCTGGCGGTGCGACAAGGAGGTAGATGAAGGCGGCGACGGCAACCACCGCGAGGACAGTGATGAGTGCATGTTTCTTCATGGTGATGCAACCTTTAGCTCTGTCGATCAGGGCCCTGTCCCTTCGACGTTAGCCTCGCCAGCGGTGTAAAAAGCTTTTGGTGGGAAATCTAAAGTGAATTTTGGATAACGAAACTCCCGCCACCGGTGACTGAAAGCCGCCCGAAGCGGGAGTAGTGGGGAGCGCACGCCCGCTCCAGCGCTTAGGCCGGGTTCGTGGTCTCCTCGCCGTTGACGATGATCGTGCGACCAGCATCGCGCCAGCCGATGGAACCATTGGACACGTTGATCGCGTCGATGCCGTTGAGCTCCAGCCACTGGCAGGCCTTCGCGGACCGGCCACCGGACAGACAAATGATGTACAGGTCCTGGTCCAGGTCCAGCTCGCCGTAACGCAGCTGCAGCTCGGACAGCGGAAGGTTCTCCGCGCCCTTGGCGTGCCACTCCGCGAATTCATTGGCCTCGCGGACGTCCACCAACTGGACGCCCTCCGGGACGTCTTCTGCTCTCATGGATTCAAAGTCACTCATGCTCGCCATGCTACTAGCCGCGCCCTGTCAACCCCACGGCGGCGGGGCAGCCCGTACGTGCAAGGGGCGTGATCCACCCGGCGCATGCAAAAGCGCCCGCCCCACAGCAGGGGAGCGGGCGCAATAACTCAGGAAGCCGCCGCAGCTCGCGGCATGACCTCTGAGTCGTTACTTCTTGGCTCGCTCGATGGCGTCGGCCAGGATCTTCTCCGCGTCGGCAGCGGTGCCCCAGCCCTCGCCGCGGGCCTCCTTGCCCGGCTCGAGGTCCTTGTAGTGCACGAAGAAGTGCTCGATCTCGTCCTTCGTGAACTGGGAGATGTCGTCCACGTCCTGGTACTGGTCGAAGCGCGGGTCGTCTAGCACGCAGAGCAGCTTGTCGTCGCCACCGGCCTCGTCGGTCATCTTGAAGACACCAACCGGGCGGGCCTTGACAACCACGCCTGGGAACAGCGGCTCCGGCAGGATGACCAGCGCGTCCAGCGGGTCGCCGTCCTCGCCGAGGGTGTTGTCGATGAAGCCGTAGTCAGCCGGGTACGCCATCGGGGTGAAGAGGTAGCGGTCCAGGTGAACCTTGCCGGTCTCCTCGTCGATCTCGTACTTGTTGCGGGAACCCTTCGGGATCTCGATGGTGACTTCGATGCTCTGAGCCATAACTCGCGCCATCCTTAAAATCGGTGTCTGTTTACAGCGCCTCGTGGCGCTTGACGTACATGCAGGCCCCATCCTAGTCGCAGGATAAGGTGGAACCTACTAACCACCGCCCCTGCCTCCCACACATTGTCAGGATTTAAATTTTGGAAGCTGAGAAGAAATCCTCTTTCCGCCGCTGGCTCCTCGCGGTGGTGGCGTTCCTCGTGGTCGCCGCCGCCATCATCGCTGGCGCGGTGGTTCTTTCCCAGCGCGCCCATTACGACGTCGCCCCCGCAGCGCTTCCCCGTCCTGACGAACCAGTGATGGTTGAGGCCAGCCCGCCTGCCGCCCCGGTGGACTTGACCGAGGTGAAGAAGGCGGCGAAGGACCGGCAGCTGGGCCGCCTGTCCGCGGAGATCACCGACCTGGAAACCGGTGAGGTGCTGTTTGCTAACAACGAGGGCAAGCACCTGGTGCCGGCCTCCTCGACGAAGGTGTACACCACCGCCGCGGCCCTGCTGGCGAAGGGAACGCAAGACCGCCTGGCGACCTCCGTGGTCAAAGGCGCGCCGGGCGAGCTGATCCTCGTCGGGGAGGGGGACATTACCCTGTCCCGCAAGCCCGGCTCCGGCTTCTTCACGGACGCCCCGGCCATCAGCGAGCTGGCGGACCAGGTTCGCCGCGCGTTGCCGGCCGAGGAGTTGAAGAAGATCACCAAAATCACGGTGGATAACTCCATGCGAGAGAAGTCCACCTTCCACAAGAGTTGGGACCTGGTGGAGATCGGGATGGGCAACGTGACCTTCCTCGACTCCGTGATGATCGACGCCGGTCGCATCATCCCCACGGAGAACTACTCCGCCCGCAGCAACACCCCAGCCCGGGACGTGGCCCAGGCGCTCGCCGAGGACATGGGGCTGGGGGAGAAGCTCAAGTCCAAGAAACTGAAGCTCGAGGTTTCCGATGATCCCGTGGGGCCGGCCCATCCAACCGCTGAGGAAGCGTTGGGGCAGGTGCTCTCCGCGCCACTGAGTACCCGACTGCGGGACATGATGCTGCACTCGGACAACCTGCTCGCCGAGGCCGTCGGCCGCGAGGTGGCGATCAGCCAGGACCTGCCGGGCACCTTCAAGGGCGCGACCGAGGGCGTGCTTAAGGTGCTGAAGGATAACGGCGTGGATACCGAAGGCGCTGTACTGCACGACACCTCCGGCATGAGCGAGGACAACCGCCTGAGCGCCCGCAACCTGAACTCCGCGCTGGGCAGCAAGAAGCTGCATGCCCTGCAGCAGGATCTCCCGGTCGCGGGTGCGGAGGGCACGCTGCGCAACCGTTACCTGGCGGGTAGTGGGGCCGAGGACGCAGCCGGGTGGGTGCGCGCGAAAACCGGCACCCTCGACGGGGTCAATGCCCTGGCCGGCACGGTGGTCACCAAGTCCGGCCGCCCGTTGAGTTTCGCTTTCCTGTCCAACACGCCCGGCGACGTCGGCGGCGGGCGCGAAGCCCTCGACCGGCTGGCCGCCGCCGTGTATCGGCTCTAGTTTTCTCGGCAACGGCCACGCCGGGTGACTGGGGCCAAGCCCTGGGGAGGAGGAACACCGTGAGCACTGCAGCGGACTTCCGCGCCTGGCTCGCTAGGCTGCGCACCACGCACCCGGAGCATGCCGCGCAGCTGGCCGAGGGGCCGGTCTACCTGGGGGTCTCCGGGGGTGCGGACTCCCTCGCGCTGGCCTATACCGCGGCCGGGATCGCCAAGAAGGACCTGCCGGGGGCGAGCTTCCGCGCCCTGGTGGTCGATCACCAGCTGCAGGAAGGTTCCGCCGAGGTCGCCGCCACCGCGGCCCGCGCCTGCGAGGGGATCGGTATCCCGGCCCGGGTGCTTACCATCGACGTTCCCGGTGGCCCGGGGGCAGACGAGGCCGCCGCGCGCGAGGCCCGCTACCGCGCGCTCGGGACCGCGGCGGCGGGGCGGCCACTGCTGGTGGCACACACCGCCTCCGATGACGCGGAAGGGCTGCTGCTGGGCCTGGCCCGCGGCTCCGGGGCGGGCGCGCTGGCCGGGCTGCGCCCCATCACGGCGTCCACCCACCAGCGTTCGGATAGCGGCCAGCATCAGGCCGGCTACGAGCACAGGCCCCACAACCAGCGCCCTACGAGCAACGAGCACCCAGCCATCGCCGCGGGGGCCGAATGGCTCGGCCGCCCCCTGCTGGCCAGCACCCGAGAAGACACCGAGGCCACGTGCCACCGCGCCGGGCTGAGTTTCTGGTATGACCCGCACAATGCCAGCCCCCGCTTTCGCCGCTCCCGGGTCCGCCAGGAGCTGCTGCCCCTGCTGGAAGACATCCTCGGCCCCGGCGTGGCCGACTCCCTCACCCGCACCGCCCGGCTGCTGCGCGAGGATTCCGACTATCTGGAGGCCGCCGCCCACGCCGAATACGTCCGGCTCACCGCCGAAGCCGGCAACCACGAACACGCCGACAAGCACGAGCACATTGAGCACCACGCGCGCGCCACCGCCGAGCTGCCCTGCGCCCCACTCGCCGAGCTGCCCGACGCCCTCCGGCGCCGCGTGATCCGCCACTGGCTCGCGGGAAAAACCGGGCCGTTGACCTACTCCCACTTGAGCCGCATCGACGCCCTCATCACGGATTGGGCCGGGCAAGGCGGCGTGTCCGTCCCGTGGCATACAATGAACGGTTATGAGGCTTTAGGCAGAGGCCACGCCCACCCGCCACCAGCGGAGGCGCCGCCCACCGGGCAACACCGCACCCGGCTGGTGGTGGAGCGGCGCGGCGGCGTCCTGCGCCTCGTGGCGGAAGAATCACACAAGCACCCAAAGGATCGACGAGCACATGACTGATCAGAACTCGACCTGGACCAAGAAGAGCACCGACATCCCGGCCCACCCCTACGGTGACGACCTGGAAGCAGTCCTGATCGACCAGGACACCCTGCACTCCCGCATCCGCGAACTCGCCGCCGCCGTCGACGAGCGCTACCGCGACGCCCCGGAGGACCTCATCCTCGTCTGCGTGCTCAAGGGTGCGGTCTTCTTCATCACCGACTTCGCCCGCGAGCTGGAGATCCCGAACCAGCTGGAGTTCATGGCCGTCAGTTCCTATGGCAACTCCACCAGCTCCTCCGGCGTCGTCCGCATCCTGAAGGACCTGGACCGCGACATCGAGGGCCGCGACGTCCTGATCGTCGAGGACATCATCGACTCCGGCCTGACCCTGTCCTGGCTGATGAAGAACCTCACCAACCGCAAGCCGCGCTCCCTGTCCGTCGTCACACTCTTCCGCAAGCCGGAGGCCGTCAAGGTCGAGATCGAGGACCTCATCGAGGTCGGATTCGACATCCCGAACGAGTTCGTGGTGGGCTATGGCCTGGACTTCGCCGAACGCTACCGCGACCTGCCATTCGTCGGCACCCTGAAGCCGGAAGTATACGAATAAAGCGTTCACGCACCTTGAGCCAGCGCCTGGACGTCCGCGAGTAGCGCTGGCGAAACAATGCGCGGGCACAACTAACTGATGGGAAATATGGACAAGAACAAGGTCCTGAGGATCGCGGGGATCGTCGCCGCCGCCCTCATCGCTATTTACGCTTTTGGCGTGCTCACGGACAGCGACCGTGGCTTCGACAAGGTCGATACCTCCATCGCGATCAAGGAGCTCGACGCCAAGAACGTCAAGGAAGCCGAAATCAAGGACCGCGAACAGACGGTCCAGCTGAAGCTGAAGAAGCCCATCGAAGTCGAGGGCAAGGATGGGATCGAACAGATCACCACCCAGTACCCGGCCCGGGCCAGCCAGCAGATCTTCGACGCGGTGAAGGGCTCCGAGGCGGAGAAATTCGACACCCACGTCTCGCAGGACTCCTTCATCGGCAGCATGCTGATGATGCTCCTGCCGATGCTGCTGATCTTCGGCCTGCTGTTCTTCATGCTCACCCGCATGCAGGGCGGCGGGGGCATGGGCCCCTTCGGCTTCGGCAAATCCCGCGCCAAGGACCTGCAGAAGGACAACCCGGATACCCGCTTCGACGACGTCGCCGGTGCGGACGAGGCCGTCGAGGAGCTCGACGAGATCCGGGACTTCCTCTCTGACCCAGGGAAGTACGAGAAGCTCGGTGCGAAGATCCCGCGCGGCGTGCTGCTCTACGGCCCGCCCGGCACCGGTAAGACGCTGCTGGCCCGCGCCGTGGCCGGCGAGTCCGGGGTGCCGTTCTACAGCATCTCCGGCTCCGACTTCGTGGAAATGTTCGTCGGTGTCGGTGCCTCCCGCGTGCGCGACCTGTTCAAGCAGGCCAAGGAGAACGCGCCCTGCATCATCTTCGTCGACGAGATCGACGCCGTCGGCCGCCAGCGTGGCGCCGGCATGGGCGGCGGCCACGATGAGCGCGAGCAGACCCTGAACCAGCTGCTCGTCGAGATGGACGGCTTCAACGGCCGCGAGGGCGTGATCCTCATGGCCGCGACGAACCGCCCGGACGTGCTCGACCCAGCACTCCTGCGCCCGGGCCGCTTCGACCGCCAGATCCCGGTCAGCAACCCGGACCTGGTGGGCCGCGAGCAGATCCTGCGCGTCCACGCGGAGGGCAAGCCGCTGGCACCGGACGTCGACCTGGCCTCCCTGGCCAAGCGCACCGCCGGCATGTCCGGCGCCGACCTGGAGAACGTCCTCAACGAGGCCGCGCTGCTGACCGCCCGTGTGGACGGCAACGTCATCACCGGGGATGCCCTGGAGGAGGCCACCGACCGTGTCGTGGGTGGCCCGCGTCGCACCTCGAAGATCATCTCCGAGCACGAGAAGAAGGTCACCGCCTACCACGAGGGCGGCCACACGCTGGCGGCCTGGGCGATGAAGGATATCGAGCGGGTCTACAAGGTCACCATCCTGGCCCGCGGGCGTACCGGCGGGCACGCGATGACCGCCGCGGAAGACGATAAGGGCATGTACAACCGCTCCGAGCTCTTCGCTCGCCTCGTCTTCGCGATGGGTGGCCGTGCCGCCGAGGAGCTGGTCTTCGGTAACCCGACCACCGGCGCGAGCGCGGATATCGAGATGGCCACGAAGATCGCCAAGGCCATGGTCGTTGAGTACGGCATGAGCCCGCGTGTGGGTGCCGTGAAGTTCGGCGAGGAGCAGGGCGACCCGTTCGTCGGCCGCGGTGGCGGTGGCCAGTTCCACCCCTCCGAGAAGGTCGCCGCGCTGGTGGACGAGGACGTCCGCATGCTCATGGACAAGGCCCAGAACATTGCCTACGAGGTTCTGCGTGAGCACCGGGAGTACCTGGACACCCTGGCGGAGAAGCTGCTCGAGAAGGAGACGCTGCGCCGCCCGGACCTGGAGGCCATCTTCGATGGCATTACCCCGCGCGAGGTCTCCGAGATCTTCCCGGGCCAGGATCTGGACCGTCCGAAGGACTACCGCGACCCGGTGAAGACCCCGGTCGAGCTGGCGAAGGAGCGCGGCGAGGAGCCGCCGAAGCGCAAGGATTACTTCTCCGCTGCCCGCCGCGCGCGCATCGAAAAGCGCAAGCAGCAACAGCAGGAGCAGGTCAAAGAGCTGGAGCGCGAGCAGGAGGCCAACCAGGAGCCGCAGCGCGGTTTCGAGCTGCCGGAGCACGAGCGCCCGGATAACCCGTGGACCTCGGACGACGCCCCGACCACCCAGATCCGCCCGGTCACCGAGGCAGGTGAGCAGGGCGTCTCGGAGTCCCCGGCTGCCGGTGAGCCGGCACCGCATGTTTCTGGCCCGGATGCGGCAGAGCCAGAGAGCCCGGAGCAGCAGAACCCAACGCCGGGTAGCCCAGCGCCGGAGCCGTACAACGGCGGGCGCCACGCCCGCCGGGACCCCGCCCAGCACCCAGGGACCAGCGCCTACGGCGACGGTAGTGACTGGGGTGAGTCGGGTGGACGTCATCACTCCCGGCCGAATGATGACAACACCACCGATGAAGAGAAGAACTAAGGAAGGCGGCGAACACCGACATGGCTGATTCGACCAAGTCCGGATCAACGCGGCACTTCGACCGCGAACGCGCCGAAGCCGCCGTCCGCGAACTGCTCATCGCCGTGGGGGAGGACCCCGACCGCGAAGGCCTGGCCGATACCCCGGCCCGCGTGGCACGCGCCTACGAGGAGGTCTTCTCCGGAATCGGCACCGACCCCACCGAGGTACTCAACACCACCTTCAACGAGGACCACCGGGAACTCGTGCTCGTCAAGGACATCCCGTTCTACTCCACCTGCGAACACCACCTCGTGCCCTTCTTCGGTCACGCCCACATCGGCTACATCCCGGGGCATTCTGGGAAGGTCACCGGGCTGTCCAAGCTGGCCCGCCTGGTGGAGGGCTTCGCCCGCCGTCCGCAGGTCCAGGAGCGGCTGACCACCTCCATCGCCGACGCGCTGATGGACCGGCTGGACGCCTCCGCGGTGATCGTCGTGATCGAGGCCGAGCACCTGTGCATGGCGATGCGCGGGGTGCGCAAGCCGGGCGCGAACACCGTGACCTCCGCCGTGCGCGGCGGCTTCCAGAACAACGCCGCGACCCGCGCCGAAGCCATGGCGCTGATCCGCGGGAACTAACACTCCCACAACGGGAGCGCAATCCGCGGGAACCGACCCTAGAAAGACTTGATGATGCAGCCTGCACAGTCTGCTCAGCCTGACCAGCCGGCCCAGAGCACCCAGCAGAACCAGCCGGCCACCCCGCCGCGCACCAAGGTGATGGGGATCCTCAACGTCACGGAGGACTCCTTCTCCGACGGTGGCTCCAACCCCGACACGGCCACCGCCGTGCGCCACGCCCAGCAGATGGTCGCCGCGGGCGCGGACATCATCGACGTCGGCGGTGAATCTACCCGACCCGGCGCCCAGCGCGTCGACCCGGAAGTCGAACGGGACCGCGTGACCCCCGTGATCGCGGAACTCTCCGCGCTGGGTATCACCACGAGCGTGGACACCATGCGCGCCGCGACCGCGCTCGCAGCCGCGGAGGCCGGGGTGGACATCCTCAACGACGTCTCCGGTGGTCTCGCGGACAAGGACATGCTTACCGTCGCCGCCGAGACCGGCCTGCCGATCTGCCTCATGCACTGGCAAACCGATCGCTTCGAAGGCGCGGAAGGTTACGCGGACCAGAGCGCAGGCACCGGCGCCGATGTGGTCACCGCCGTCCGCGACTGGCTGCTGCGCCGGGTGGACGCGGCCCTGGCCGCCGGGGTGAAAGAGGAGAACATCATCCTGGACCCTGGCATTGGTTTTGCGAAGTCCCCGGCGGATAACTGGCAGCTGCTGGGGGCTATGAACCAGCTCAACGAGCTGGGCTTCCCCGTGCTGATCGGCGCCAGCCGTAAGCGTTTCCTCACCGCCCTGCGCCCCGCCAGCGATGGTGCCCCCGGCTCCCCGGAGACGGCGGACGATGCCACCGCGGCGGTGTCCGCACTGGCCGCCCAGGCGGGATCCTGGGCGGTGCGGGTGCACGACGTGGCTCCCTCCCGGGCCGCGGTGGACGTGGCTTATTACTCCCGTCTGGGCGACGGCCCAGCGGTGGCAGAAGGGTGGCGAGCGCGCCGTGGCTGATCGCATTGAACTCATGGGTCTGAAGGCCTTCGGCTACCACGGGGTCCACGACTTCGAAAAGGACGAAGGGCAGAACTTCGAGGTGGACATCGTCGTCTGGACGGACTTCGCCGCCTCCGCGGCCTCGGATGACCTAGCCGACACCATCTCCTACGTGGACCTGGCAGACATCGCCGTCGCCGTGGTGGAGCAGGAACGCCTCGATTTGATCGAGACGCTCGCCGCCACCATTGCTGACCGGATCATCGCCCTCGGCGGGGCACATGCTGCGGAGGTCACCGTGCACAAGCCACAGGCCCCGATCCCGCACCACTTCAGCGACGTGCGGGTCGTCGCCCGCCGCAACCTCAAGCAGCAACGAGGCAGGTAAGACCGTGACGCGCAACACCGCCGGCTGGCGGGTGGCCATCGGCCTGGGCAGCAACATGCCCGGTGACCAGGGCAGCCCGGAAGCCATGATCCGCGCGGCCGCCCGTGCCGTCCTCGACCTGCCCGGCACCCAGTTGCTGGCGGCCTCCCAGGTCTACGCCACCCCGCCGTGGGGAGTGGTCACCCAAGACGAGTTCCGCAACGCCGTAATGCTCGTGACCACCCACCTGGAACCCCTCGAGCTGCTCCACGCCTGCCAGAACATCGAGAACGAGGGCGGGCGGGTGCGCCTCCAGCACTGGGGTCCGCGCACCGTCGACCTCGACCTGCTGGCTGCCTACGACGGAGCCACCGGCGAGCCGGTGATCTCCGCGGGGCGCTGGGGCGAGGAACTGATCCTGCCGCACCCGTACACCACCGCCCGGGGCTTCGTCCTCGTGCCCTGGGCAGAGATCGCCTCGGAAAACACATTGCCGCGCGTCCCCGGCTCCCCGGCAGGCCAGGCCGCAACCGCCACCGTTGGACAGTGGCTGGCCCAGCTACCCCAGGAGGACACCGCGGGGATCACCCAGCTCGGGGCGCTATTGGCCGGTCCGGTGACGCCCGGGGAGGCTGGGGTTGACGTCCTCAAAAACGAGAAGAACGAGCCCAGGAAACGCGACGAGCCCTGGGTAGACTGAAAAACATGAAGAAGATGAAGCAGGTCGCGCCCACGGCGCTGGTGATCGCAGCAGTGATCGCCGCCGCGTTCGCGTGGGTAACCGCACTTGGCTTCTACGCCCACTTCCCGCGCATCGAACTGGCGACCGGCAGCGTGCTGTGGATCGCCGCGATCATCTGCGGGGTGCAGGGCTTCATCATGCGCAAGAAATTGCAGGACAATGCCATTGGCCTGGACCGTAGCCAGGTGAACCCGATGACGGTCGCGTTCAGCGGAGTGCTCGGCCAGGCCGTCGCGTGGATCGGCGCGATCTTCGCCGGAGCCTACGGTGGGATGGTCGTATTCCTGGTCTTCAACGCCGGCCACCTCGTCGTCGCGCAGGAGGACACCCCGGGCGCGATCGTCGGGATGCTCGGTGGGGCGCTGGCTGCGGTGGCGGGCAAATGGCTGGAACAGAACTGCCTCACGCCACCGGAAGATGGCGGGGTGGCCGGTGAATAACAGCGTCAACATGTAAGGTGACCAGCATGAGCAATCGGGAGAACTGGAGCCAAAGCGCCGCTGCAGGCGGTGCCGAGCAGACGGACGGGCAGAACAGCGGGCCGCGCGTATTGATGGTGCTGCTCGTGGTGCTGGCGCTGATCGCCAGCATCCTGATGCTGTTCCTGGATTCTGACCTGTGGCTGAAGATCGCGGTTATCGCCGCGCTGTGGGCCGCTTTCCTGGGCATCGTGCTGGTCTCGAAGTACTCCAGCGCGCTGCGCGCCGAGCAGAAGCGGGTGAACACCCTGGAGCGGGCGCACCGTGCGGAGATGGAGCGCGAGGTCGCGGGCTATCAGCAGCGCGAGGCAGCGTTGAAGGAGAACTACACCCGCCAGCTGCGCAACCAGCGCGATGAGCACCTGGAGCAGCTGCGCCACGAGCTGATCTCCCTGCGAGCACAGCTCGCGGAGATGTCCGGCGAGGAGCTGGACGACGAGCAGACCGCCGTCCGCGCTCGCGCCGAGCGGATCATCGAGCTGGATCGGGGCGGCCAGCAGCCGGCGGACCGCCGTTACCGGACCGGAACGGCTGGGCAGCCGCAGTCCGCGCAGGCAGAGCAGACCAAGAAGCGTGCTGCGCGCAGCAGCCAGCCGGGTGCTTCTGCCCGCGCTGCCTCCTCTGCGGGTTCCCCGACGCTTGGCCACAATAGCGAGCCGAGCTCCGACCGCCGCGCCTCGGCCTTCTCCACTGGCAGCTTCGCCGCCGTGAAGTGGACCGGGGATAATACCGAGGAGACCACGCAGATCCCGATCGTCGTGGACTCCAGCTCCTCCAGCATCGCCCAGGCGGGTGCCGCCGGCGCGCAGGCCGCAGCGAACCGTGGCTCCGAGGCTGCTGAGCCGAAGGCCGCGGGCCGTGGTCAGCACGAGCAGTACCAGGCACCGCAGGCTCCTCAGCAGGAGCGCGCAGCCCAGCCCGCGCCGCGCACCGAGCCGGCGTTCCGTTCCTACGAGCCGAGCCAGGCCACTGCCGAGCAGGCCAGCGAGTCGGCACAGAAGCCGGCTGCCCCGCAGGCTAAGCAGACTCAGCAGCGTGAGGACGCTGCTGCCGAGCAGGGCGGTGCCCACGAGTACCGCGCCGGCCGCCGCCGCGCGGACGAAAACGCCGAGGGCCTGACCGTCGCGGAGCTGATGAAGCGCTTCCAGCAGAACGACAAGAAGTAACCCGAACCGCGACCTCAAAGAGCTCGCACCGCGACCCAAAGAATCAGCATGAATGATCGCCAACCCCCACGCCTGAGCGTGGGGATTATTTCTGCCGGCGCCGTCGGACTCGCACTGGCCGAGGCCTTCACCCGGGCCGGCCACCACGTCCACGGCATCCACGCCCACTCCGAGCGCTCCCAGGCGCGGGCCACCCAGCGCGTTCCGAACATTCCGCTTGTGTCAGTGGCCGAGGCCGCGATGGCCCAGCTGGTGGTCCTCGCCGTGCCGGACCCGGTGCTACCAGAGGTCGCCGTCGAGGTCGCCCGCACCGTCCGCGACGGCCAGATGGTCATGCACACCTCCGGCCGCAATGGTTGCCAGGTGCTCCAGCCCATCACCGATGAGGGCGCGCTCCCGTTGGCCCTGCACCCCGCGATGGGCTTCGTGGGCACCCCGCAGGACACCGAGAACCTGCTGGGCTGTGGCTGGGGTGTGACCACCGACTCCGAGGTCGGCCAGGCGGTCGGCGAGCTGCTCGTCCAATCCCTCGGCGGCGTGGCCGTCCACATCGCAGAAGATCGCCGCCCGGCCTATCATGCCGCCATGGCGCACGCCGCGAATCACCTGGTCACCCTCGTCTCGGACGCCCACTCCATGCTCAACGCGGTGCTCGATAAGCCAAACGATTCGGCCACCATCGCAGGGGAGGGGGAGTCTAGCGAGGCCCGGCTGCTGCTCAACTCCATCGTCCGGGCTGGCGCGGACGCCACCCTGCGCGAGCACCTGGGCGCCCTGACCGGCCCCGCCTCCCGCGACGACGCCCCCGCCGTCCTCGCCCACCTGGAGGCCCTGCGCCAGCTCTCCGACGAGTCCGCCGACCCGAACTCCCACAACCTGCACCTGCGCTATCTGCCGATGGCCGAGCGCACCGCCCAGGCAGCCGGCTCCCCAGAGGTTGAGCGGGCGCTCATGGCCTACCGCAGCGAGCACGGTCTACCCGGTGGACTAACCTAAGGCGCATGACCAAGAATCAGCCCAGCCCCCAGGCCGACCCGCAGGCGAACCCCCAGCCCTTCCGCCGCGGCGAGGCCACCCTGATGACCACCATCGACGAGTTCAGCCAGGTCACCCGCGCGATGCGCAAGGCCGGCAAACCAGTGTGCCTCGTACCCACGATGGGCGCGCTCCACGAAGGTCACCTTTCCCTGGTCAAGGCAGCAAAGACGGTCCCGGGTGCCTTCGTCGCGGTCAGCATTTTCGTCAACCCGCTGCAGTTCGCGGAGGGCGAGGATCTGGACGCCTACCCCCGCACCCTCGACGCCGACGTCGAGAAGCTCAAGGCCACGGGCGTGGACGCCGTCTTTGCGCCGTCTGCCCGGGAGATGTACCCTAACGGCCCCCGCACCACGATTCACCCCGGCCCAGCCGGAGCGATCCTGGAAGGTGAGCACCGCCCGACCCACTTCGCGGGCATGCTGACGGTGGTCAATAAGCTCTTCCAGATCTCCCACTGCGACCACGCTTTCTTCGGCGAGAAGGATTATCAGCAGCTCGTCCTGGTCCAGCAGATGGTCAACGACCTCAACCTGGAGCTGCGCGTCCACGGCGTGCCGATCGTCCGCGAGGGCGGCGGACTGGCGCTGTCCAGCCGCAACGTCTACCTCTCCGATGAGGAGCGCGAGCTGGCCCTCACCCTCTCCGCAGCACTGACTGCCGGTTCCTTCGTCGCCGAGGACGGCGCGGATGCGGTACTGTCCACCGCCCGTTCCATTCTCGACGACGCCGAGGGCGTCGAGGTGGACTATCTTGCTCTTCGTGGCACCGATCTCGGCGAAGCCCCGGAGACCGGGGACGCCCGACTGCTGGTTGCCGCCCGCGTGGGCAGCACCCGGCTGATCGATAATGTTGGCGTGCCGATTGGTGTAGGGTTCAAGAACTTGGACCCCGAGCAGGGCGCAGGCGGCCCTGATGCTGCCGCCCCTGCCGCTCCCGACGCCGCACCCCAGAGCTAGAAAAAGTTAGGTTCATCCCTTGTTTCGCACCATGCTGAAGTCAAAGATCCACCGCGCGACGGTCACCCAGTCCGACCTGCACTACGTGGGTTCCTGCACCATCGACGCAGACCTGATGGACGCCGCCGACATCCTCGAGGGCGAGCAGATCGACATCGTCGATATCGATAACGGCAACCGGCTGACCACCTACGCCATCACCGGCGAGCGGGGCAGTGGGGTCATCGGTATCAACGGCGCGGCCGCCCGCCTGATCAGCCCTGGCGACCTGGTGATCATCATCGGCTACGGCATTTTCGACAATGCCGAGTTGGGGGACTACCACCCGCGGGTGATCTTCGTCGATGCGCACAACAAGCAGATTGAGCTGGGGGAGGACCCGGCCCACGCCCCGGCTGGCAGCGGCCTGAAGGACCCGCGCCACCCGGAGGGGGAGTAGCTCCTGAAAGGATTTTCGGCCCGCCTGCGCCATCGGTGCGCGGCGGGCTTTGCCACTATGTATGGCTGTGATTAACAGCACACAATAAAAGGTGTATTACACATACATCTTTATGGTGTTTTTGGATAGGTTGGAATTATGCAACTCACAACATTCGCTGACCTGGGGCTTCGCGTACTGATGGCGCTCGGCGCTACCCAGGCTGTGGGTGCTGCCGAGCGTTCGCCGGTACGGATTCAGGACCTTGCGGACCAGCTCAACGCCTCGCGGAACCACGTCGCGAAGGTCGTCAACGTGCTGGCCAGCGACGGGCTGCTCGAATCCATCCGCGGGCGCCACGGCGGGGTGCATATTACTGAACAGGGCATGCACGCGAGCGTCGGCGCACTCCTGCGGCAACTCGAAGGAAACCGGGAAGTCGTCGACTGCGAGGGGGCGCTGCAATGCCCCCTCGCTCGCCACGACTGCGCGCTGCGCCACCGGCTCGCCGCCGCACAGGAAGCGTTCTTCGCCACTCTCGACGGCGATACCGTCTGCGATCTTGTGTCCGCGACGAAGGGGCTCTCCGCCGGAACCTCCGGCGGGCCCGTGCCACTCGGCGCTCCAACGCTCAAGGCAAAGCCCACGACTTAACATCCCTGCGGGGAGTTTTTGAGGAGGAATGATTCGCAATGTTCATCGCCGAGACCCCAGTCAATGCCCGTGGCCGCTTAACCCCAGGAAATGCCGAGATTATCAAGCAGACCCTCCCGCTCGTTGGTGCGAACATCACAAAGATCACCCCCATCTTTTATGAGAAGATGTTCGCCGCCCACCCTGAGCTGATCGCGGATACCTTCAATCGGGGCAACCAGAAGTCCGGGGAGCAGCAGAAGGCACTGGCTGCCTCCATCGCGACCTTTGCTGCAATGCTCGTGGACGATAACGCACCGGATCCGGTGGACATGCTCTCCCGTATCGGCCATAAGCACGTATCCCTGGGGATTGTGGAAGATCAGTACCCCAT
>JBHWRM010000028.1:0-6776 GCA_043426695.1 Corynebacterium sp. | reverse complement strand
ATGACGATGATCCTTCAACCCGGGAGCGCTCACACGAGCTAGCTGAATACCTCAGCGATGCTGGAAAGCGTTTTCCCAAGTGACCGACGGTCTTCGGTGAAACTTTGAAACATATCAAAACTTCGCCTGACAGCTTAACGCCCAACAGCCGGAAGACCAAATCAGGCTAAGCGGCATCGCGGTACTGCTCGGCCTCCTCCCCACGGCGTTTCATCTCATGCCAATGCTGCCGTGCCGACTCCCGGGACCGCTCGCCCCATTGCACATCCCAATCCTGTTCTCCGGTTCCGTCTGCATCCGAGTCGTAGTCCTCATTGCCCGAGTACAACCGCTGCCGTTCTCGCGCCCCGTGAGTCAAACGCCGGACCGCGGCGTCCGAATTGAAACTCGACCCCAGGGCTCCGGCGGTGACACCCATGGATGCTGCGAGCCAGGAAATCCTGGCATAAGTCCCCACAGTCACCTGGTCGCCTAAGACCTTCGTCATGTAGTCCGGGGCAATAATCGCACCGGCGCCCGCGAAAATGAAGAGGAAGAGGATGGCATACATCCCCAAAACCGCGACCGCGAGGGTGATCAGCGTCGAACCGTTGTACAGCGCGATGACCCGTTTAAAGGACTTTGCGCTGGGCTTATCCCAGAGGCTGTTATCCAGCAGTAGCCACAGAATCATCGCTAGCACCGCGACGATATTGACCACCGCCAGGCGGGTCACGGTGAGGTAGTCCGCCATCTCCCAGATCGAGCTATAGAAAATGCCGAAGGCACCGACCCCAATGCCAGCAGCCAACGCACCGGACAGCGCACCGAGCGAGCGACGCGGCTGATTCGTCGCAATCATGCCCAGCATCGTTTTGAGATTGCTCTTTTCCTCCCTCGCCGACTGTTCCCCTTCCCCCTGGGAGGACGCCCGGTAGTCGCGGTATTCCCGAATCACCCGCTCCATTTCTTGAGCCAGCTCGGCCCGGGCGCCAAGCACTCCCAGCGTGGGGTAGCTGATCACCGCAACACCCTGCTTAGGGTAAAGCTCACTCCTTAACACGGTGGCGCCATTAAATCGCGGCAGCTCGGTGACGAGCAGGTCCAGGTCCGCGGGGCTCCTGCCGCTCGGGATATCCGGCGCGATCAGGGAACGGTTGGGGTCCATGAGCAGCAGCTGGGTGTCGAGGTCACAGCTGCAATCTTCTGGCAGGTCCCCGCGGTCGAGGACCTTTGATACTTGGGCAGATACAAGCCCGGGGTCCGCAACGATGCGGACTGATAGTTGGGAAGTTTTACCGCTTGGGGTGGATTGTGACATCTGGTGCCCTTCCTTAGTCAGCACTTCCCCAGACTAGGGCGGAAACATCACGCCTGCGAGGCGAATCTTGTGGTGCGGCGCAGCTGATACCCTCAAAGCCTTACCCCACCTGCCCCCGCAGCTATCACTTTGCCGGCCGCACTCACCCAGGATGTCGCCGCTCGGTGATAACAACGAAGGAACAACCATGGCACCATTCGACACCGCCGATACGACCCCAGAGGGCGACGCTGAAAAACAGACCGACGGCACGGAAGAACAGATCCCGACCTTCATCTCCCAGCCCGACCGGCTGGATAAGTGGATCTGGGTCTACCTTCTGGCTGCGACCGTCTTCGGCTTCGCGATGATCCCGCTGCGTGTGTGGCTCCTCAACAACCCCGTCCCCTACGCACTCATGGTGGGCGGCTACACCTCCTCGATCGTTGGCGGAGCAGAGTCCACCACCGGCGGAATCTCGGCGGTCGCCATCGTTCTCATGACCCTCGTCGGTGCCTTGAAGACCGTTCCCCTGTGGTGGCTGGTCGGCAACAAGTGGGGCCTGGAATACCTGCGCATGTCGGTAGCCCACTCCCCCAGGCTGCAACGCTGGACCGCGCGGCTGGAGCACGCCCGCCCCGGCGTGCTGGGCGCGGCGATCGTGCTCTCCTATATCCCCTTCGTGCCCACCATCGTGATCGCCAACCTGTTGGCGGGCATCCGGCGAATGGGTTTCTGGACGGTGCTGGGGCTCAATGCCTTCGGCGTGCTGGTTACCAACACGTTCTTCGCCTACCTGGGCGTGACCTACGGTGAGCAGGTGATCTCCATCGTGGAGCAGGTCAACCGCTACGCCATGTGGGTGACCATTGCGCTGCTGGTGTTCATGTTCTGGAGCATCTCGAAGCAGAACAAGAAGGCCGCCTAAGCCAGAGGCTGGCCGTAAACACGGCTATCACCCCACCCCACAACACTTCAGGCCCCGCCCCCTCATGAGCCAATTCATGAGGAAGCGGGGCCTTGCTGATGCCCACAACGCAAAGAAGCCCCGACCCTCACGGGGTCGGGGCAGCTACGTCAGCGTGCTAGGGCTTAAGCCTCAGCGTCGTCTGCGTAGTTCTTCTGGATGGTCTCGTCGACCGGGACACCCGGGCCGTTGGTGGAGGACAGGGTGACCTTCTTGATGTACTTACCCTTCGAGGAGGACGGCTTGATGCGCAGCAGCTCGTCGATCAGGGCGCCGTAGTTCTCGGCCAGCTTCTTCTCGTCGAAGGAAGCCTTACCGATCAGAGCGTGCAGGTTGGAAGCCTTGTCCACGCGGAAGGAGATCTTGCCGCCCTTGATCTCGGAGACAGCCTTAGCAACGTCGGTGGTGACGGTGCCGGTCTTCGGGTTCGGCATCAGACCACGTGGGCCCAGCACGCGAGCAACGCGACCGACCTTAGCCATCTGGTCCGGGGTAGCGATCGCAGCGTCGAAGTCGGTCCAGCCGCCCTGGATCTTCTCGATCAGCTCAGCGGAGCCAACGAAGTCTGCGCCTGCCTCCTCGGCAGCGGTAGCGTTCGGGCCCTCGGCGAAGACGACCACGCGGACGTCCTTACCGGTGCCGTTCGGCAGCGCGACGGTGCCGCGAACCAGCTGGTCAGCCTTGCGCGGGTCGACGCCCAGACGGATCGCAACGTCGATGGTTGCGTCGTAGTTCTTGGAGGACGTCGCCTTGGCCAGCTTCGCAGCCTGCAGCGGGGTGTACTTGTTATCGCGGTCGACCTTAGCGGCCGCCTCGCGGTAAGCCTTAGAAACCTTGCTCATGAATATTCCAATCTGGGTTTAGGTGTTGGAGTTGTGGTCTAGTGGGTCAGCAAGCGACCCTGCCACGCGATGAAACCCCGGCGGCAAACCCACCGGGGTGGCGCACTTAAGCGGACGGGCGACCCTCGACGTCGATACCCATCGAGCGAGCGGTACCGGCGATGATGGCCGCACCAGCCTCGATGTCGTTCGCGTTCAGGTCCGGCTCCTTGGTCTTTGCAATTTCCTTGCACTGATCCCAGGTGACCTTACCGACCTTGTCGGTGTGCGGGACGCCGGAGCCCTTCTGCAGGCCAGCGGCCTTCAGCAGCAGCTTGGAAGCCGGCGGGGTCTTCAGCTTGAAGTCGAAGGAGCGGTCCTCATAGACCGTGATCTCGACCGGCACGATGTTGCCGCGCTGGGACTCGGTGGCAGCGTTGTAGGCCTTGGTGAACTCAACGATGTTGACACCGTGAGCACCCAGTGCCGGACCAACCGGCGGAGCTGGGGTTGCTGCACCAGCCTGGATCTGCAGCTTGATGAGCGCCTGGACCTTCTTCTTCTTGGCCATCGCTATACCTCTTTCTGTTATCAGGAAGCGGGCGTGCCGCTCCCCGACCGGATGCCGGTTCTTAGCCAGCCACCGGAGATGAATAGTTCCACTGCCACCCGGGCACGCCGAAGGCGCGCCGCTGAATAGCAGACAGAGTTACATTAATCGAGCTTCGCGACCTGATCAAATTCCAGCTCAACCGGGGTCTCACGGCCGAAGATGGAGACCATTGCCTTGAGGCGGTTCTGGACGGTGTCGATCTCGGAAATGGTCGCGGCAACGGATGCGAACGGCCCGGAGAGGATGGTGACGGACTCGCCCACCTCGTAGTCCACCTCGACGGTCTCGGATGCCGGCTTCGGCGGGACGGCCACGCCGGTCGCAGAGACGTCGACGTCGGCAGCGTCCTGGCCCTGGTCCTCCGCCGCAGCGGTTGCGGTCTCCGGTGGCAACAGGAACTTCGCGACCTCGCGGATCTTCACCGGGGTCGGCTTGCCTTCGTTACCCACGAAGGAGGTCACGCCCGGGGTGTCTCGGACGACGGACCAGGAGGCGTCATCGAGCTCGATGCGGACGAGCACGTAGCCCGGCAGCAGCTTGCGCTTGACCTGCTTGCGCTTGCCGTCCTTGAGCTCCGTGACTTCCTCGATCGGGACGACGACCTCGTGGATCTGCTCGTCCACGCCCAGGGTCTGGGCGCGCATCTCGAGGTTGGTCTTCACCTTGTTCTCGTAGCCGGAGTAGCACTGGATGATGTACCACTCGCCCGGCAGCTTCTTAAGGGCGCGCATGAACTCGCGCAGGCGGGTCTTGTAAGCCTCCATCGCAGCCTCTTCGGCGGTCTTCTCTGGCTGCTCAGCCTCGGAAGCCTCCGGTGCGGCGTCGACGCCCTCCGCCGACTCCGCGGCGGTGTCCTCTGCGGCATCACCCAGGGCTGCCGCGGCCTGCTCGGCCTCGGACTCCTTGTGGGCTGCGACTTCCTGGTGGATGTCCTCCTGTGCCGCGGCGGCGAGGTCCGCTGCGCTGAGGTTGTTATCTGCGCTCATGTGATGCTCCTTGTCGGGTGAGCCTGGGTGATTTAGGCCGGATCGGCAATAAAAATCCGCCCCTACCGTTGGTCGGCGAGGCGGGAAGTTTTCTGCCTTTGAGTTTAGCACGCGCGCGGGTTTTCTTGCTACGAGCGAGCTGGTGTGGCGGGAGAGGGCACAAGAAAAGCCCTCCACGTGGGAGGGCTTGGAGAATGTCGCTGCGCTTGGCGGACCAGCTGAGGCTAGACGCCGAAGACCCAGCGAACACCGAGGCTGGTGACGTAGTCCACGCCGGCAACCAGGGCGGTCATCAGGATGAGGAAGACCAGCACGACCAGGGAGTAGGTCACCATCTCGCGGCCGGTCGGCCAGATGACCTTGCGCATCTCGGAGATCACGCCGCGAATGTAGTCCGCGATGGCGGTGAATGGGTTGCTCCGGGTTTCGACAACCTCCGGGGAGGTCGAAGCACTGGTCGCGCGAGCCGTGATGGCCTGGCCAGCGACCTGACGCTTACCGCTGGGGCGTATGGAGCCTCCGGAAGCGTTCGCTCCGGAGCCTTCGGCCCTGTTGCTATCTTCGCTCACGTGGTTACTCCTTCGGGCGCCCGCGTGGGCGGGCGTACTTTGCAGGGGTGACAGGACTTGAACCCGCAACCTACGGTTTTGGAGACCGTTGCTCTACCAATTGAGCTACACCCCTAAAACTGTGGCAACGCCGGGTTGGTGACCGCGATTTTACCCGCAGACAACGCACCATGCGTGCAACACGGGAGTAGCCTAGCAACTTTCCATTCAGTTAGACAACTTGCCGCACTTTCCGCAGCACCACCGCGCTCGTTGGCGGGATGAACACGCGAGGTTGGGCACGCTCCAGCCTCCCGAATCCGACTGCTCCCCCTTGGAACGCGGCGGGCCAAGGCCGCGGTGAGGGCGGTGGCGTCGTCAATAAAAAAATGGACCCCGCGGAAAAACCACGGGGTCCGAAATTAGTAGCGGTGCCGGGACTCGATCCCGGGACCTCACGATTATGAGTCGTGCGCTCTAACCAGCTGAGCTACACCGCCACAGCCACTTACACGACCAGCCACGGCCAGCGTAAACAGGTCACGTGACGGCCATATAAAATGACAGAGCCCCCTGACGGAATCGAACCGTCGACCTTTTCCTTACCATGGAAACGCTCTGCCGACTGAGCTAAGGGGGCGCAACTTAAATCGACCGAACCTAGCGAAGCATTCCGCTTTGTCCCGTTGATCGAAGCCTGAAGTAGCATAACCAGTTTCCGATAAGAAGCACAAATCTGCACGTCGTGAGGCATTTCTGCAGCCCGTATCGCTGCGTTTGATTGCCGTTGAGCTCCGTTGCCCCTTCCGCTGGGCAGGCCCGCTGTTTTATAGTTCCTAGTTGCGCCGTTATCGGGTGTTAAGGGGTGTCCTGGGGTTTAAAATCAGGCGTTTTCCGGATGATGTACCGACGGCGCATGGCACACCCCTCACGGGGCAAGTGAGGTTCGAGTCCTCTCAATCATTCTATTCCGCGCCGCCCTGGAGCCCTTCGCTTGCGGCCTGCGGCCCGGCCCCGACCAGCGCCCTGAGCGCTGTGACGCGCCGACGCCCCGCCGTCTACGAATCCCACGCGGCGCGGAATTTTCAACTTCACGATCGCCTTTCCACTGCGCTGGGCGAGTCTGGTGGTGACACATGTTCTTCAATCGCAACCGCAACTTTTGCTCCAGCATGGAGTACGTCGATGTCGACGCTCCGCTGTCGTGGCGCCCGTCCTTCCCGCGCAGCCCGATCCCGCTGCCCGGTCCCGTTGTGCTGCGCTCTCGCGACGGCGAGGTGACCGCGCTTCCCCGTCCGGGGTTTGCGCTACCCACCGACCGTTTCGTGCAGGTTGATCAGCGCCGCCGCCAGCTTTCCTTCGCCCCGCAGCGGATCCCCACCGCCGAGGGGCAGGACGTCACCCTGACCTTCGTGCTGACTGTGCGGGTCAGTGATCCGGTGGCTTTCCTCACCGCCGCTGATGAGCCGGACCGGGAGGTCTACCTGGCTGCCCAGATCGCCCTGCGGGAGCTCGTGGCGACGAAGCCGCTGGCGGAGTTCATCGGGCAGCGCATCGACCTC
>JBHWRM010000027.1:0-7995 GCA_043426695.1 Corynebacterium sp. | reverse complement strand
AGAACTCCGCGTCGAAGGACGCCAGGTCCGGCAGGTAACCGCCCGTGAGCTGCGCGTCCGCCATGCGGCGGGCCATCTCCGGGTTATCTGCCCACTCGGACCAGCGGCCCTCCGGCAGCTCGCCGATGCCGTCCTGGTAGCTGATCAGCAGGTCCCAGAACTCGTCGGTGGTCGGGGCACCCGGGTAGCTGCCCGCCATGCCGACGACGGCGATGTCCCGCTCACCCGGCGCCTGCTCGCCGCCGACGACCCGCTTCTGCACGGACGTTGCCGCCGGAGCACTCCCCTGGCGCAGGGAGCTCAAATAGTCGACGAGCGCCCCGATGGAGTTGTGCTCATAGGCCACGGTGGCGTCCACCGACTGGCCCGTCATACGCTGCAACTCCCCCGAGAGGATCACCACGTCGCGGGATGAAAGCCCGAATTCCTCCAGTGGCTGATCGTCGCGGATCTCCGCCTCCGGGGTTTCGGTGGTCTCCGATACCCAGTTACGCAGCCACTGCCGGAGCTCTGCTTCGCTCCGGGGGTGGTCCTGCTGAGCGCGACCCACGTTATCTTCTGCCATGGTGACCGGGTGATTCCTCTCGTTGCAATGCGGCGCGTCCTAGTGAATCTTTCATCCTAACGGACGAGCCGCCTAACTCTAGTTGAACTGGCCCTGCGAGTAGGCCTTCGCCGCAACACGGCGGGCGATCTTGTTGGCGCTGGAGCGCGGGATGTTTCCGGCATCCACGATGCGGATATCCGCCGGCTTCAGGCCGTGGATCTTGGACACTGCTGCACGGATGTCGTTGGCCGCAATCCCATCCTCCACTGGGGAGGCCTCCGGAGTGCGCTCCGCGAGGATGACCAGGCCCTCGACGTCCTGTCCGAGCTCGGCACCCGGCACCGCGAAGGCCGCGATCGCGCCGTGGCTGACGTGGGACGTCGCCGCGGCGGCGGTCTCCTCGATGTCGTGCGGGTAGTGGTTGCGGCCCGCGACGATGACGAGGTCCTTCAGTCGGCCGGTGATGAAGACCTGATCGTCGACGATGACGCCGAGGTCGCCGGTGCGCATCCAGTTATCCTCCGGTGCGTTACCCGCCCGGGAGTTCTCCGGCAGGCGGTGGTCCGCGGGGAGGTGGTTGCGGAAGGTATAGGTGGTCTCTTCCTCGCGGTTGAGGTAGCCGGCGGCGGTGTTCTCGCCGTTGGTCCACAGCTCACCGACCTGGCCGTCCGCGAGCTCCTTGCCGGTTTCCGGGTCCACGATGCAGAGGCTCTGCCAGGGGCAGACCTGACCGACGGAGGTCAGTGGCATGGCGGCCTCGTCACCCTCAGGCAGCGCCACCGCGGTGCCGTCCGCAAGCTGCTCGCGGTCGAACCACTGGGTCCACGGGCGCTTGTCGGTCTGTGGGGTGGTGACCAGCAGGGAGGCCTCGGCCAGTCCGTAGGACGGGCGCATCGTGTCACGACGCAGCTGGTAGTTAGCGAACAGGTCGAGGAATCGCTCCACGGAGGCCTGGGTGACCGGCTCGGAACCGTTGACCAGGCCATCGACGCGGGAGAGATCCAGTCCCGCGAGCAGCTCGGCGTTCGCCTCGTCGGTGGGGTTCGCGTAGCGGGTCGCCAGCTCCAGGGCGAAGTTCGGAACGACGGTGTAGATATTCTCCTCGTCGTCGCGCTTGTCCAGCTGCTTGAGCCAGCGGGCCGGGTTCTGCAGGAAGTCCCGCGGGCTCATGAGATCGAATGGGATGCCCAGGATGGAGGCGAAAGTCGCGAGAATCAGGCCCATGTCATGGTGCAGCGGCAGCCAGCTGACGATGCGCACCGGCGGCTGCAGCTTCACGGCGATGAAGATCTGCAGCACGTTGGTGACGATGGACTTATGCGTCAGGACCACGCCCGCCGGGGTGCGGGTGGAGCCGGAGGTGTACTGCAGGAAGGCCTCGTCGGAGCTCTTCGGCGCGAGCTCCGGGTGCTTGGCCAGCAGCTCGGCCGGGTTCTGCCACTGCTCAGCCAGGCTGTCCGGCAGGGCGTCCGCCACGAGCACGCGTGGGCGCTCTGGGGCCGGGCGGTCCGCGAAGAACTCACGGACGGCAGCGGCGGAGCGCTTGTTGGTCATGACGGCCACCGGGGTGGAGGAATCCAGCACGGCGGTGAGGTGGTCCGCGTGGCCCGGCTCGGTCGGGTCGTAGAGCGGCACCGGCACCAGGCCGGCGTACATGATGCCAAGGAAGCTGTAGACATACTCAGGCGAGTTATTGGCGAGGATGGCCACCCGGTCACCACGCTTGGTGACCTGCTGCAGGCGCACACACACGGCCTTGATGCGGGCGTTGATCTCCTCGCGGGTGTACTCGCGGAGCACGCCCTCTGCGGAGTCGTTGTAGTCCCAGTAGCGGTAGAGGACCTTGTGGGCTTCTCCCTGCGCCTTCGCCCCGGCGAAGAGCATCTCGTTCATGCCGGATAGAGTCAGTGCATCGGGCACTGCGATATTGCCGTTCTCATCGAAAAACTGCCCCATGGCTGCGTTGATATCCATCGGTGGACCACCTAGTCCCTTCCTAAAGCTCAGAAATTGCTGTTTTGTACCCTAAACTATTTAGGTGCTGAATGCACTACTTCAGGGTTCGTGTCTGAAGTTTTAGATGGGCTGCTGCACGAGGTCGCGCACCCAATTGGTGATCCACTCCGGCGCAGTCATCCCGTCGACGACGTCGCGGTTCGTGTCGTAGTGCGCATGGATGCCGTTGGATCCCACCAGGTCCTTCGCCCGGGACACCGCGTTACCGATCGTCGGCGGCGCGTCGCAGACAGTATCGCCGGCAGCACAGAAGTTCTTCACGCGGTCGTTGAGCTCGCCGAAACCATCCGGGCGCCCGCCGCGCATCGTCGCCCCTGGCACGATGGGCTGCACGAGGGCGTTGACGGTGTGGAGCGCAACCTCCGCGCCGATACCGGTGTTCTTCTTATTGCCCACGAGCTCGCCGTGCTGTGGCTCCTGACGGCCATCCGCAATCAGCGCGACGCCGGCAATCAGGGACGGGTCCACCGGGCCGCGGTGATTACCGATATTCGACGCCAGGTCACCGGCGATGACCGCACCCTGGCTGAACCCGACGAGGACGAACTTCGTACCCGGGCACTTCTCGTGCGTTGCCTGGATTTCCCCCACGGCACGCCCCAGCCCCTCCTTGCGGGAGTCGTCGTAGCTCATCTGGTCCTGCGCGTTAATATTCCGGAACTGCGCGGTATAAGGCACCGTGTGGATCTTCACGCGCTCTGAGTTGGTCTGCTCCTGCAGCGGTCGGGTGACGTGCAGCAGCAGGGAGCGGGGATTGGCCGTCGGATTCACCGGGTCGTCGTCCGCCTTGGACTCCCAGGTACCGGGCAGGGCGATGACTTCATAATCCACGCAGCCCGGCGGGTTCGGGCTCGCCTCGCGTCCCGGCTTCCCGGCGCCCTCGTTGGAGCTGGGTCCGCCGAAACCACCCTTCCCATCGGTGCCCAGCCAGGAACCGATGCCTGCGATGATGAGCACCAGGAGCACCACCAGGCCGATGATCGTCACGGATTTGCCGATTGGCTTGCGCATTATCCTTCTTTCCTCCCGGCCACGCTTAGCGGCAGAGGTTTTCATCCGCGGCGGTGCGCAGATCCTTCATCATGGATTCGAACTTTTGGGTGAGGGCGTCGTCACCCTTGGGCGTGTCGATGAGCCCCTGGGCGAGCATCTGACCGGCCGCGACGCCGATCAGCGGGGTATCTGATTCGCGGCAGTGGTGGTAGCCGGCGGTGATGATCTGGGACTCGACAGCGTTGCGGCTCGCCTCGTCCACCTTGTCGAAGTGCACGCCGGACTTCTCGAGGGCCGCGAGGAAGCGCTCCTCCCCCTCGCTGCGGTCGTCGCCCTCGGGCACGTCGTCGACTTCCTCGACGGCGCCGTCCTGCGCGCCCTGGCCGGTCGCACCGTGGTCGCCGGAGGAGGCGCCCTCGTCCTTGGAGTCGTCCTTGTCCTTACTCTCGCCGTCACCCTTGTCCGGCTTCGCGGATGCGGAGACGCTCGGCACAGCAGTGTTATCGGCCTGCTCCGAGTTGTCGACGGTGCTGCCCGTGCCGCACGCGCTGGCCGCGCCGAGGAGGGTCAGGCTCGCCAAGATGGCCAGTGGCCGCCGCATCGTTGGGAGGCTGGTCTTTCGCACAGTGCGCTTCCTTTCCATTGGTGCCGGGAGTCGGCGGGTCAGCCATATTACGACCCTGCCGGGGCTGGAGCTAGTAGCCAGGCACGGTAACCGGATTGACTAGTTAAAACGATACCGGGCACCGGGGAGAGTGCTAGCGCACGCGCCGCCCCTCCCGGTGCCCGGTCTGCCGGGTTTTGGCCTCCCGGCCTCACCCTATGGGTGAGTGTTACTTCTTGACGATCTTGCCGTTGACCTGCTGGATCTCGCCGCCCTGGAAGCGAACAATCTCGCCGCCCGCTGGGATCGCGACCTGGTCAGAGACTGGCAGGCCGTACTTGCCCTGCTCGTACTTCTCCTCGCCCCAGGCGTCGAAGATCGCACCCTTGTAGATAATGTGGGCTCCGGTCTTCGGGGACCAGTAGATGTAGCCACCGGTGAACTCGGAGAACTTACCCTTGCCGTTCGGCAGGTCCTTCTCGCCGGTGACCGGGAAGCCCAGCTTGGACTCCGGCCCCTTGGCTGCCATGTACTTCTTGGCGATCTCGCCCTGGACGTACTGGGTCTTGCCGTCCTTGTCGCGGGTGATGACGCCGTTCTGGAAGCGCTGCACCCAGCCGCCGCCGACCTTCTCGGCGTTCGCCACTGGGTAGCCGAGCGGGCCGTTTTCATAGCCCTTCTCGCCCCAGGTGCGCAGGATGTCGTGCTTCACCGCGTAGGCGCCGGTCTCGTGGGTCCAGTAGATGTTGCCGTGCTCGAACTGGACGAAGCGGCCGCGGCCGTTGGAGATCTTGATCTCCTCGCTCTTCGGGTAGCCGAGCCAGGAGTTGGTTGCACCCATCTCCACGTAGCGAGCACCGATGCGGCCCCACAGGAAGTGAGCACCGGTCTCCGGGTGCCAATAAGCGCGGCCGGAGCGGTAGTCCTGGACCTTACCGCCGTTGGCGGCGTCATACTCACCGGAGACGCAGGCACCGATCTGGGCACCGATCTTAGGATTAGCCTTCAGCGCATCGCCGATCGCACCGCCGGCAGCGCACTGCGCACCACGGTCATCTTCGGCGAGGGAGAGCGCGTTAGCGATCTGTGGCCACGCCTGGGTCATCTCGAACTGCCAGTACGGCCAGTTGTGGATGCCGGAGTTACGGAAGTGAGCAGTGACCTTCACGCCCTTCTTCTTGGCCTCCCTGAGGAAGGTCTGGGTGGTCAGACGAGACATGACCTCCAGGCCGATACCGGCCGGGCTGTTCTCCTCCGGGCTGCCCGGGGTGCCGTTACCGGCGGAGACGTACACGGACATGTCCTTCAGCAGGCCAACACCCAGCTTCGGATCGTGCTCGTACCAGTCCTTCGAACCGTACGGGCCCCACATCTTCTGCGCGTCGTAGCCGCCACCATCCTGCGTGGCGTAGCCGATGCCCTGCGGCATGCCCGGGGAGGTGGTGTCCAGGTAGCCGGAGAAGGAACCGACAAACTTCCACATCTTCGGGAAGCGCTGCGCGAGGTTCATCGCCGCGGTGCCACCCATGGACAGGCCAACGATCGCGCGATCCTCGGTGCTGCGCCAGCCCTCGCGCAGGACAGCCGGGAGCTCATTGACGAGGAAGCTCTCCCACTTGTAGTGCTTGCCCTTGTCCGGCTGCTGCCAGTCGGTGTAGAAGGAGGACTCGCCGCCGACAGGGAGGACGACGTTGACGTTCTTGTCTGCGTAGAAGTTCGCGATATTCGTGGACAGGGTCCAACCGGACTCGTCCTCGCGGGCGCGCAGACCGTCGAGGGCCCAGACGGTCGGGAACTTCTGGTCTGGCTTGGAGTACCAGTCGCGGGCCAGCAGGATCTGAACCTTCACCGGCTTGTCTGGCATGGCGGCAGAGTTGATGTAGACGTTCGCCCAGCGGTCGGTGATCCACTCGACCTTGTCCACGGACACGCCCTCCGGCAGGCCCGGGAGGTCCTGCTCGGTGACGCGCACCGGCTCGCGGGCCGGTACGTCGTGGGGCTCAAGGTAGCCAGTGCCGGAGCCAGGACCATTGGCGCCAGCCAGGCTGCTGCCGGCGCTCTGCGCGTTGGCAGCTGGCATCAGCGGCAGGGCAAGAGCCGCAGCCAGCGGCAGGGCAAGCGTCGCCTTCCCCATACGGGACGGGCGGGGGAGTTTCGCAGCAATGCGCATGTGTGTACTTCCTTGTGTCCTTATGAACGTCAATAAAAAGGCCGAGATCCAGGCTGACGGCTCCCGGTCGAAGCGGGTTCCCCTCCCGCTTCGGCCTGGGTTTCTCGCCAGCCTCAGTAGCCACAAAGCCTAAAGCTTCACTTAAGGCTTAAGCTTACTGTTTCGTTAGGGCTTGTAAAGCACACTCGACGGCAACTCGCAGAAAAGTTTCTGAGACACAAAAAGAAGGGGCGCCTCCTCAATGTTGAGGAGGCGCCCCTTCTTTCAAGGACCTGGAGACGACCAGCCCTTCAGAGGCTGGCAAAGGCCCATCACACCCGGGCTAGATTAGGCACCCAGTGCGCGCAGGATGTGCGGGCGAGCCTTGTTGAGCTCGTTACCCCAGTTCCTCCAGTTGTGAACACCAGCAAATGGGTAGCTGACAACCGGATTGATGCCAGCGCCTCGTGCCGCGAGCTCAAACTTTCCGGTCGAGGTGCGGGAGAAGAACTCCAGCATGACCGCGCTAGTCCCGACCACGGGGTTGTTCACGAAGTTAATGTCCGGGGTTGGTGCACCCTGGGCGGCGGAGAGGTACATCGGCAGTCCCTGCAGGCGGCCGACATTCAGGGTCGGATCGTTACGGAAGCGACCCGGGCTGGCCGGCGGGCCCCACATGTTCTCCACGCGAGCACCCGGGCCGGAAGAATCCTGCATCGAGTAGTTCATCGCGAAGTACATGCCCGGGAAGGTCGGGTTCAGGTAACCGGACATGGAGGTCACCTGCTTGAACTGGTTGCGGTGCCACGCGGCGAGGTTCATCGCGGCCATCGCACCCATGGACAGGCCGACCACGGAGTTATTGGTGCGGGAGACGCCAAACTCGCGGGCTAGGTAGTTCGGTAGCTCGCGGGTCAGGAAGGTCTCCCAGCGCGGCTTACGCGGACCATTGGTGCCACCCCAGTGACCCTGCCAGTCGGCATAGAACTGACCCTTACCACCGACCGGCATGGCGATGGTGACATTGTCATTAACGAACTTGCGCGGGGCGTGCCCCAGCTCCACCCAGTCGCTGTAGCGATCTGGAGCGCGCAGGCCGTCCAGAAAGTAGATGCCAGCATTGCCGCCACGGGAGGCAGCCTGGATCTGGACCTTGATCTTCTGGCCCATCGACGGCGAACTGACCCAGCAGTCCTGCACGTAGTACTTGTACGTGGACCAGGTGCAGCCCGGACGCAGCTTGCCGCGAGTATCGGCCGATGCCTGTGGAGCCACAACGGTGGCCATGCCGAGCGCAGTAGCGATGGCCACCAACACCGCTGTGAGGCGCTTGCCCATAACCATGGAGCTCATTTTAAGGTTCATGAAAAATCCCTCAAAGACGAATAGTTAACGGCATGACGTTATCAAATCTTTACCTGACACGCCATGCCGTTCGTATGAAAACTTTTGTTTTAAAAACTCTCTTGGATTTTAGAGGGCCGGGACCACGTAGACCGCGATGCCAATCGTCACCAGCCAAACCAGCGCCAGCACCTGCAGCGCTCGGTCATTGAGGGCGATTTCATCCGGTGCCCCGCCGTCCCCGCGGTCCACATCGGCCGCGTAGCGAAGGATCGCCACGGTGAATGGAACCATCGAGATCTGGTACCACACCGCAGCCGCTCCGCTGACCTGCTGGGAGAG
>JBHWRM010000026.1:0-50526 GCA_043426695.1 Corynebacterium sp. | reverse complement strand
AGACTGCTCCTTATCCGAGTGGGAGAGGACTTCCGTGGCGTCCAGGTCCACCACCAGAGGATTGGTGGTGGTCGCGCGGGCTGCGGGATTCGCCGCACCGCAGGAGGCCCATGCTGTGGTGCGTGCTGTGTTCATCCCGGCCAGGACCGCCATGGTGCCGACGCCATCGGCTTTCTCGTCATGGTGGGCGAGTTCTTTGTGCCGGCGGTGCACCGTGGAGTCCGACGGGATCTGGTCGATCAGACCGGTGGCCACCTGCGGAGAAAGAAGTTCCACATCGCCTGCATCGTCGCCGCCGAGAGCGAGTGCCAGGGCGAGGGTGGTCATGGTGTGGCCGGTGGTGTGGACTAGGTTCGGGTTCTGCCGGTGACCCAGTTCGGTGTCGATCGCGTCCGCGATGGAAACCTGATCGGCGGTGGTGACCAGGAGCATGAGTCCGGCGTTGGAACACAACTGGGACGTGGTGGGGGTACCGATGTGGAAACTGGTAGTCTTCACCCTGAAGGTGATCCTTTCGACCTGGGTGTCTGGAGTCTAAGCAACTACCAATTTACCTGGTCAAGGGTCACTTTCTTCATTTCTTCAGCCGGTGTCCCGCTACTTCCAGTGAAAAACCCGGGCTAAGGTTGGGGGACCTTATTGAGATAGTATTTGTTTATTTGGTGGCCGCCTATAATTTTAGGTATAAAACTAGAGTTAACTCCGTATTAACGCGCAATTATCTTAAGGTCTAGCTGCATGTCAGCAGGAGTTTGTTAATTGGGGGCAGGTGGGGGCGACTTTTCTGACTCCGCTGACAAATACGTGTTTAAACGCTATTCTTCTGCTCGTGTTTACCTCGCTGAATGCTGGTATCTAGTTCCGCGAGGAAGCTTTTCTCTTTTGAATTAATTATTCACCCTACGCGTAATGTGAAAGCCTTTTCATGTCTCGATTGATTGCAATTCGCCCGTCGTACTCGAAGAAGATCGCTACCCGCGTCGCTGCAGCAGCTCTCGCCGCAACCCTTGCCGGCGGCATCGCCGCGAGCCCGGCAGCCACCACCGCAGCCCTCGCCGCCCCGAGCGGGTCCTCCCCGGGAGGCACCGCTCCGCGCGGCAACCTGTTGCGGGAAAGCTCCGCCACCGGATCCGTCCAGCTCCCCGGCTCCTACGACCCCGTTCCCCACAACGGCGTCCCGCAGCCACAGGCCTTCCCGGCTTCCGAATACGGCTGGTACCTGTCGGACCTTAGCTCCCACCCCTATGGCAACTACGTCACCCTCATCGACGGCTTCAACGACCTGCGTGCCAATCACCCGGGCGTTATGAAGTCCAACCTTGATCAGGTCGCCGAGATTAACAACAACGCCCCCGCCGCCCGGATCGCACAGGCCCAGGAAGATGCCGCTACCTCCAAGGAGGGTGTGCTCCGCATCTTTGCCGACGCCTTCGGCGAGGAACTCGGTGAGCACTTCCGGCAGGCGCTGAAGGAACACCGCCTGCCAAAGACCCAGATGCTCTTCGGCGGTGCCACCGCACGTGCCGGGGGAGTGGCTTCCTCCACCTTCATCGAGAAGCAGTACTACAACTTCGAGCGCCCATTCGTCGTCGCCCCGGAGAGGATCACAAAGCACAACCTGCCGGGCAAGGATTTTTACAGCACCTCGAAGTCCTTCCCCTCCGGGCATACGAACCAGTCCACCTGGACCACCACGCTGCTGTCCTACATGCTCCCCGAGTTCGCCCCGCAGCTCCTCGCCCGCGGCGCCGAGGGCGGCTACTCTCGCGTGGTTCTGGGCGTGCACTACCCGCTGGACGTCATTGGTGGCCGCATGGTCGGCACCGCAGTCGCGGCGGACCGCCTGAACGACCCCCGCATGCGCGCCAACCTGGGTGCCGCCGCCCAGGAGATCCGCGCTGAGCTCGAGTGGCGCTGCGGCGACACCCTCGCCAACTGCGCGCAGAAGCAGGCCGAGGCGGGCAAGGGATACAACCCGGACTCCGTGGACCGCTACACCGAGCTGATGAACTACGGCTTCACCCCGGTCTACTCCGAGTCCGCCCCGATGGTGGTCCCGCAGGCCGCGCCCGCCCTGCTGCTGGGGAAGTACCCGAACCTCTCCCACGCGCAGCGCGCCGAGATCCTCCGCCAGACCGCCGGCCCGGCCGGCTACCCGCTGGATAAGCAGGGCCCGGAGGGCTCTTGGCAGCGACTGAACCTGGCCAAGGCGCTCACCGCCAAGGTCATCATCGCCGACGACGGCGCCGTGGAGGTGGCTGGTTAATGGCAACGCTTACTCGCCGCCGCGTCCTGCAGGGCATGGCCGCCACCGGTGGGGTGGCCGCCGCGGGGAGCCTGCTACCCGCCGCCCAGGCAGCCCCCGCCCGCACCGTCCTGGGCGCGGAGAACTGGGACCCCGACGTCTTCGCCCACTCCGTCGCCTCCGGTGACCCGACCGCCAGCGCCGTCATCATCTGGACCCGCGTGACCCCAGGAAGGACGCGCTTCCCGGCTCCGGGAAGGGACCGGACGTCCCCGTGAGGTGGGAGGTCGCCACCGACCCTGAATTTAAGGACGTCGCCGCGTCCGGGAAGGTCACCGCCAGCGCCGAGTTCGACCACACCGTCAAGGTCGACGCCACCGGCCTGGGATCGGCCACCACCTACTTTTATCGCTTCACGGCCGACCTCGGGGAGCGGAAGGCGACCTCCCGGGTGGGGCGCACCCGCACCGCCCCGGGCTCGGGCGACGATGTGAGCGCGATCCGCTTCGGCGTGTGCAGCTGCTCGAACTACGAGGCCGGCTTCTTCCGCAGCTACCGGGACATGGCCGAGCGCGATGACCTGGAATTCGTCCTGCACCTGGGCGACTACACCTATGAATACGAGACCGGCGGCTACACCGGGCTATATGGCCAGCAGCCCCGCACCGTGGAGCCCGCGCACATCACCCAGACGCTCGCGGACTTCCGCATCCGCCAAGGCTGCTACCGCCAGGACCCTGACCTCGCCGACCTGCACGCCGCCAAGCCAATGATCTGCATGTGGGATGACCACGAGTTCGCGGATAACAACTGGCGCGAGGGGGCGACCGGAACGAGTTTTAAGAAGGGGGACGACTACCCGGCGCTCAAGGCGGCTGCCTCCCGTGCGTACTTCGAGTGGATGCCGGTGCGGGTGCGCCCCGATGCGTGTGCCCAGCACCTCTACCGCACCCTGCAGTATGGACCGTTGATGGAGATCATCATCTCGGATCTGCGCTCCTACCGCGATGCGCAGCTGATCCAGTCCGGTGACCACCTGCTGGACTCCGACCCTGACTTCATTCGCGCCGCTGGTCGTGAGGGGCGTACCTTGTTGGGGCGCAGCCAGTTCGAGTGGTTCAGTAACGCCATCAAGTCCTCCACTGCGAAGTGGCAGGTTATTGCGAATGCTGTGATGTTCGCGCCGATGACCCTGCCGGCGACCCTGGACCCGCAGCTGCACACGTGGCTCGTGGAGAAGATCGGCCTGCCGGAGCAGGGCATCCCGCTGAACCCCGACCAGTGGGACGGCTACATGGTGGAGCGGCAGAAGATCATCGACATGATCGCCGGGCTGCCGGATAAGAACGTGGTCTTCTTGACCGGGGATATCCACAGCTCCTGGGCGAGCGATATTCCGCGGGATATCTTCGGCTACCGCACCGGGAAGAACACGAAGGCAGTGGCCACCGAGTTTGTGGCCCCGTCGGTGACCGCGAAGAGCGCTTTCGATTCTTTGGCGGTCAGCAGGGCCTTTGATGCCGCCACCCGGCAGCTGCTCTACACCGGCGAGAACCTGCTCTCTGGGGTGAACCGGTGGTTCAAGTGGATCAACTTCAGCGATCACGGCTACATTGCCGTGGAGGTGGGGCAGGAGGCCACGCAGTGCGACTGGCACTTCGTAGACCACGTGCTGGCCAAGGACACCCCATTCCGCCTGGGGAATAGCTTCCGGGCCCAGGCGGGGTCCCCTGGTGCCCGCAGCGTTGCCGCGGGGCTGAATCGCTCCCAGCGGGTCTACTAACCGGACTGGGAGCGGGGCGCAGCTGGGGGCTGCTAGAAGCGGTAGACCATGACGTAGCACTCCTCGTGGGGTGCCACGCCGTGGTCGACGAACCCGAACTTGGAGTACATGCGGCGAGCGCGGTCATTGCCGTAGTCCACCGCCAGGCTGACGGAGTGGTAACCCTTGGCGCGGGCGTGGTCCAGGGTTGCGCCCAGTAGCCTGCGGCCGAGCCCAAGGCCGGTCATCGTCGGGCGGAGTGCGATGGCCAGCTCCGGGATGTCATCAGAGATATAGCCCGCGCCGGGCTCGGATTCAGTGAAGTTACGCAGCCATGCAGCGCCCGCGGGTGCGCCTTCGTACTCGGCGATGATTCCGCCCTGATCTGCGGTCCACATGTCTACGTAGCGGACCAGGTCATCCTGGAAGTGCTCGGAGACGTCCTTTCCAGGGTCACCCCAGGTATCGGTTTCCCGGAACATTTCCGTGATGAAGTCGCGGTCGCCCTCGCTCGCGACACGAAAAGTGACTGCGTCCGTGGCCGGGCGCTCGGCTGCTGACTCTGCCTGAATATCCTCGCTCATGCCCCCAAATATAGAACACCGGCGCCGAACCGCGGGATCGGGGATCCGCGTTCGGCGCCGGTGCGCTCAACTATTTAAGGAGCTTTCAGCAGGCCGGGGATTAGTAGATGTAGACCTTGTCGCCCGGCTGCAGGTAGTTGAAGAACGCCTGGGCGGACTTGCCATCCATGCGCACGCAGCCAGCGGACTGCACGTTGGTCGTGCCCTGGTGGAAGGCGTGGCCGTTGTTCGTGAAGTACACAGCGTACGGCATCGGTGCATTGCCGAACTCGTAGCTGATCTCGTCCTTGACCTTGCGGGTCACGGTGAACATGCCGCGCGGGGTCTCCTGGCCTGGGCGGCCGGTAGAGACGACGACCGGGCCGTAGGAGCGTTTGCCGCCCTTCTGCAGCCAGGCGCGCTGGCCCTTGATATCAACGCATGCGTGCGCGGACGCTGGGCACGGGTTGGACGCTGGGCGTGCCTGCTTCTTCGGGGCCTGCTTCTTTGGCGCTGGCTTCGGGGCCGGCTTCGGTGCACGAGCTGCCTCGCGCTGCTGCAGGGCGCCCGGTGCGATGGCATTGACGACGTTATCGATGCCCTGGGTCACCGGGGTGCGGAACTGCGGCGGCAGGTTCTGGGCCTGCGCCACCAGCGCGTCGCGGGTGTTCAGCAGGGCAGTGACGCCGTTCGCCTGGGCCTGGCGCAGCTGAGCGTCGAAGTTTTCCTGCAGCTGGGCGATCTGCGGCGGCAGGGAGGGGGCTGCCACGGAGGAGCCGGGCTGCGGGGCAGCACTGGACTCGGAGGCGGTGGCGACGGATACCCCAACGCCGAGGGTGGATGCGCCGAGCGCGAGGGCAGCAGCGCCCGCGAACTGCTTCTTGGAGGTGTTGGACACCTTGCGGTGCTTGCCGATGTAACGAGTCATGCGCTTCAGAGTAAACCCATTTGTACGTGAGAGAAAGCTGAACGCGCCGGTTGAGTCTCCTGTTAATGCTGCGTTTAACGCGCAGCAGTCAACTGGCAACGCTGCCCGCGGCGCGGCGGTGCGCGAACCAGCCCCCTGCCCACCGACGCAAAGCCTCAACGCTCCGCGGTTCCCGGGCCGCTCGTGCTGGGAATATTCTCCAGCGGTGAAGCGCTAAAATATATACAGCAAGCATTCAGCAAGCTCCCAGTCTCGGTGGAAGCAGATCGGTGAAAATAGAGCCATGACTACCCCAAACCCGCAGCCCGTTAAGGTCCTCGTCGTCGACGATGAGGACAACATCTCCGACCTGATCAAGGTCAGCCTGAAGTTCCAGGGCTTCGACGTGGAGACCGCCGACAACGGCCAGACCGCGCTGGAGATCGCGGACACCTACCGCCCAGACGCCTTCATCCTGGACGTCATGATGCCGGGCATGGACGGCTTCACCTTGCTCAACAAGCTCCGCGAGGCCGGCCACGACGCCCCGGTCCTGTTCCTCACCGCGAAGGACGGCGTGGAGGATCGCATCCACGGGCTCACCATCGGCGCGGACGATTACGTCACCAAGCCCTTCTCCCTGGAAGAGGTCATCACCCGGCTGCGTGTGATCCTCCGCCGCGTGGCCAAGGATGACTCCGAGGAATCCAGCCTCATCACATACGAGGACATCACCTTGGACGACGACATGCACGAGGTCACCAAGGCCGGGGAGGTCGTGGACCTGTCCCCGACGGAGTTCCAGCTGCTGCGCTACCTGATGGTCAACGCAGAGGTCGTGCTTTCCAAGTCCAAGATCCTGGACCACGTGTGGAACTACGACTTTGGTGGGGATGGCAACGTCGTCGAGTCCTACGTCTCCTACCTGCGCCGGAAGATCGACACGAAGGAGCCCCGCTTGATCCACACCGTCCGCGGCGTGGGTTACGTGCTGCGTAAGCCACGCTCCTAGGTCCCCTGGTCGATGGCTTTCTTCCCAGAGAAATCGGACGGCCCCGTCGCCGGGACAGCGAACGCCGCTGGTTCTCCCGGCGCGAACGCGTTCGACACTTCCACCTCGCCAATGGACGAGGAGCGCGGTGAGTTCCAGCGCCCCGGGCGCTTCCTGTCGAACTTCCCACTGCGTGTCAGCCTCGTCGTCGTGATGACGTTCCTCGCGGCACTCGGTCTGTCTTTTTCCGGTGCGGTGACGACTTCCACGTTGCAGCACTTCATGGTCTCGCGCGTGGACGACCAGCTGAACAGCGCGATCAACGGCTGGGCCTACCGGATCACCGACGACGAACGTTCCTACCAAGACAAGCCCGGCAGCAGCACCCCGCAGCCCAACCGACCGCCCACGGATTTCTTCGTCCGCGTGGTGGACGGCGAGATCTCTATTGAGCCGCTGAACTCAGTTTTCGATTCCGCCCCGGAACTGCGGGGATTGGAACAGCCCAGGGAACCCGTGACGGTGCCCGCCCGCGCGGGGAGCGCTTCCCATGCCCCGTGGCGGGCGGCCTCCGTCGAGAACCTGGACGGTACCGTCACCATCGTTGCCCTGCCGCTGGAGGGGGAGGAGCACACCATCCGCAGGCTGGTGTACCTGCAGATCATCATCGGCTTCCTGGTGGTGGCCTCCATCATGATCGTTTCCCAATACCTGGTGCGCCGCGCCCTCCGTCCGCTGAACCAGGTGGAGGAGACCGCCTCCCTGATTTCCCAGGGCCACCTCGACCAGCGCGTCCCCAACTGGGAGCCGGACACTGAGGTCGGTCGCTTGGCACAGGCCTTCAACCGGATGCTCGCGCAGATTCAGGGCGCGTTCCTCGCGGTGGGTGCCTCCGAGCGCCAGGCTCGCAAGTCCGAGGCCACGATGCGACGCTTCATCGGAGACGCTTCCCATGAGCTGCGCACCCCGCTGACCTCTGTGCGGGGCTATGCGGAGCTCTACCGATCCGGGGCTACCGACGATGCGGACATGGTCATTGGCCGTATCTCCGATGAGGCCGAGCGGATGGGACTGTTGGTGGAGGACCTGTTGGCCCTGGTTCGCATGGATGAGGGGCGGCCGCTGCAGAACCAGCGGGTGGATGTGCTGGAGCTGACGCTGCGCGCCGCAGACGGGGCCCGGGCGGGCTTCCCGGGGCGCAACATCGGCGTCGAGAATCACTACGGATCCATCCCGGTCGTGATGGGGGACGCCAACCGCCTGCACCAGGTGATCAGCAACCTTCTCACGAACGCGCTGAAGCACGCGGGTGAGGACGCCAACGTGAAGATCAGCCTGCTCAAGACGAGCCCAGAGCTGGTCACCATCGATGTTCAGGACGACGGCGAGGGCATCCCCGCCGACGCCCTGCCACATCTCTTCGAGCGTTTCTACCGCCCGGATGGCTCGCGCTCCCGCGCCTCGGGAGGCTCCGGGCTGGGCCTGTCCATCGTGCAGTCTCTGGTCAAGGCGCACGGCGGTGCGATCACCGTGGACTCCACGGTGGGGGAGGGCACGACCTTCAGGGTGCAGCTGCCCGTGGCGCCGGAGGATTCTCAAGCGCAAACTTCACCAGAAGACTGACCTTGCTGTTGCGGGGCAGCATATTGTGCGCCACCTGCAGCTGCGGGTAGAAGTCTTGCACCCGCACCAGCCGCAATGGGCCCGGGTGCTGGGGGATACCGCCGGTCGGTTCGGCGTCGCCTAAGGCGAAGGCCGCGTCGAGGGGAACCATGCGGTCGTAAACGGAGGCGATCTGCGTGATTGGGACGGTGCACTTCCCAGCCGGCGCCAGCGCGTCGGCCAGTGCGGGGGAACCCACAACCTGTTCCGCGAACGCAGGGGCCATGACGGTGCTGATCACCCGGTTGACCAAGGCCTCCCGCGCGGTTCCCGACCACGGCATATGTACGCCACGGAAGTCCGCGCCCAGCCCCACGATGTGGTTGACCACATCTCCGCCGGGACGGCTCGCCACGGCCAGGGAGATTAGCCCGCCCTGGGAGTGTGCGACGAGGTCGAAGGATTCCGCACCGGTCGCTTCCTGGAGCGCAGCGATCTGAGCACGCGTTTGGGCGATGGATTGTGCCAGCGGCGTGGTGCCATTGTCCCCATAGCGGACGGAGAATACCCGCCGGTCCCGGCCGTCGAAGGTGCTGCGCAGGTAGGGAACCATGCGCGCGAAGTTTCCGCGACCGCCCACGGTGCCGTGCACCACCACGATGGGTCGGGGCTCGGAGGGCAGCACCCGGTGGGTGGGGGATTCCTCCCATTGGCCGAGGTTCGGGATGTGGGCCAGCAGCGAGCGCGGCGGCGCGGCCTCCTGGCCTAGCCCGGAGTGCAGGACGGGGCTTCGGCGGGGACTGCGGGGCATGAACGGGGACATGTCGTTGTAGAACCCTGGTGTTTTAGGCCTCGTCCTCCGGAACGCCAGCAACACCCTGGCTGCGCAGCCCCGCGCGGATCTTCGCCGCCGCATCGTCCATCTTCGCCGGGTCCGTCTGATCCATCGGGATGATGTTCTGCAGGCTGTAGCCGGACATGTCGGCGGCCGGGAACAGGTGGATGTGGGTGTGCGGCACCTCGAAACCAGCAATCATGTAGCCACACCGCGGGGCGTCGAATGCCTCGCAGATAACCTTGCCGATCACCTGGGCGACCTCGTTGAGCTTGCCCCATAGCTCGGTCGGCACATCGGTCCAGCGGTCGATCTCCTGGACTGGGACGACCAGCACGTGGCCGTAAGCGACCGGTTCGATGGTGAGGAATGCGGCGACCTCGGCGTCGCGGTAAACGAAGCGACCTGGAAGTTCGCCGTTGATGATTTTCGTGAAAACGGTAGCCATACCTTGCGATCGTACCCGCGAAACCATCGGCGAACAGGGCTGTGGGGCAGCGTCGCGTGAGGCGGTCCGGCGGGCTCGCTAGACTGGGATACTATGCGCATTCTTGTACTTGGCAGCGGTGCCCGCGAGCACGCATTGGCTTATTCCCTGTCCCGCGATGAGTCCGTCTCTGAGGTCCACGTCAGCCCCGGCAATCCGGGGATGAAGGCCATCGCCACGCTCCACCCGGATGATTCCAATCCGGTGGGCCTGGCCCAGGAGCTCGGGGTGGATCTGGTCGTGATTGGCCCGGAGATCCCGCTGGTCGCGGGCGTGGGTGACGAACTGCGGGAGGCAGGCTTCGCGGTTTTCGGTCCGTCCAAGGCTGCGGCCCAGATCGAGGGTTCTAAGGCCTTCGCGAAGGACGTCATGGCGCGCGCCGGGGTCCGCACCGCTGCGGCGGAGTCCCTGCAGCCGGGTACGTCGGATGCCGAGATCGAGGCCACCCTGGACCGCTTCGGTCCTCGCTTCGTTGTGAAGGACGACGGCCTGGCCGCCGGTAAGGGAGTTGTCGTCACCGACGACCGTGCTGCCGCGCGCGCCCACATCGACGACGTCCACGCCGCCGGCAACCCGGTGTTGCTGGAAAGCTTCCTGGACGGCCCGGAGGTCTCCCTGTTCTGCCTGGTGGACGGCGAGACGGTCGTCCCGCTCATTCCGGCGCAGGACTTCAAGCGTGTCGGTGAGGGCGATACTGGCCCGAATACCGGCGGCATGGGTGCCTACACTCCGCTGCCGTGGCTGCCGGAAGGTGGTGTGCAGCGCATCGTCGACGAGGTCTGCATCCCCGTCGCCAAGCAGATGGCCGAGGACGGGGTGCCGTACTCCGGCCTGCTCTACGCGGGCCTGGCCTGGACCTCCAACGGCCCGGAGGTCATCGAGTTCAACTGCCGTTTCGGTGATCCGGAGACCCAGCCGGTGCTGCAGCTGCTCGACACCCCGCTGGCGGGCGTGCTGAACGCCGTCGCCACCGGCACGCTCGCGGAGCTGCCGCCGCTCCAGTGGAAGGACGGCTACGCGCTGACCGTCGTGCTCGCGGCGGAGGGCTACCCGGAGTCCGCAAAGAAGGGCGGGGTCATCACGGGCGCTGAGGCTGGTAGCGAGGATCGCGGTGTCCGCGCTGCTGGCGTGGCAGAGAAGGACGGCGCGCTCGTCGCTGCTGGCGGCCGTGTGCTTAACGTGGTGGGCGAGGGAGCAACCCTCGAGGAAGCCCGCGAGAAGGCCTACGCCACCCTGGCCACCATCGACCTGCCGGGCGGGCACTTCCGCAAGGACATCGCCCTGGCCGCCGTCGAGGGCAAGATCACCGTCCCGGGCGAGGGGCAGGCTTAAGCCAGAGGCTAAGAACGGATGCCCGAAGGACACGTGATTCATCGGCTGGCGGCCCAGCTCAACCAGCTGTTCGCCGGCCACGCCCTGCGCGTGAGCAGCCCGCAGGGCCGCTTCGCCGAAGAGGCCGGCGCCCTGACCGGCGACATGCTGGACCGGGCAGAGGCCTGGGGAAAGCACCTGTTCTTGAGCTTCGGCAACCCCCGCAACCCTCACCGGCGGGCCGACCACATCATCCATATCCACCTGGGACTGATCGGCACCCTGGCCATCGAGCCCTTCACCGGGGGCCAACCCCGCGGTCAGGTGCGCCTGCACCTGCATCGCATCGACGCCGAGGGTGGGGAGGACATGTGTACCTGGGGCAATGCGGTGGAGGCGAATCTGCGCGGCCCCCAGTGGTGCCGGCTCATCACCGACGAGGAGATGGATGCCGCGGTCGCCAAGCTTGGCGCCGATCCGTTGCGTTCCACCGAACCGGACATCGACCCGGAAAACGCTGCGAAACTCGCGGAGCTCGATCAGTTCCTCTCCCGCTCCCCCCGAAGCATCGGTTCGATCCTCATGGACCAAGCCCGCTACGCCGGGGTGGGAAACATCTACCGGGCCGAAACCCTCTTCCGCCTGGGCATCCACCCGGACGTCCGGGCCTGCGACCTGGCGGCGGAGGAACGCGAGAGTATTTGGCAGGACCTCGTGGAACTCATGGCCGAGGGGGAAGCCAGCGGGAGGATCGATACCGTCCGCCCCGAGCACACCCCGGAGGCGATGGGCCGGGCTCCCCGCAAGGACGACCACGGCGGCGAGGTCTACGTCTACCGTCGCGCCGGGCAGCCCTGCTACGTCTGTGGTGAGGAGATCAGCCACCGCGTGGTGGAAGGCCGAAACCTCTTCTGGTGCCCCGGCTGCCAGCTCGTGGCATAGCCGTTAAAACGCTGGTCACCAGCCCCGCGGCACAGCCCGGTGCCCCTGTGGGATAATAAGGGGCGTGACTGCTGCAAAGAAGAATATTTCCAACGTCCTCGCCACCCGCTACGCCTCCCCGGAGATGACCAACCTGTGGTCCCCGGAGGAGAAGATCAAGATGGAGCGCCAGCTCTGGCTCTCCGTGATGAAGGCCCAGAAGGAACTCGGCATCGAGATCCCGGCCGAGGCTCCGGCCGCCTATGAGAAGGTCCTCGACCAGGTGGACCTGGCCTCCATCGCCGAGCGGGAGAAGGTCACCCGCCACGACGTGAAGGCCCGCATCGAGGAGTTCAATGACCTCGCCGGCTTCGAGGAGATCCACAAGGGCATGACCTCCCGCGATCTCACGGAGAACGTGGAGCAGCTGCAGATCTACCGCTCGCTCGTGCTGGCCCGCGATAAGGCCATCGCCGTCCTCAATCGCATCGGCCGACTGGCCGGCGAGTACCAGGGGCTCGTGATGGCGGGCCGCTCCCACAACGTCGCCGCGCAGGCCACTACCCTGGGCAAGCGCTTCGCTTCCGCGGCCGATGAGCTGCTGCTGGGCCTGGCACGCGCCGACGAGTTGCTGGCCCGCTACCCGCTGCGCGGGATCAAGGGCCCGATGGGTACCGCGCAGGACATGCTGGACCTGCTGGGCGGCGACGAGGCGAAGCTCGCGCAGCTGGAGACGCAGATCGCTGACGGCCTGGGCTTTGGCCAGGTCTTTAACTCCGTCGGCCAGGTCTACCCGCGCTCCCTCGACTTCGACGCCCTGTCTGTCCTCGTGGAGCTGGGCGCGGCGATGAGCTCGCTGTCCATGACGATCCGCCTCATGGCGGGCAACGAGACCGTCACCGAGGGATTCAAGGAGGGTCAGGTCGGCTCGTCCGCGATGCCGCACAAGATGAACGCCCGCTCCTGCGAGCGCGTCGGCGGCATGCAGGTCCTGCTACGCGGTTACCTGACGATGGCAGCCGACCTCTCGGGCGCCCAGTGGAACGAGGGCGACGTCTTCTGCTCCGTCGTCCGCCGCGTCGCTCTGCCGGATGCCTTCTTCACCTTCGACGGCATGTGCGAGACCTTCCTCACTGTGCTCGACGAGTTCGGTGCCTTCCCGGCGATGATCGAGCGCGAGCTGGAGCGCTACTTGCCGTTCCTTGCCACCACCCGCATCCTCATGGCTGCGGTGCGCGCGGGCGTGGGCCGCGAGACCGCGCACGAGGTCATCAAGGAAAACGCCGTGGGGATGGCGCTGGACATGCGTGAGCGTGGCGCGGAGCAGAATCTCATTGAGCGCCTGGCCAAGGATGAGCGCCTGCCGATGAATGAGCAGGATCTCCACGACGCCCTGGCTGACCGCAAGGCCTTCATTGGTGCTGCCGAGTCCCAGGTCTCCCGCGTGCTGGACCGCGTGGAGTCCATCGTCCAGGCCCACCCAGACGCAGCGGCCTACACCCCTGGCGAGATTCTTTAAACCGGCACCGCTCCCACGTGATTCGGTAAATTCGAATGCGTGGGAGCAATGATTTGGTTTATCGCAGCCCTGGTACTCGCCGGACTCGAACTGGCGGCCGGGGAGTTCACCCTGCTCATGCTGGCCGGCGGCGCGGCCGTCGGCGGCCTCGTGGAGTGGGCGGGCGCACCGACCTGGGCGGCGATCGTCGCCTTCGGCATCGCCACTGCTGGGCTGATCCTGTTCCTGCGTCCCATTCTTCGCCGTAGGCTGCACGGACCGAAGGCACTCGATACTTCCCAGCAGGCCTTGGTCGGCGCGACCGCTGAGGTACTGGAGGACGTCGGCGCCCGCGGTGGGCAGATCCGCCTGGACGGTTCCATCTGGTCCGCGCGCTCGATGGACCCATCTGAAACCTTCACCAGGGGCGAAGAGGTTCACGTCATCGATATCGATGGCCCGACCGCTGTCGTGTGGAAGCACGAATAGCGGGAAGCAGTCCGTGAAAGAACCAACCAGGAAACGGTAAACACATGTCCGGCATGATCTTCCTCTTAGTTCTGTTGGCTTTCATCGCTCTCGTCGTGGTGAAATCCATCGCTCTGATCCCGCAAGGCGAGGCGGCCGTCATCGAGCGGCTTGGTAGCTACACCCGCTCGGTATCGGGCGGTATCACGATCCTCGTTCCCTTCATTGACCGGGTCCGCGCCCGGGTGGACACCCGCGAGCGAGTGGTCTCCTTCCCGCCGCAGGCGGTCATCACCCAGGACAACCTGACGGTGGCCATCGACATCGTCGTGACCTTCCAGATCAACGACCCCGCTAAGGCCATCTACGGGGTGGATAACTACATCGTTGGCGTGGAGCAGATTTCTGTGGCAACGCTGCGAGACGTGGTCGGTGGCATGACACTGGAGGAGACGCTGACCTCCCGCGAGACGATCAACCGCCGACTGCGCGGTGAACTCGACGCCGCGACCGCCCGGTGGGGGCTGCGCATTAGCCGAGTCGAGCTGAAGGCGATTGATCCGCCACCGTCCATCCAGCAGTCCATGGAGATGCAGATGAAGGCGGATCGCGAGAAGCGCGCGATGATCCTCACCGCCGAGGGCCGCCGGGAGTCGGACATCAAGACCGCCGAGGGCGAGAAGCAGGCCCGCATCCTCTCTGCTGAGGGTGAGAAGCACGCCGCCATCCTGGCCGCCGAAGCTGAGCGCCAGGCGATGATCCTGCGCGCCGAGGGTGAGCGCGCCTCCCGCTACCTGGAAGCACAGGGTGAGGCGAAGGCCGTCCAGAAGATCAACGCCGCCATCAAGGCTTCCAAGCTCACGCCGGAGGTGCTGGCCTTCCAGTACCTGGATAAGCTGCCGAAGCTGGCTCAGGGCGAGGCATCGACGATGTGGATGATCCCGTCTCAGTTCGGCGATTCCCTGGAGCAGTTCGCCAAGGCCTTCGCCAAGAAGGACGATGAGGGCGTGTTCCGCTACGAGCCGAGCCATGTTGATGAGGACACCCGCGAGAAGGCCGAGGCGGATAACACGGAGGAGTGGTTCTCCACGGCCTCCGACCCGGAGATCGCTAAGGCCGTGGCCGCGGCGAACGCGGTGGCTAATAAGCCGGTGGAGGAGGATCCGATGGATCCGACGCCCAAGCCGCAGCACGCTCGCAAGGAGCTCGCGGCTGAGCCGGTGCAGCAGCCCGCCCCGCAGAGCGTGGATCCGCAGAATACGTGGACGAACCCCACGAATTAGGGCGCGGTTGGGGGCGGGTCCGGCGGGGGTCTAGCCGGGCCCAATCGCGGTGCTAGACTGTCTAGCCATGCGACCAGAATTGTCTGATTACGAGCACATTTCCGCGGGCAAAGTCCGCGAGATCTACGAGATCGACGCAGAGCACCTGCTGATGGTCGTCACGGATCGGATCAGTGCCTACGATTTCGTGCTCGACACCGATATTCCAGACAAGGGGCGGGTGCTCACCGCGATGAGCGCCTACTTCTTTGAGCAGATCGACTTCCCGAACCACCTCGCGGGCCCGCTGGATGACGAGCGGATCCCGGAGGAGGTGCTCGGGCGTGCCATGGTGTGCAAGAAGTTGGATATGGTTCCCTTCGAGTGCGTGGCTCGCGGCTACCTCACTGGCTCCGGCCTGAAGGAGTACGAGGCCACCGGCGGGGTCTGCGGCGTCAAGCTCCCGGAGGGCCTGGTCGAGGCCTCCAAGCTGGACGAGCCGATCTTTACCCCGGCGACGAAGGCAGAGGTCGGGGATCATGACGAGAATGTCGGCCTCGACGTCGTCGTCAAGGACTTGGGGGAGGACCTCGCGGAAAGGCTACGCACCGCAACCCTGGATATCTACTCCCAGGCTGCGAAGATGGCCGAGGAAAAGGGCCTGATTCTGGCGGACACGAAGTTCGAGTTTGGCCTGGACAAGGCGGGCAACCTGGTGCTCGCCGATGAGGTGCTCACTCCGGACTCCTCTCGTTACTGGCCGGCTGAGGGCTACGAGGAGGGCAAGGTGCAGCCGAGCTTCGATAAGCAGTTCGTACGCAACTGGCTGACCGGCCCGAAGTCCGGCTGGGATAAGAACGATGGCTCCCAGCCGCCGGAGCTGCCGGGCTCCGTGGTGGAGGCCACCCGCGCGCGCTACGTGGAGGCCTACGAGCGCATCTCCGGCAAGCGTTTCGCCGACTGGATCGGCAGCTGCGTCTAAAACGCAACCGAGAGGCCAGGAGGCGCTAAGCCTCGGTTTAGCGCTCCCGGCACCGGTCGGGAAGGCTGAGAAAGACCTCGGCGAAGGACCCCGGATAAGGCTCAACCCCGCTCAACCATGATGGTTGCGCGGGGTTTATGCGTTGCGCAGCGGGTGATCGCGCTGCGCGGGGCGGTGTCGCCGGTCGACTAGACGCGAGCAGCGTGCTTAGCGACCTCGGTGATGCCGTGGTGTGTGAGGTGTAGCGCCAGGTTGCGGTGCTGCGGGGCGACGTCGATGAGGCCGGTGATCCAGCGATCGCGTGCGCAGGTGTCGTGGCCGGCGGTCATTGGCTTAATGTCCACGAAGGTGGAGCGGGTTTCGCGGGAGGCATTCCTCGCTGCACGCTGCAGGGCATCCTCGACCGGACGAGCCTTGACGACCAGGGACGGGGTGCCCTGTGGCAGCGGGTTCAGGTAGCAGGTCTGGCCGGCCGGGTTGGTGATCCGTGGGTAGCCCATGACCTTCACGCGGGCGTTCGGGGCCAGACGCTTGACGCGGTTGACGGTGTTGCGGATGGATACGCGAAGGTTGTTCTCGATCTGCGGGACCGGCATCTTGTCGTTCAGGATGTACGGGTAGGTGTCGTTGGCGCCGGCGAAGATGACGACCTCGCGGGTGGCGCCGTTGAGCTTGCCGTCCTGATGGGCCTTATTTGCCAAGCTGGTGATGTGCTTGCCACCAGTGCGGAAGGAAGCGCCGGAACAGGAGTAGTTGTCCACCGGGGCACGCTTGACGGACGCGTAGGCGTTCTTGAAGCGGTCGTCGGAGGCGCAGCCCACGCCGTTCATCGGCTTCGGGTCGAGTGGGATGCCGCGCTGGCTCATGTAGTGAGCGACGGACGGGTTGGCCATGATCGAGTCGCCGAGTAGCACGGTGTTGCCAGGCGCCGCGGAAGCTGTGGCAGGTGCCAGCATGGCGCCGAGAACAGCAACCACGGAGAGGGCGAGGGCCTTGAGACGCATATTCATCCTATCTGTGGATTGGTGTAGAAGATTCGATGCTCGTTACAGTCGAATTGTATTTGCTTCCCAGGGAAAATGAAACAAATGAGCATTATTGGGGCGCAAGTTACAGAAGTTATGCAACTTACTGTGCTGTCCCGGCGGTTCCGGGTCGTACCCCTGCGCAGCTCACCGGGGCTGCATTTCGTGTCCGGTGCGGGTGCTAGCTTAGGGGCTTAGCGAAACCAGGGGCTGTGTGCGAGCTGGCGCTGTGTCGGGGAGCGCTCCCCGGCGGTGGGGGCCGAAACTGGCCACCATCCCAGCGCCAGTACAGTCGGCTCCCAGGTAACGAATTCATAACACTATCGTTTTTTGTCCATAGAAGAAAGGTCATGGCTCGCAGTGACTCAGTCCACCCCAGGCGAACAGCAGAATCAGCACCCGGGCAGCACTCCGTCTCAACGGGATCAGCAGTCCCCGCGGCTCACCGCCCCGGTTGCTAAGAAGCTTGCCACCCAGCGCAGCTTCCATGGCCGCGACTTCAGCGATGATTATGAGTGGCTTCGGGACAAGGAGTCCCAGGAGGTTCTGGACCACCTCGCTGCGGAGGATGCCTTCACTGTCCAGGAGACCGCGCACCTGAACCCGCTCCGCGACGCCATCTACCAAGAAGTGAAATCCCGCGTGCAGGAGACGGACATGTCCCTGCCCGTCCGCGCGGGCGACTGGTGGTACTTCTCCCGCTCCACGGAAGGGAAGAACTACGCCTCGATGTGCCGCGTCCCCGTCGACAACCCGGCGGACTGGACCCCACCGCAGATCGACCCAGATACCCCGCACCCGAGCGAGGAGGTCTTCCTCGACGTCAACGCCGAGGCCGAGGGTCACAACTTCTTTTCCCTTGGCGCGGCAAGCGTCACCCTCGACGGCACCCGCCTGGCCTACTCCGTCGACACCGCCGGTGATGAGCGCTTCATCATGTACTTCCGCGACCTGACCACCGGCGAACAAATCGGGGAGCCCATCCCGGATGTCTTCTACGGCGCGACCTGGGTTGGTCGCGACACGATCTACTACCAGAAGGTCGACGCTGCCTGGCGCCCGCACGAGGTCTGGCGCCACACCCTCGGCACCGCCGTCGAGGAGGACGAGCTGATCTACCGCGAGGAAGACGAGCGCTTCTGGACCGGTGTCGGCACCACCCGCTCCAAGCGCTTCCTGCTGATCGCCTCCTCCTCCAAAGTGACCAGCGAGGTCTGGTACCTCGACCTGGAGGCCGAGGAGAAGGGCGAAGGCGCGGAGCTGACCCGCGTCCTGCCGCGCGAGCAGGGCGTGGAGTACGGCATCGACCACGCCCGCGTCGGCGGCGAGGAGCACTGGCTGGTCATTCACAATAAGAACGGCGTGAACTCCGAGCTGGGCTACCACCCGGTCGGCCAGATCTCTTCCCTGGACGACGTCCGCAGCCTCGTTCCACACCGAGACGACGCCCGCATCGAGGGCGTGGACTGCTTCCAAAACCACCTCGTCCTCGAGGCTCGCGAAAACGCTGTCTCGAAGAGCTACCTCATGGACATCTCCGAGGGCTGGTCCGAGTTCCGCCCAGTCGACTTCGGCGAGGAGCTCGCGACCGTCGGCGCTGCCGGGAACAGCGAGTGGAACCCGCCCGTCCTGCGCTTCGTCTTTTCTTCCTTTACTACGCCCACCCGGGTTTACGAGCTCGACCTAGCTACCCGGGAGCAGATCCTGCGTAAGGAACAGCAAGTCCTCCCCGGGCCGGACGGCAAGGAGTTCAACCCGGCCGACTACCAGGCCACCCGCATCTGGGCCACCGCACCGGATGGGGCGCAGGTTCCGGTGAGCTTGATCCACCGCGCGGACGTCCCACTCGACCGGGAGAACCCGGTGCTGCTCTACGGCTACGGCAGCTATGAGTCCTCCATGGATCCAGGCTTTTCTATCTTCCGACTCTCGATGCTGGACCGCGGCGTGGTTTACGCCATCGCGCACGTCCGCGGGGGTGGGGAGATGGGCCGCCTCTGGTACGACAACGGCAAGGGGCTATCCAAGAAGAACACCTTCACTGACTTCATCGCCGTGGCTGACGAGCTCATTGCCCGCGGCATGACCAGCCCGCAGCGCATGGTTGCCGAGGGTGGTTCTGCCGGCGGCATGCTGATGGGAGCGGTGGCGAACATGGCAGGGGACCGCTTCGCGGGCATCGAGGCGATCGTGCCCTTCGTCGACCCGCTGACCTCCATGCTCATGCCGGAGCTGCCGCTGACCGTGACCGAGTGGGACGAATGGGGCGACCCCTACCACGACTCGCAGGTCTACGATTACATGGCGGAATACGCTCCCTACGAGAACATCACCGCGGACAAGACCTACCCGCCGATCCTGGCCGTCACCAGCCTCAACGACACCCGCGTGCTCTACGTGGAACCCGCGAAGTGGGTGGCCAAGCTCCGCGACGTGGCGGGTGCGAACGTCCTGCTGAAGATCGACATGGAGTCCGGCCATGGCGGTGTTTCCGGCCGTTATAAGGCCTGGGAACAGGGCGCGTTCGAGACCGCCTGGGAACTGGACCGAATGAATGCGACGGAGCTGCTGGACTAGGGTTTTTCGCCATCCTCGGTGACGCTTTTAAGTCACCCTCGGCAGCGCCATTCCATTAATTCCTTGGCCTTTCAGCCTGGTGTTAACATGGGCACGTACTTAATGGATTTTTCCAACAGCTGGGAGCACTAGAGAACATGGCTCGTGTGGTTGTCAACGTCATGCCGAAGAAAGAAATTCTGGATCCTCAGGGGCAGGCCATCGTCCGCGCCCTTGGTCGTCTGGAGATCAGCGGGGTGCAGGATGTCCGTCAGGGCAAGCGCTTCGAACTCGAGGTCGATGACCAGGTGAGCGAGGCGGATCTCGAGAAGATCGCCGCCGAGCTGCTCGCCAACACCGTGATCGAGGACTACGAGGTCGTCACCGCGGAGGTTCAGCAGTGAGCCCCCGCATCGGAGTAATTACCTTTCCGGGCACCCTCGATGACGTCGACGCCCTCCGCGCCGTCCGTCTCGCCGGTGGCGAGCCCGTCGAACTGTGGCACGCGGATGCTGACCTGAAGGACGTTGACGCCGTCGTCGTCCCGGGTGGTTTTTCTTATGGCGACTACCTGCGCGCCGGCGCCATCGCAGCGATCGCGCCTGCCATGCGCTCCGTCGTCGGGGCTGCGGGCCGTGGCCTGCCAGTACTGGGCATTTGCAATGGCTTCCAGATCCTGCAGGAAGCAGGGCTGCTGCCAGGTGCGCTGACCCGCAACGAGGGCCTGCACTTCGTCTGCCGCGACATCGAACTCGAGGTGGAGAACAACTCTACCCCGTGGACCTCCGGCCTGGAGAAGGGATCCACCCTGCTGGTCCCGTCCAAGCACGGGGAGGGACGCTTCCAGGCGGATGAGGAGACCCTCGAGCGCCTCGAGGGGGAGGGCCAGGTCGTCTTCCGCTACGTGGTGAACCACAACGGCTCCCGCAATTCCATCGCGGGCGTGTGCAGCGAGAAGGGCAACGTCGTTGGCCTCATGCCGCACCCCGAGCACGCCGTGGAAGAGCTCACCGGACCGTCCACCGACGGCCTCGGCATGTTCCAGTCCGTCCTTCACAGCCTGGTCTAGGGCCTCACCGGCTACCAGCGAGAACTTTTTCAAGAAAGTAGTTCAGGGAAGTAGTTCTATGACGAACAACCTCAACAACGGTTCCGGCGCCGCGGCCGACTCTGGCGCTGTCAAGGTGCACAACGACACGGTCGCGAACGCTGAGCAGACCCCGGACCTCGTCCAGCCGTGGGCGGACCTCGGCCTCAAGGAAGACGAGTACGCCCGCATCAAGGAAATCCTGGGCCGCCGCCCAACCGAGGCGGAGCTGGCCGTGTACTCCGTGATGTGGTCGGAGCACTGCTCTTATAAGTCCTCCAAGGTTCACCTGCGTTACTTCGGTGAGACCACCACCGAGGAGATGAACTCTAAGATGCTCGCCGGCATCGGCGAGACCGCCGGCGTGGTGGACATCGGCGACGGTTGGGCCGTGACCTTCAAGGTCGAGAGCCACAACTCGCCGTCCTACATCGAGCCCTATCAGGGTGCGGCCACCGGCGTGGGTGGCATCATCCGCGACATCATGGCCATGGGTGCGCGCCCGGTCGCTGTGATGGACCAGCTGCGCTTCGGTGCAGCGGATGCCCCGGATACCCAGCGCGTCCTGCCGGGCGTGGTCGCGGGCATCGGCGGCTACGGTAACTCCCTCGGCCTGCCGAACATCGGCGGCGAGACCGTTTTCGACGCCTCCTACGGCGGCAACCCACTGGTCAACGCCCTCGGCGTGGGAGTGCTCCCGGCCGAGGATCTGAAGCTGGCTTTCGCCTCCGGCTCCGGCAACCGCGTCGTCCTCTTCGGCGCCCGCACCGGCCTGGACGGCATCGGCGGCGTGTCCGTCCTCGCGTCTGAGAACTTCGAGGAGGGCGCGGAGCGCAAGCTCCCGGCCGTGCAGGTCGGCGACCCCTTCGCGGAGAAGGTCCTCATCGAGTGCTGCCTGGACCTGTACAACGCCGGCGTAGTCGTCGGTATTCAGGACCTGGGTGGCGCAGGCCTGTCCTGTGCCGTCTCCGAGCTGGCTGCCGCCGGCGATGTCGGCATGCACGTCGTGCTCGACAACGTCCACCAGCGTGCCAAGGGCATGACCGGAGCGGAGATCCTGTCCTCCGAGTCCCAGGAGCGCATGTGCGCGGTCGTCGAGCCGGAGAAGCTCGACGAGTTCATGGAGATCTGCCGCAAGTGGGACGTCATCGCTTCCGACATTGGTGAGGTCACCGACACCGGCCGCCTGATCTGCGAGCACCAGGGCGAGGTCATCCTCGACGCCCCGCCTAAGACCATCGCGGACGAGGGCCCAGTTTACGAGCGCCCGTACCAGCGCCCGGCCGACCAGGACGAGCTGCAGAAGCAGGCCGACCTGCCGCGCCCGAATAACCTGCCGGAGCTGCGCCAGCAGCTGCTGGATTTGGTCGCCTCCCCGGCGCTGTGCTCCCGCGCGTTCATCACCGAGCAGTTCGACCGCTACGTCCGCGGCAACACCGTCCTGGCGAAGGACGCCGACGCCGGCATGCTGCGCATCGACGAGAAGACCAACCGCGGCATCGCGGTCTCCGCGGACGCCTCCGGCCGCTACGCGCAGCTCGACCCGCGCATGGGCGCAAAGCTCGCGCTGGGCGAGGCCTACCGCAACGTCGCCACCACGGGTGCGACCCCGGTCGCCGTCTCCAACTGCCTGAACTTCGGTTCCCCGGAGGACCCGGAGGTCATGTGGCAGTTCCGCGAGGCCGTCCACGGCCTGGCCGACGGCTGCGTGGACGTCCAGATCCCGGTCACCGGAGGCAACGTCTCCTTCTACAACCAGACCGGTGACACCCCGATCCTGCCGACCCCGGTGGTCGCAGTTCTGGGAACCATCGACGACGCCACCACCCGCCTGCCGCAGCAGATTGCGGAGGGCTCTGAGTACGAGCTGATCCTGGCTGGTGCGATGACCAAGGACGAGCTGGGTGGCTCCATCTGGCAGCAGGTTGTCCACGACAACCTTTCCGGCCTGCCACCGCAGATCGACCTGCACGCAGAAGAGCGCCTGGGCAATGCCCTCTCCGCTCTGCGTGGCGTGGCAGCCGCCGCGACCGACCTCTCCGAGGGCGGCCTGGCACAGACCATCGTCGAGCTGGCGATCCAGTCCAACACGGGTGTCACCGTCAACCCGGCCATGAACCTGGAGCCGAGCCTGGCTGCCAGCGATGACCTGCACGAGCAGCTCTTCGTCGGCCTGTTCTCGGAGACCGCCACCCGCGTGGTGCTCGCGATGCCGAAGGCAAGCTACGCCAAGGCGATGGAGATCCTCGCCGACCACGAGGTTCCAGCAGCCTGGATCGGCCGCACGGGCAGCGTGGACGCTGAGGGGCGCCCGGAGGTCTGTTTCGAGGTTGGCGCCACCGGCAACCTGCCGGGCGATCAGCCGGAGCCGGCGGAGCAGGATGCTTCCGAGGACGGCGAGGTCGCACGCCTGGTGTTCAACGTCGAGGAGCTGCGCAACGTGTGGGAGGCAACCCTGCCTGCGCTCTTCGGCCACGCCACCGGAGCGAACTCCACCGTCTAGGGCGCACAAGCCCTAGCTAGGGCAGGGGCGCCCCGGCGCTAGCCCTCCCAATCGCCGAGCTGAGTCTCGAGCGCCTGAATGCGCTCCTTCAGCTCGGCGATATCTTTTCGGTATAGACCCAGTGTCTCGTCGACCTGGGCCTTCGTCCATCTCGGCTGAATGTGCTTCGAGCAATTCGCGTCGGTGGCCACCAGGTCCACGACCATGATGCGTTCAGTAGGCTGGCGGAGCCTTACGCCACCGATGGTGGTCGCAGCCTCGGCGAGCTCGGGGTTCTCAGCGGCCTCCACGATGCGTGCGTGGCCGAAGACCTTTAGCCGACGACGCAGCGGATAGTCGACGAAGAAGAGGCACACCCGCCCGCCGTCCTCCCCGCCCCGGTCGACGTTACCGGTGGTGACGAACTGGTTATTGCCGTGGAACTCCGGCCAGAACAGCCGCTTGCCGTCTGCACTGATGTGCACGAAGCCCTGTGGACCTCCGCGGTGCTGCACATATGGCCACCCGGTGCCGGTGACGGTGGAGATATAGAAGTGCTGGGCGCTACGGATCAGCTTGCGGGCCTTGCCGTCGAGCCCGTCGAAGGGTCCGTCGGCGTGCCCCTGCTCCACGCCGGGCAGCTGCGTTTCTTCGCTGTGCTGCCGGGCACGGACGAAGGGGTCGTAGACGATCTTCTCGTACGTCAGCTCGTCGGTCATCAGCTGGCTCCTTCCATGTATTGGACGTGCAGGGACGCCGTCTCTGGCTGCCACCGCCTCCGGAAGTCCTCTAGAGCAGGAGGACGTCCACCTCTTCGCCCTCGGCGGGGCCTAAGGATCGCGCCGGGATCACCACCATGCCATCCAGCCCCACGAGGGAGGCGACGAAGTGGGAGCCAAAGCGCTGGCCACTGAACGCATCCACCACCGGTTCCGTCCCGGAGTAGTTGACCCGGACGGGGGAGATCAGCGTGCGTCCCGTGCTAGCTGGGAACTGCCCGCGCACGCGGGCGCGCACGCTCGGTCGGTTTAGTGCCGTGCCATAGCTTTCCATCCCTCGCATGCGGCGCAGCAGGGGGCCTATAAAGATGTGGAAGCTCACCCACACGCTCACTGGGTTACCGGGCAGGCAGAGTAGGGGAGTGCCCTCCCACAGCCCGCCGCCCTGGGGCTTACCCGGCTGCATATTCAGCGGGCCGAACCACATGTCCGAGGAGTTTTCGCCTGCGACCTGTTTGACCACATCGAAGGCTCCGGCGGAGATGCCGCCAGTGGTGATGATGAGGTCGTGGCCGGCCGCGAGTTCGTTCAGAAGGTGGCGGAAGGCGTCGGCGTCGTCCCGGACCTGGTGAACGCTGGCGGTGACCCCGGCGCCCAGCGCCTCGGCGAGCTGGGCGACCATCGGGCCGTTGGAGTCCGGGATGCGGGGGAGGGCGCTGTCTGCCGATGCTGCCCCAGCGCGGTCGGCCTCAGCACCGCTGGCCACCGCGACCTCGTCGCCCGTGGTGACCACGGCGACGCGCAGTTCGGGATGGACCGCGACCTCGTCAACTCCCGTCGCGATGAGTGCGGCGGCGGTTCCGGCGTCGAGTTCGCAGCCCGCCGGGGCGAGCGCGTCGCCCGGACGGATATTGGAACCGGCGCGGCGCACGTGAGAATGCCCCGGGTCGAGCTCGTAGACCTCGATGGACTCGGGCAGTGGGTGCGGGCCGGCAGGAATATTCGTCGCCTCCACCGGGATGACCAGTACCTCGGCATCCTCAGGCACTGGGGCGCCCGTCATGATCCGCTGGGCGTGACCTGGCGGCGGGAGCTCAGGGGCCGCACCAGCGAAGACATCGCCGGAGACAGGAAAACGCAATGGTTCCGTGCTCAGGTCCCTGGCCGCAAGATCGGCTGGCACGTCCGAAGCGCGGATGGCGAAACCATCCATCGCAGAATTGGAAAACGGTGGGACAGCCTGCTGGGCGCTCACTGGGCGCGCCAGCACCCGGCCCAATGCTTGGGTGAGAGGCAAGGTATCGGCGGCTCGGTTCCCCCGCTGCAACCAGGCCTCGGCCAGCGACTGGGTAAAGCGGTAGTGCTCCTCGATGGAACGCATATGCCCACCCGTGCCGTGGCAGGGGTGGGCGGCGGTGCTCGACACTGGGCTAGTCGCTGAGCTTGGTATTACCCGGCAGCGGGGAGACCAGCGGCTTCGGCACGTAGGTGGAGCGCAGCTCGCGCAGCGTCATGGCGTGCTGCTCCAGGCGCTTATCCTCGTTGGTCTGCGGCACGTACTTGCGGGCCGGCAGCGCGTGGCCGTCGACGTCGACCGCGACGTAGGTGAAGGATGCGTGGATCGCGGTTGGCAGGTTCGAGGTGTCCTCGCGCGGGTCGCCCGCGCGCAGGTGGACGGAGACGGACATGGAACGGGCATCGGTGCGGATCAGGCGGGCGTCCACCTCGATCAGGTCACCGATGGAGACCGGGCGGTAGAAGCGGATGCCACCGGCGTAGACGGCGACGGTGCGCTCCCCGGACCAGCGCATGGTGCAGGCGGTCGCGGCCTCGTCGATCCACTGCATCGCGGTACCACCGTGGACGTCTCCGCCCCAGTTGACGTCCGTGGGCTTAGCGAGGAAGCGGGAAGTGACCTGTGGCGCCGTGGAGTCGTCCGTGTAGGACTGGCGCAGCATTTCCTCCTCAATTGCCTTGCGCAGCTGGATGCGGGACAGCGCGGCCTCCTCGACGCGCTTCTCCTCCTCGGTCTGCGGGATGTACTTCGGCACAGCCTTGGAGCGACGGTTCTCGTCCATAGCCACGAAGATCACCAGGCAGTCGCAGGCGCGGGTGAACTGGCCGTCGCGCGGGTCGGCAGAGAGCACTTCGTTGACGATGTGCATGGAGGAACGCCCGGTGTAGGCGATGCGGGAACGCACCTCGACCAGGTGGCCGGAAGGAATTGGGCGGGTGAAGTGGATATGCCCCACATAGGCGGTCACGCAATAGGACTGAGACCAGCCCACGGCGCAGGCATAGGCCGCCTTATCGATCCACTCCAGCACACGCCCACCGTGCACGCCCATGCCGCCGGCGTACAGCACGTCGGTGGGGGAGGCGAGGAAACGTAGCGTGACGAGCGGCGATGGCCCCTCCGTGCTCGTCACTTCTGGCTGAGCCGTCAAGGTCTCATCGGTGTTTGCAGACGTCGCATCTTTACCCATGAAGGCCATGTTAAAGCACAGTCTGATAAAACACTGACACAGTGGCGAAATTGTTGCACAGAAGGCCGGGGAAACTGGTCATTTCCGCAGTTCAGAAGCGCGCTATGGGGTGCCTCACGTTGTTGCGAAAATGGCTTGTCCGCAGGCCTCATTAGGGTGGGGACTATGAGCCGAAAACTAAGTGGTCTTGAGCTGACTGCCGCGGCGACGGAGGCGATGGCCGCCGTTGCGGACTGGGTGGATGATCCGGAAAGCCAGCCCGTGCCCTCCCGCCAAACACTCGCGGATGCAGTCCGGCGCAGCGCTGAACTGCTCGCACAGGACGCGCCCGGAAATACCGTGGAGCTACGGGTGCCGCCCTTTGTGGCAGTGCAGTGCGTGGCCGGGCCGGTGCACCGCCGGGGGAATCCGCCCAACGTGGTGCAATGCAGCCCGCTGGCCTGGCTGCGGGCTGCGGCCGGAGTGGCGTCCTTGACGGAAATGTCAGAACGAGCAGGTACCGAAGCGGTCGGCGGTCCGATGGGAAAGATCAGCGTCGAGCTTTCTGGAACCCGTGCTTCGGAGGTGGAGCGTCACTTGCCCCTGTTTGGAAGACATTAAAGGGCTGGTAATGTCGTGATAGTGGCAAAAGATACTGGCCTGAATTCTTTGAATGGGACCAACTCGGCACCGTCGGTGGACACGGCACAGCCCGCCCAACCAACGGACCGGGGGTACGACGATCACGGGGAGCAGCCTCCGCGCGAGGAATGCGGTGTCTTCGGGGTATGGGCGCCAGGGGAGGACGTCTCAAAGCTGACCTACTACGGGCTGTACGCACTGCAGCACCGTGGCCAGGAAGCGGCGGGCATCGGCGTCGGCAGTGGTGACCAGATCCTCGTGTACAAGGACCTCGGCCTGGTTAGCCAGGTGTTCGACGAGCAGATCCTTAACTCCCTGAAGGGACACATCGCGATCGGTCACACCCGTTACGCGACGGCCGGCGGGGGACGCTGGGAAAACGCCCAGCCGATGTTTCGCATGGCCTCGGACGGCACGGATGTCGCCCTGGGGCACAACGGCAACCTCACCAACTACCTGGAGCTGATGGCCGAGGCCGCGGAAAAGCGCCTCGTGGATCCCGCTGATGAGCCGAGCGACTCGGACGTCATGTGCGCCCTCATCGCGGACCTCATCGACGAGAACACCTCGATGGAGGAAGCCGCGCTTCAGCTCTTCCCGCGCGTCAAGGGCGCATACTGCCTGACTTTTACGGACGGCAAGGACCTGTACGCGGTACGCGACCCACACGGCGTCCGCCCGCTCAGCATCGGCAAGCTCGCCAACGGTTGGGTCGTCTCCAGCGAAACCGCGGCCCTGGACATCGTCGGCGCTGAGTTCGTGCGTGATGTCGAGCCGGGCGAGTTCATCGCCATCAACGAGGACGGCATCCGCTCCCGCAAGTTCGCCGAGGCCACTCCGAAGGGCTGCGTGTTTGAGTACGTCTACCTTGCGCGCCCGGACTCGGTCATCAACGGCCAGCCGGTGAACGCGACCCGCGTGGACATCGGCCGCCGCCTGGCGGAGGAATGGCCGGCTGAGGGCGACCTGGTGATCCCGGTGCCTGACTCCGGCACCCCGGCGGCGGTGGGCTACGCCCAGGCCTCCGGCATCCCCTTCGGCCAGGGGCTGACGAAGAACGCCTACGTGGGCCGCACCTTCATCGAGCCCTCCCAGACCATTCGTCAGCTGGGCATTCGCCTGAAGCTGAACCCGCTGCGCCACGTGATCGAAGGCAAGCGTCTGATCGTGGTGGATGACTCCATCGTGCGCGGCAACACCCAGCGTGCCCTGATCCGCATGCTGCGGGATGCAGGCGCGGCTGAGGTGCACGTGCGCATCGCCTCCCCGCCGGTGAAGTGGCCATGCTTCTACGGCATCGATTTTCCGTCGCCAAACGAGCTGCTGGCCAACAACGTGGACCCAAACAACATGGTGGAGGCCATGCGGGAAGAGGTCGGTGCGGACTCCCTGGGCTTCGTCTCCACGGAAGCGATGGTGGAGACCAGCGCGCAGCCGCGGGAGACCCTGTGTGCTGCCTGCTTCGACGGCGTGTACCCGCTGGGGCTGCCGGCGGGCAATCCGAACGCGGAGCAGGTTCGCCTCAGGCAACGCCGCCTCGCGGAGGAGGCCGGGCAGGTCGCCGCGGGCGAGGTATCAAGCAACAATCCCGAAGAAAACTAGCGATTGAACACCCTCGGCGCGAAGCCGGATTTCACAAGCAGGAGAAAACTCATGAGTGATGATCAGAAGACTCAAGCTGGGGCGTCTTACGCCGCCGCTGGTGTGGATATCGAGGCCGGCGACCGCGCTGTCGAGCTGCTGGCCCCGTTGGCGAAGCGCGCGACCCGCCCGGAGGTTCGCGGCGGGCTCGGCGGCTTTGCAGGCCTGTTCGCGCTGGGGGAGTATGACAAGCCATTGCTGGCAGCATCCTCCGATGGTGTGGGCACCAAGCTGGCCGTCGCTCAGGCGATGGATAAGCACGACACCATCGGCCGCGACCTGGTGGCCATGTGCGTCGATGACCTCGTCGTCTGTGGCGCCGAGCCGCTGTTTATGCAGGACTACATCGCGATCGGCAAGGTGATCCCGGAGAAGGTTGCCGAGATCGTCAAGGGCATCGCGGATGGCTGCGAGGAAGCAGGCTGCGCCCTCCTCGGTGGCGAGACCGCCGAGCACCCGGGCGTCATGGACGAGAATGACTACGACGTCTCCGCCACCTCCGTTGGCGTGGTCGAAGAGGCCAAGCTGCTGGGGCCGGACAAGGTCCGCCCGGGTGACGTGGTCATCGCGATGGAGTCCTCCGGCCTGCACTCCAATGGCTACTCCCTGGCTCGCAAGGTGCTTCTGCAGGACGCCGGCCTGCCGCTCGACCAGGAGGTGCCGGAGTTTGGGCGCACCCTGGGCGAAGAGATGCTCGAGCCGACCCGCATCTACGCGAAGGACTGCCTGGACCTGGCCGCGGAATGCGACGTCCACACCTTCGCCCACATCACCGGTGGCGGCCTGGCTGCCAACGTGGCTCGCGTGATTCCGGAGGGTCTGGTCGCCGAGCTGCACCGCTCCACCTGGGTTCCGGGTCCGATTTTCGCCAAGATTCAGGAGCTCGGTGGCGTGGCCCAGGAGGAGATGGAGAAGACCTTCAACATGGGTGTTGGCATGGTCGCCATCGTGTCCGAGGAGGACGCTGACCGCGCGCTGGCCATGCTGGCGGCCCGTCACATGAAGGCATGGCGCCTGGGCGTGGTCCGTTCTGGCGAGGGCGGCGCGACCCTGCAGGGCGAGCACCCGGCGGAGGCCTAGGGGACTCGTGGGAAATACCGTGGCTCCGGGCGTTTCCGGTGGCCACGGCCCAACACGAAAAGCGGCGTCGCTGCCACCAGGGGGCGGAGCGAGGCCGCGGGGTAAAAAAATACGACCCGAGCCCGACCAGATTTATTAGGTCGTGGGCTCAGGCCGCATGACGCGGGGACTAGTAGCGGTGGTCGCTCCAGTCGTCCCACTCGTCATCGCGCTCGGAGTACTCGTCCTGCTGCGGAGCTCCGGAAAGCTCTCGCTGCAGACGCTCCAGATCCATTTCCGGAGCCTGGTACTTCAGTCGGCGAGCTACCTTGGCTTGCTTAGCCTTTGCGCGGCCGCGACCCATGGCTGACCCCCTTGAGAGATCGTATGGCGACTCGAGGGAACGGTCGCCTTCTTATTGTTTAAGCATTTCCTGGTCTACACCATAGCGAATTTTTTTTGCGAATTCCGAACCAGGGCCCGTTGCGCCCCGCTCCGCGCCGTGGGAAACCATGGTCACGATGCGAGATACGCCCCAAAAACGCAGGTCAGCGCTGTCGGTACAACGGGTCCCGCGAATTTTAGCCGTTGCGCAGATTATTGATCGCTGCGCGTCCCGGCTTTTCAGTGTCGTCCACCTTTACGTCCGCAGGATCGATAGCGGCGTCCACCTCCCCGGCCTGCAGGGCCGGTACCGCCGACGGGTCCGTCGCCAGCTTTTCCACCACATTGCGCCGTACTAGCGCGAGAGCAACTGGCCCCAGAGTCGCGTCGTGCACGCTGCTGCCCACGCGGCCGATGCGTCGGCCGCCCGCGGTAAGGTCAGCGCCGACCTCCGGGAGCGCGTTTCGGGAGCCATCGAGGTGGAGCAGCACCAGAGTGCGCGGGGGCTTGCCCAGGTTCTGGACCCGGGAGACGGTCTCCTGCCCGCGGTAGCAGCCCTTATTCAGGTGAACTGCATGCTCGGTCGGCCCTTCGCTCTCCTGTGCCAGCTGGGTCGCCCCGTGGGAGTTCGTACCCAGGTACCAGGGAACCTCGTGGGGGATGGTCTTCTCGTCCGTGTCCTCTCCGACCACCGGCTGGCGCGCGGCGATGCGCCAGGCGGTGTAGGCCATCAGGCCAGTTGGGACGTAGCCGAGGCCACCGGTGGCATGATCCCAGCTTTCGATTTGTGCATCGGCCGGCAGCCACACGTCGGTCACCGCAATCTCACCCAGTTTTCGGGTGCGCCAGGAATGCGCATCCGGGAACGCTCCAGCCGGGGTGGCGCCGAGGCCAGCCCGGTCACCTTCTGCCGACTCTTGCGCATCAGGCTTCTCCAGAACGGCCACCTGCACCAGGTCCAGACGCTCGATTTCAACCTTCGCCCAGAAGATCATGCGGCTGAGGTAGGTCTCCAATCCCTCGGCCTGGTCACCGGCGACGTCCAGCAGGATGCCGTCCTCCAACGCAGCGACGCCGAATTGGTATTCCACGTGGCCCTGCACATCCAAGATGAGACCGAAGGTGGCCTGACCAGGCTGGATGGCGTTGATCTTCTGGCTGATCAGGTCGTTGAGCCAGGTTTTCGCCTCCTCACCGTGGACCCACAGCGCGACGCGGTCGAAGCGGTCGATGATGCCGGTTGCGCCGTCTTCAACGGCGTTCTGCTCGCCGAGGGGCTTTCCGTAGTGCCAGGCAACGGGATAAGTCTTGTCCTCATTTGTCGCGCTGGCTCCAGGGACATGGCTCAATAGGGGAGAGCTGGGGGTGGTCATGAAGGGAAAACAACCTTTCTGCGCTCGTTCGTTACCCCGATGCTAGTAGGGAATCGCCACGGTGATCGACCAGGGCATATTCTTGGAATGGATCCCGGCCTTAGCCCCGCGCGCTCACGCGTGTTGCCCTCGGAGCCAAGGGGCTAGCCGGTTGGTGAAGTGGCTTCCGACTAAGGAGTAGCTATGGCGATTGTCATTGATGTTCTCGGCGCCCCGGAACCCCGGGTGTGGGACGCTGAGCAGCCGTTCCTCTACGCTGACGATCTCGCGGCCATCCGCGGAGATGGTGTGTTCGAGACCTTGATCCTGCGCGAGGACGTGGTGCGCAACACGGACCGGCACGCCTCCCGTTTCCTATCGAGCGCGGCGATGCTGGAGCTGCCGGAACCGGACATTCAGCGCTGGACCGCGGCCACCGAGCTGGCGGTCAGCGAGTTCGCGCGCGTGTACCCGGAGCAGCACGAGGCAGCGCTGCGCTGGGTCTACTCGAGGGGCCGTGAATCGGGTGGGACGCCCACCGGGTGGATCACGGTGACCCCGGTGGGCGAAGCCCAGCTCAAAGCCCGCCGTGAGGGCGTCAGCGTGATGACCGCCGAGCGGGGTTTCAGCCTCGATATTTCGGATCGCTCGCCGTGGGCGCTGATCGGCGCAAAGACGCTCTCCTATGCCGCGAACATGGCAGCACTACGGGCAGCAAAGAAGGCAGGCTTCGACGACGTCATCTTCTTGAGCGAAGAAGGCACTGTTCTGGAAGGTCCCACGAGCAGCGTGATCATCGCCCGGGAGTCCGAGGGCGACGATAAACCACAGCTGCTGACCCCCTGCCCGCACACCGGGATCCTCCCCGGCACGTCGCAGGCTGCTGTGTTCCGTCTCGCCGCAGAACGCGGTTGGTCGGTGGCTGAAGCGCAGCTCACCGATGAGGACTTGCGCACCGCAGCGGGCGTGTGGCTGGTGTCCTCGGTACGGATTCAGGCGTGCGTCACGGCCATCGACGGCCAGCCTATGCCGCGGCCGACCTTCGCGGATGAGCTCGAGGCCCTGATTGCGGAAGCCGTCACCGCGCAGGCTTAGCCAGGTGCAGAGCTAGCCGCGTACCCGCTTGAGCTGTGCGGACATCCACGGCACCATCTCGCCGTCGATGAGGCGCTCATCGACCCAACCGAGATCGTTGTTCGGCATGAGGCCGTAGAGACGCTTGCCGGGGCCCAGGGCGCTCGGTCCGGTTTCGGTAGCCAGGGTGGACGCACTCTCCAGCTGCCAGGCACGCTCGGTGAGCGGCTTGCCGTACATCAGCTCGATCATGCCGTCGGAGTGGGCGATGAGCAGCTCGATGTTGTCGTCATTGTCGATGCGCCAGAAGCCTGCCTCGCGGCGCAGCAGCTCGCCGACCTCCGGCTCACCCGCAGCCTTAGCGCCAGCCTCGTCGCCTTCCGCCTCAGCGCCTTCCTCGGCGGGTGGGTTGATCTTCCAGGTGCGGGACTCGAAGCCCAGGCGGTTCTCGCCATCGTGGAAGATGCTCAGCTGCTGGCCGAAGGTGAACTCTTCCTCGCCCGGGTGCGCAGCCTGGCCCTGGCCACGCCACACGCCGACCAGCGGCAGGAGCGCGAGCAGGCCGTCATGCAGATTCGGGCCGAAGCGCAGATTAGCGGTGTCCTCCGGGATCGGGAGGTCGCCGAAGACCGGCAGGTTCTTATCCGCCGTGCTCTTCGACTGTTCGGCGGCGAGGTTGACGGCCTGGTTGCCGTCCAGCTTCGGGCCGGAGTTGGTGCTTTCTGCCGGGGTGTTGGCGCCCTGGTCAGGAGACTGATTATTAGTCTTATCGGAACTCATGGCCTCCACTCTATAGGGACGGCCGTTGCTCTTCCGTGAGGGGACGGGTCGGAGGGGTGAGGTCCTCGATGCTGACGGTGGTGTAGTAGTCCTCCGCCTCGATGAATACCGAGCCTCCTCCGACGTAGACACGCATCGGGATCCCGGGGAAGGGGATGGAGTCCTTCTCGATCTTTAACCGGAAGCCGTCCATTAGCGCCGCAGTGGTCTCCTCGTCCAACTGATCAGCGGGGAGGATCTCCGCCCCTTCCTTCCTGTCCACCGGTCCCTCAATGACGGTGACGGGGCGCAGGTAGACGTCGCCGCGCTTGATGCGGACCTTCATCTCGACGATCGCGGGGGCGCGGAAGCCCTTCGGGGTGCCGCGGAAGATCGCTTCGGTTTCCCACCCTCCGCGCGGGGAGATATCTGCCTTATTTTGGACGTCCAGGTCGGGGATGCCCATCAGCTTTCCCAGGGGGACGACGCCCAGTTGGAGGCGATGGAAAACCTTGCGCGCGGCGGCGTCGTGAATATCGCCGGTGAAGATCTGGGAGCCAGTGACGTCGACGTACTGGGCGGAGGAGTGGACAGTGACGTCGCCAAAACCGGCGATGGGGACGTCCTTGGCGGTAACCGTGACGGCCTCCAGCTCCTTGGTGAATGCCTGGGCGACGTAGGGGAAGCCCGCGAGCATGACCTCCGGCGGCTTAGGCAACTGCGAGCCTTCGTATAGCTGCTGGGAGATCTTCGCCTCCGTGCGTGCTGCAATGAGGGAGTCCGTGAGCATGAGCGCAAGGAATGCGACCAGAAGACCGGCGAGAACCTTCCACAGGCGACGCCGGGGGCGCGGTGCCGGGGAGGAATCAGCCGAAATCTGCGGGTTTGCCATGAAAGACATTATGGCGCATTAAACGGGGCAGGCCATACCCGGTCCGCGGCGGCGGGGTATCGCGCGCGAAAACTCGTGTCCGGGTGCTTGCGTAGGGTGGATAGAACACCAACCGAGATGAACCAGAATTTTCCGGGAGCGAGTTTTATGACCTGCACTTTCCACGCCTACGAGCAGCTTCACGCTCAACCGGAGGTGGTCGCCGCGGTGCACACCCTGCTCCGGGAAGTTGAACAGGCAGATGGGGTGGCTGCGCTGAGCGAGGCCTTCCTCAAGGGCATCGATGGGGGCCATGGGCACCGCCACATCGTGGCCATGGCCGAGGAGCGTGCGGTGGGCGTGCTGGGGCTGGATGGGGCCGTGACCGCCAGCGTGACCGGGGAGAACCCGACCGCCGAGCTGGCTGTTGCACCCGACGTGCGCCGCCAGGGTGTGGCCCGCGGGCTGCTCGCGGCAGCGAAGGAACACTTGGGCCTGACTGGCCCCCTGGACGCGTGGGCACACGGGGATTTGGCACCGGCTCGCGCAATGGCGGAGGCAGCGAACGCCCGTCGCACCCGTGAGCTGCACAAGATGGCGGTCGACGCTTCCCCAGGCAGCGCCCGCGGCGAGCAGTTCCGCGCCGGGGCAGAGGATGCCGCCGCGAAGGTCGAGTTGCAGGGGTTGACGGTGCTGACCTACCCTGAGGCCGTCGAGCGCTTCGGGGAGGAGCTCGTGGACGAGGAATGGGTCCGCGTGAACAACGAGGCCTTTGCCTGGCACCCGGAGCAGGGCGGCTGGGATACCGATCAGCTGCGCAGCGCCCGCGACACCGCGTGGTTCGATCCCAATGGCGTGCTGATGGTCTGGTCCTGCGGGGAGGACGAGGACGCCTCTGGGCCTCGGTGCGCTGGCTTCCACTGGACGAAGATCCCCACCGAGGAGCAGGAGAAGCCCGAAGGCGAGCGCGCCGGGGAAGTGTATGTGGTCTGCCTGGCCGACGAGGCACGGGGCAAGGGGCTGGGGCCAGCGATCACGATGCTCGGCATCGGCGAGCTGATGAAGCGCGGCGTGGGGACCGTAGAACTCTACGTGGAGGGCGATAACGCCCCGGCGGTGGCGACCTACGAGGGCCTGGGTTTCGGGATCGTCCACACCGATGTGGTTTATCGTGGAGAATTAAATTAATTCCCAGCCCCGCAGTTCTACTGCGGAATCTCAGTGAAAGGCTGCCTCGACAATGCTGAAGAACAAGTCCTTGATCGCCGCGCCGGGTTCGCGACGCACGACGGCCGCGTTGGCCACCCTGCTGGCCGGTGGGCTCGTCTTGACCGCCTGCTCCGGCAGCGACACCCCGCAGGCGGGTTCTGGCGACTCCACCACCGCTGCGGCAGAAAATCCGTACCCCATGGCGGACGTCTCGGGCACGGTCCGCGGCGCGGGGGCGACTTCCCAGAAGATGTTCATCGAGGATACGGTGAGCCCGGCGCTGCAGGCCGACGGGGTTGAGCTGGAATATCAGGCCGCTGGCTCGGCCAAGGGGAAGGCGGCCTTTGTTGGCAAGCAGGCAGACTTCGCGAGCACCGACGTCCCACTGAGCGAGCGCGCGACGAAGGATGCGCAGAAGCGCTGCGAGGGCAATACCGCCTGGCATATTCCGATGGTGCTGAGCCCCGTGGCTGTGGCCTACCGGCTGGATGGTGTGGATCAGGAGATTAACCTGCCCGCCCGCGTCGTGGCGAGCATCTTTGCAGGCAACGTCACCTCCTGGGATGATCCCCGGATCGCGGAAGCTAATGAGGGAGTGAAGCTCCCGAAGACCCCGATCAAGGTGGTGTACCGCGGTGACCAGTCCGGAACCTCCGAGATCTTCCAGCGCTTCCTTGCAGCGGCCACCGACGGAGCATGGAAGCCGCAGGGGACGTCCTTCCCAACCGGTGTGGGCCTCGGCGCGAACGGCTCGGCCGGGGTGGCAGACCACGCAGCCTCGGAGAACGGCTCCATCACCTACACGGCCACGCCGTTCACCAAGCCGACCCCGCAGTTGAAGGCTGCGAAGGTCGACTTCGGCTCTGGTCCGGTGGCACCGTCCTCGACGTCCGTCACTGAGGCGCTCAAGAACGTGAAGTACCAGGGCAAGGGCAAGAACATGATCGTGGACGCTGATGCCCTGTTCGCCGATGCCGCGGAGGGGACCTACCCGCTGGCGCTGACCACCTACGAGGTCGTGTGCTCCAAGGGCTACGGGGAAGAGACCCGCGACAAGGTGAAAAACGTGCTGTACACGATGCTGGCCAACCAGCAGGGGGACTACGCGGATAAGGGCTACGTCCCGCTGACCGGTGAGATGAAGACCAAGGTGGAAGAGGCAGTCGGCGCGATCGGGGCCTAGGGCTTCGGCTTACGGATTCCGTGGGTGAGTTGGCCGGTTCTAGGGCATAATCGAGGTTATGACGCAGCCGACCCAGGACAAGCCACAAACCCCCATTCACCTCGTGATCATGGGGGTCAGTGGCTCCGGTAAAACCACTCTGGCCCGGATCATCGGGGAACGCACGTGCCGGCCCGTGCTGGAGGCCGATGATCTTCACCCTGCGGAGAATCTCGCAACTCTGGATCGCGGTGAGGTCCCCAGCAAGGCGAAGTACGTCAACTGGTTGGAGAGCGTGCGCGACTGGATGAGTGAGCATGGTTGCGCCGGGGAATCCACAGTGGTTGCCTGTCCGGCACTGACCCGGGCCCACCGCGAGGTTCTCAACGAGGCGGAGGGTATCACCTTCTTCGTGCACCTCTACGGCACCTTCGATGTGCTCTCGGAGCGCATGAGCCACCGCATCGGCCGTGATATGCCGCAGGAGCTTCTGGTGGCGCAGCTGGACCTGTTGGAGCGCCTGCATTCCGACGAGCTGGGGATTCAGCTGGATGTGACCCGCAAGCCGGAAGATCTCGTGGACGATGCTTTGGCGGCTGCGAAGTTCGCGGAGACTGCTTACGGCAGCGAGTCCTAGAACAGCAAGAAAGAAGCGGGGCCCTCGTATCAACGAGGACCCCGCTTTATGCTGCTACTGCAGTGGCAGACGGGCTAGCCGCCGCTGTTCTCGATATCGGCACCTACCGGCACGGTCTCATCCTCGGGGTCGTTGAGCCAGCCGTCCGGGAGCTGCACCTTCGCGGGGGAACCCTGACGCCCACGCGCGCCGTCGGCGTCGTTGGCGAGCGCCTCGGAGTCCCAGATCGGGTCGAGTACCTCGCGCAGCTCAGCCAGGGAGCTGACCTTCGAGAGGCTGCGGCGCAGGTCGCCACCGGCGGGGAAGCCGCGCATGTACCAGGTCATGTGCTTGCGCAGGTCGCGGCAGGCGCGATCCTCGCCGTCATGCTCGGCGAGAAGCTCAGCGTGACGCATGATGATTCGCGCCACCTCGCCCAGGGGTGGTTCCGCGGGCACCGGAAGGCCGCGCAGCTCGGCGGAGAGCTCGGCAAAGAGCCACGGCCGTCCCAGGCAGCCACGGCCCACGACCACGCCGTCGCAGCCGGTTTGCTCCATCATGGCGCGGGCGTCGGTTGCCTTGAAAATATCGCCATTGCCGAGCACCGGCACGCGGCCGTCCATGTGCTCCACGAGGCGGGCGATCTCGCTCCAGTCGGCGTCGCCGGCATAACGCTGCGCGGCGGTGCGTCCGTGCAGGGCGACGGCGGCGGCGCCCTCGTCGGCAGCGATGCGTCCGGCGTCGAGGTGGGTGCGGTGCTCGTCGTCGATGCCGATGCGCATCTTCACGGTGACGGGGATGTCCGTCCCCTCGGTGGCTTTGACGGCGGCGGCGACGATGTTGCCGAAGAGGCGCCGCTTGTAGGGCAGGGCAGCGCCACCGCCGCGACGGGTGACCTTGGGCATGGGGCAGCCGAAGTTCATATCGATGTGGTCAGCCATGTTCTCGTCGACGATCATCTTGGCTGCTTCGTAGGTGTATTTCGGGTCGGTGGTGTACAGCTGCAGGCTGCGGGGGTCTTCGTCCGGCGCGAAGGTGGTCATGTGGAGCGTTTTGGGGTTGCGCTCCACGAGCGCGCGGGCGGTCACCATCTCGCAGACATAGAGGCCCGCGACGGAGCCCATCCGCTCCCGTTCCTGCTCGCGGCAGAGGGTGCGGAAGGCCACGTTCGTCACGCCCGCCATGGGGGCGAGGACGACGGGGCTGTCGAGACTCAGCGTTCCGATGCGGAGGCCCTGCTGCTTGGTTTCGATGCTGCTAGTCACGGTGACCATGTTCCCAGGCTGGGCGGTCTGCAGCAAAGTGCAGTTCGGACGGCGCTGCAGGGGCAGGGGCAGTGTGCCGGTGTAGGGAACCGAAAAAGGGGGGTAGTTAGCTATACAAAAGTGTGTAGGCCACACTTCAGAATCGATTTATGTAGCATGGCGCCTATAGGCCAAGAGTTTTTGCCCACTCAGCAAAACAAACCATTATCGGTCGCTGTGGGCTGAACGCCACAGGAGGAATAAATGACAGATCGCATTGCCCATGAGCAGCTCAAGTCCAAGGTGATGAGCGCCGAGGAGGCGGCACAGTTCGTCAATAATGGCGACAAGGTCGGCATGTCCGGCTTTACCGGTGCCGGCTACCCGAAGGCCCTCCCCACCGCCATCGCTAATAAGGCGAAGGACGCCCACTCCCGTGGCGAGGACTTCAAGATCGACGTCTTCACGGGTGCGTCCACGGCCCCGGACTGCGATGGTGTGCTCGCCGAGGCAGAGGCCGTCAACTACCGCGCGCCTTATGCTTCCGACCCGATCATGCGTAAGGCCATCAACGCTGGCGAGATGAAGTACCAGGACATCCACCTCTCCCACATGGGTTTGCAGGTGGAGCAGGGCTTCTTCGGCAAGTTTGATGTCGCGATCATCGAGGCCGTGCGCATCACTGAGGAGGGCAACATCGTGCCTTCCTCCGCGGTGGGTAACAACGTTGAGTACATCAACGCCGCAGACAAGGTCATCATCGAGATCAACGAATGGCAGTCCGAAGACCTCGAGGGCATGCACGACATCTGGTCGATGCCGGCGCTGCCGAACCGCACCCCGATCCCGATCAACAAGCCGGGCGACCGCATCGGTACCACCTACATCCCGATCGAGTCCTCCAAGGTTGTCGCGGTCGTGAAGACCAACGCGCCGGACCGCAACGCTCCGTTCAAGCCGGTGGACGAGACCTCCGAGCAGATCGCTGGCCACTTCCTCGACCTGCTCGAGGGCGAGGTGAAGGCCGGCCGCCTGACCTACGACGGCTACATCATGCAGTCCGGCGTGGGTAACGTCCCTAATGCCGTGATGGCTGGCCTGCTGGACTCCAAGTTCGAGAACATCCAGGCCTACACCGAGGTGATTCAGGACGGCATGCTCGACCTGATTGACGCGGGCAAGATGACCGTTGCTTCCGCAACTTCCTTCGCTCTCTCCCCGGAGTACGCGGAGAAGATGAACGCGGAGGCTAAGAAGTACCGCGAGTCCATCATCCTGCGTCCGCAGCAGATCTCGAACCACCCAGAGGTTGTGCGCCGCACGGGGCTGATTTCCTCCAACGGCATGATTGAGGCGGACATCTACGGCAACGTGAACTCCACGAACGTCTCCGGCTCCCGCATCATGAACGGCATTGGCGGTTCCGGTGACTTCACCCGTAACGCCTTCCTGTCGACCTTCATCTCGGGCACGATCGCCAAGGACGGCGCGATCTCCACGATCGTTCCTTTCGCGTCCCACATCGACCACACCGAGCACGACGCCATGGTCATCATCACCGAGCGTGGCTACGCCGACCTGCGTGGCCTGGCGCCGCGTGATCGTGTGAAGAAGATGATCGAGATCGCTCACCCGGACTACCAGCCGCTGCTGGAGGAGTACTACGAGCGCGCGAAGTCCAAGGGCACTGGCCTGCAGACCCCGCACGATCTGGCCACCGCCTTTGACTTCCACATCAACCTGGCGGAGAAAGGCAGCATGAAGGGCTAATCTGTAGCCATCTCGCGCACCTAACCCGCCCCGGTTTCCGCCGGGGCGGGTTATTTGTTTTTCGCACCTCGCCATGGGGTAAGCTGTGTTCCGCAAGCGTAGCTTGTGTGCGTGCGATTGTGCGCGTGGGCCTTTAGCTCAGTTGGTAGAGCTCCGGACTTTTAATCCGTAGGTCGTGGGTTCGAGCCCCACAGGGCCCACTATCTGAGGGTCCCCGGTCTTTTCTGGCCGGGGATTTCTTATATGTGCTTCGATGCTCGACACCTTCGTGCCGTTAATGACCAGATGGCGGCCAGTGGCCTGGGGAGCTCTAAAACCCTGCCGCGGCACATTCCGACGGTTCGATGTAACCCTGTTCGCAACCGTACTGGAACTGAAGCTCACCGCTACTCGGGTAGGGGTTGCCGTTCTCGTCATGCCCATATCCGCACTTATAGGCCGGGCAGGTTCCGCCATTTGCGAAGGGGACTTTGGATGGATCCCAACCCGCTGCTGCTTCCGCATCGCGGTATTCTTGGGCGCCCGGTTGATTAGCGCAGTAATCGGTGCTTTGAACGCTTCCGTCGGACATAAGTGAAGGGCCAGGGGTCCCGAATAAGCACTCGACGACGTAGACCTCGGCTGCTGGTGCTTGTGTCGGATTTGGTGCGGCCGCGGGCTCGGTGCTGGGGGTTGCGGACGAGCTGCTAGGGGTCTTAGTACTGGTTGTCTTGCTTGCTGACGTGGTGCTGCTGGACGTTGGGGCATCCTCAGTGGTGGCGCAGCCTGTGAGGATGAGGGCAGTTAATGCAGTGATTGCCGCGAGTTTTCTCATGCCTTCTCTTTCTTTAGGCGCTCAATCCGCAATATCGGGTCCGGTTGATGCCGAGAGCATAGCCTTAGAGATGGACAGGGGGACTCTTTCTCGAACACCCTGGTTATTAAGGTCGGGGTTTTGCGTTCCCGAACCGGCGGGCCTGTTGTGCCATAGGTTGGAAAGCATGTCGGAATTCGAAAATCATGCTTCTCAGCCTCAGGCTTAAGGGCGCGAGGAACCAAGGTTTGAACCTGCCCGCATCGAATGCGCAGACGGCACCGTGCTGTCTGGGCAGTGGGTGCTCCCCGCTGGCAGTGAGCCACCGAGGAAGGCAGTGGCGTTGCACCCGGCGACGGGCGTGGACATGCATCTCTATCGCAAGTTCGCGGTGTTCCTCGCGGAGCGGGGCTGGGCTGGGCTGATTTACGATTTCCGTGGCACAGGGGACTCCGCGACTCCGGGCGATTCGGCGTGATGCTGCAATGGCGGCGCTGGGCAGGCCAGAAGCAATATTTCTTCGACGACCCAGAATTCGATTTCACGGAGCGCTTCGCCAAGGCAGAAGGGTCGGTGTTGTCGGTGGTCCTAGCGGACGATCTCTGGGCGCACCGGGGCGCGGTCAATGTTTTGACGGATAGGTTGGACCGTGCGGACGTCCTTAAAAAAGACATCGAAGCGGGAGAGGGGACCGCAAATGGGCCAGTAGGGCACATGGGTTTCTACCGCTCGAAGCACCGGCATCTGTGGCCGGATGTGGCTGAGTGGTTGGAGGCACAACTCTAGGAATTGCGTCGCGCGGCGTGGCACAGTATCTTGTTGAGACGAACCCAGTGGTCAGAAAATCCCCTCGTCACATGGCAATTTGGTTGTTGTGCTGGGAGCGGGTTAGACTGAGCGAGCTGTTTGAGACGCGTAGAGCGTTTTGAACGTGCTCCCATCGTCTAGTGGCCTAGGACTCCGCCCTTTCACGGCGGCAACACGGGTTCGAATCCCGTTGGGAGTACGGCCCTGTGGCGCAGTTGGTTAGCGCGCCGCCCTGTCACGGCGGAGGTCGCGAGTTCAAGTCTCGTCAGGGTCGCAAGAACAAACCCCAAGCTCTTCGGAGCTTGGGGTTTTTGCTCTGTCATTTCTCTTTTCCCGGCCCGGCCTTGGCGCACGGGGTAGGCGGTTGTGTGCAAGCATCCAGGTAATCTCATGCTCATGAGTTCCTCCAAGACCTCGTCGTATCACCTCTTCCGCCGGTGGCAGGGCGCGACGTTCACCAAGCTGGGGCTGTTTAGCGAGAGCATGTCCGTGGCTACTGCATCGAAGTTAGTCACACCCCTAGCGGTACTCATTCCGGTGCTCGCAGCCCTCGCGGAGGCCCAGGTTCTCACCGACTCCGCCTGGTGGCTGACATTGGGCGCCATCGTGGTTGGTGTGCTGCTGTACTGGATTGCGACGATTGGTCTCGAAAATCGCCAGCGCTATAACTACGCCGTGCGTTCACGCAAGGAGCTCACGTCCCGCAAAATCGCCTCGGCGAGCCTCTCGGACTATCAGCGTGAGCACGATTTCGAGAAGCGGGAGGTCGACGGTCGCCCGTACCTCGCCTCGGAACGGGTCGATGAATTCATCCAGGACGGTGGCCTGGAGAAGCCGTGGGAGTTCTCCTCCTACAGGTACCGGCTGCCGAAGGATCTGGAGCAGTTTAAGTACCTGAATTTGCGCCGTCATTACGCGCAGGGGCGCGCGATGTTCAACGGGAAGCTTCTGGGCATGGCCTGCGACCCTGATTGGACGAGTCGCGTCGTTCAGCTGCATCCCATCGGCTACTTCGACCACATCACATCCAATCTTGTCGTCGATAACGTCTACTACACCCCGGGATACGACGAGCTACTGTTCGACGGCAGCTCCATCATCGTCAATAAGGACGACGGCGCCCTCATCGACCTCATCGAGAGCAAGGCGGCGAATGTCATCGGCTCCTCGACCTTGGTCCTGACCTCCGACGGTTACGTGATTATCGGTCAGCAGGGCTCGCTGAGCGATAATTCGCAGGGCATGCTGATCCCGTCTGGCTCCGGCTCGGTGTCCCTGAACGACAGCTTCTATGCCGCCACCTTTGCAGACATTATTGCTGGCGCTGCCCAGCGCGAGTATTTCGAAGAGGCTGCAGTTCCGGGTGCGCAGGAATACCTGCGAAAGACGAAGTCGACCGGGGTGTTCCGGACTCCGGACAGTGTCACCGTGCCGGTGCCGATCGCTACGCGCCCTATCGCCTATATGCGCGATCTGACGCGGGCAGGGCTGCCGGATTACTTCAACCTGTCCTATACGGAACTCACCGCGGAGCAGGCGATCGGGAATAAGGCATTGCGCTCGGAAAAGGGGCTCCAGACGGGGATGCGAGCGGAGCGGCTGCAGGCAGGGGAGGATATCGCGCAGTGCGTGGACCGCATCGTCAAGGATCACCGTGCTGAGGGTGGCGCGGTGTCCATGCAGATGGAGATGAACCGGCACGCCCTTTTGCAGATGCGGGAACGTGGGGTGCTGGAAGCGTTCGTGAGCCGTCTGCACGGCTCAGTCGTTGAGTAATTGTCGGTAGACAAAGAGGTGCGAGTAGTTCACAGAGACTGCTCTTTTAGGGGGCTCCTGCAGACCTCGACGAAGCCGGCACCAAGTGAGGCGTTGATTGGCGTATAAACCACTTCACAAGGACCTCTGTATGTCCCTTAAAAAATCCTCTTTACCTGGGGCGATGGTTCGGTGTTGGCTGTGATTTGTGCCCACGTTAACCGCTGGGTATAGTTACCACTCGTGCGATAGCACACGGCCCTGTGGCGCAGTTGGTTAGCGCGCCGCCCTGTCACGGCGGAGGTCGCGAGTTCAAGTCTCGTCAGGGTCGCTGTGAAGCCTCAGGCTTCTCGGCCAGATAGCTCAGTCGGTAGAGCGTTCGCCTGAAAAGTGAAAGGTCCCCGGTTCGATCCCGGGTCTGGCCACACTTAAAGCCCCATCCACGCGGATGGGGCTTTTTCGTTGTCTGATTGTTCCGCAAAGCTCCTTCGACCTCATGTGGTCCGGCGTATTATCGCTGGCACATCGGTTCGCCCAGTAGGGCGGATCAACCCAAGCCAAGGAAAGGAGAGCATCGTGACTACATCCGATTCCCAGCGCCAGGTCCGCAAGGAAGCTGACCGCTTCGTCATCGAGGTGGACGGCGAGCAGGCAGGCTTCGCCGCATTCGAGGACGCCGACGGCATTCGCGACTTCAACCACACCGTCGTGGACCCGGCATTCCGGGGCCAGGGACTATCAAAGCCCCTCATCGCAGAGGCACTGGATGCCACCCGCGAGGAGGGGCTTAAGATTCGCCCGACCTGCTCGGCCGTGGCGGGATTCGTCGAGAAGAACCAGGACGGTTACGGCGACCTTGTCGTCGAGTAGGTCCTAGACGGCGCCGCCGGCCGGGCCGTTGGGCTCATCCGCGGTATTCTTCCCCGCCTCGCTCGATTCCTCGGCGGGGCTTCGCTTTTGCATTTCCGCGACCCAGTGCACCGCGTCCACGAGCGGGGTGCGCTGGTCCTTCTGGCGGGGGCGCACCTTCGCCGGGATACCGGTGAGGATCGAGTCGGCAGGCGCGTCCTTCGTGACGACTGCGTTCGCACCAATGGCGGAGTTATCACCAATCGTGATCGGTCCCAGCACCTTCGCGCCCGCGCCCACAGTGACACCGTTTCCGATCGTTGGGTGACGCTTCGTCTGAGTCAGCACCTGTCCGCCGAGGGTCACCCCGTGGTAGAGCATGACGTCGTCGCCAATCTCCGTCGTCTCACCGATGACGATGCCCATGCCGTGGTCGATGAAGAAGCGCCGACCAATCGTCGCGCCCGGGTGAATCTCAATGCCCGTCAGGAAGCGCGTGAACTGCGCCAGGATCCGCGCTGGCCCCTTCCATCCGCGCTTCCACATCTTGTGGGACACGCGGTGCGCCCAAATGGCGTGGAGCCCGGAATACACGATGGCATTTTCAAGATCGCCCCGAGCGGCGGGGTCGTGCAGGCGGGCGTTCTTCAGATCCTCCCGGATCGTGGCAATAATGCTCACGCGCGATCCTCTTTCTTCACATCGACTTTTTGCTTCCTTCTGCTGCCAGGATGGGCATCCCAGCGGGCCTATTCATTAGCTGGAGCGAAGCATACTCATCATATGCAGCACGCCACCGTCGTGGGGTATTCCCGAAACTTTTATTCCGGGTGGCCAACGGCAGTGGCGTGCAGGGGTTGAGTAGGTTGGCTCCGGGTTCGGATGAGCCCGGAGAATTGCCTCTCCTAGTCGCGCAGGTCCTCGAACAACAGGGTGGAGACGTAGCGCTCGCCGAAGTCAGGCAGGATCGCGACGATGGTCTTGCCCTCGTTCTCCGGCTTCTGTGCCTCCTGCAACGCACCCCAGACGGCTGCACCGCCGGAGATACCACCCAGGATGCCCTCGGTGACCGCGAGCTCGCGGGCGGTCTTCACGGACTCCTCGAGTGGCGCGTCGATCACGCGATCGAGGACATCCTTATCGAGGGTCTCTGGGAAGAAGTTCGTGCCCAGGCCCTGGATCTTGTGCGGGCCGAAACGGCCTTCGGTCAGCAGCGGGGAATCTGCCGGCTCGACGCCGACGATCTCGATGCTCTCCTTCTTCTCCTTCAGGTACTTCGCAGCGCCGGTGATGGTGCCACCGGTGCCGATGCCCGCGACGAAGATGTCGACCTTGCCGTCGGTGTCCTCAAAGACCTCCGGACCCGTGGTCTCGTAGTGCTTCTTCGGGTTGGCCTGGTTCTTGAACTGGCTAGCCAGGATGGAATTCTCGGTGGACTCAACCAGCTCGTTAGCCTTATCGACCGCACCCTGCATGCCGGCGGATCCCGGGGTGAGCACGAGCTCGGCACCAAGGGCGCGCAGCATGATGCGGCGCTCGTTAGACATCGTCTCTGGCATCGTGAGCACGACCTTGTAGCCACGTGCTGCACCAACCATGGCCAGTGCGATACCGGTGTTGCCGGAGGTTGCCTCGATAATGGTGCCGCCCGGCTTGAGCTCGCCAGCGTCTTCAGCAGCCTGAACGATAGCCAGACCAATGCGGTCCTTCACGGAGTTGCCTGGGTTGGCGGCCTCGATCTTCAGCACCACATCAGCCTTGTAACCCTCGGTGAGCTTATTGAGCTTGACCAGCGGGGTATTGCCAATGAGCTCGGTGATGTTCTCGTAAATCTTCGCCATTTTTCTGATTTTCCTTTCCTAGTTGCGAATCAGCCCGAAATAAAATAGACTGATCGGTCTACCCGCTATGATACCCGTCCTCGGGGTCGTGAGGCAATGGTGAATGCGGGAAATGGTCAAGCCGGTGACGTCGCTAACAAAAGTGGGCACAATGGGCAGCGGAAGAAGAAAGCGAAACAGCTTCACGCGCTTACCCCAGAAGAAGAGAGGTCACGATGAGCGAGAACGTCATCCTTACCAGCACCGATAACCGCGTCGCTACGATCCGACTCAACCGTCCGGAGGCGCTCAACGCGCTCAACAGCGAGCTCATGCACGCCGTCGTGGATGCGGTAGAGAGCTTCGATCAGGACCCGAATATCGGCGCGATTGTGATCACGGGCAGCGATAAGGCCTTCGCCGCAGGCGCTGATATCAAGCAGATGCAGTCCGAGACCTACCCCGAAATCCGCCAGAAGAAGATGTTCCTCGAGTGGGAGCGCGTCGCGCAGGTCTCCACCCCAATCATCACGGCCGTCAACGGCTTCGCGCTCGGCGGCGGTTGCGAGGTTGCGATGATCGGCGACATCCTGCTGGCCAGCGAAAAGGCCAAGTTTGGCCAGCCAGAAATCACCCTGGGCATCATCCCGGGCATGGGTGGCACCCAGCGTCTGACTCGCGCGGTGGGTAAGGCCAAGGCGATGGACCTGATCCTCACGGGCCGCATGATGGATGCGCAGGAAGCGGAGAGCTCCGGGCTGGTGTCTCGCGTGCTGCCGGCCGAGGGATTCGATGAGGCGGTTCAGGAGGTCGCCGCCAAGGTTGCAGGCATGTCCAAGGTTGCTACCACCGCGGCGACCGACATGGTGGACGCCGCTTACGAAACCACCCTGCGCCAGGGTCTGCTCAGCGAGCGCGACGCCTTCTGGTCCCTGTTTGCCACGGAGGATCAGAAGGAAGGCATGGCCGCTTTCGTTGAGAAGCGCAAGCCGGAGTGGCAGCACCGCTAAGGATCGCCACTCATTCGGTGGTTGCGGGATGAGTGGGCTTAGGTTTTTAGAAAACAACGGGGCACACTAGGAAACATGGCTAAGAAGAAGACCTTCAAGAGGACGATCGCGCTCTCGCCGGCGGAAGTGTACGGCGTGTTGAGCAGCGAGGAGTATCTACTGCGCGTGGACCAGCCCACGGATGGCTCCACGGTCGAAATTGTGGACTCGGATATCGCCCGTACCCCGGAGGGGCAGGTCACTGCCCAGCTTCAGGTTGAGATCACGCCTGCCGAAGCTGCAGCCGAAGGTACCGCCGCGGCTGCCGAGGGCTCTGCGGGAGAGTCGGGCGCGGAAGGGGATACGAAGCAGCCGATGCGTCTCCAGCAGACCACCATCGTCGAGCCGCTGAAGGGGGAGACCTGCGTGGCCGAAACTGCCATGCCTCTCCCGCAGGGGCTGGGGGAGATGCGTATGCACTTCACTTACAGCCCGCAGCGCAAGGATCCGCAGTCCAGCGACGTCGTCATTGAAGTATCGGTGGATGTGAGTGTCCCAGTTCCGATGGTTGGCGGCATGATCGCGCGCAAGATCCTGAGCGATGCGGATAACACCATCGATAAGGGGCTGGGGCGCATCGAAGCGGAGGGGTTGTCTCGCCGCTAGCGTGAAGGATCGAGCGAGCGGGGTTCATCGTGTGGATTCTGCTAACCGCCTGTGCGTTGCCTGATTGAGGGCTTGGCGCACGGGCGGTTTTCGCTTTAGCGGGGGGATTTTGGGGGTAGTTAGCGGGTGATCTATACTTTGCTTGGCCATACGCTAACCCCTAAATAGGGGAGTGTTTGGTGGAAAAACTTCGGCCCGTCCTGGCGTCCCGCGCCGGCCGGGCCGCTGGGTAACAGTGCCAGGAGCACCGGCCGCGCTAAACCGGTGCTCGTGGTTGGTCGCTGGGGAAGTACCGCGCCCTGCGCGGTGTCCTTCCCGCACACAAGGGAGTGATCCGTGGAAAAGCGGCGTCTAAGCGATGACGATCAAGCAGTCCAGAAGGCCCTGGACTGCCTCAAGGAGCAAACGGCAATCCCCGTCACCATGTACGGGGAAGTCAAGAGCCCGAAGAAGCTCCAGATCGTCAACTGGATTGGGCTTCGTACCCCTGCGCTGGAAAATCTCGAGGTGGTCAGCGCGGCGGGCGTCGGCGGACGCGTCATGGCGACCCGGCGCCCGGTCGGTGTCTCCGACTACACCCGCGCCAAGGCCATCAGCCACGAGTACGATTCCCTCATTTGCGATGAGGGCCTGCACTCGCTCGTTGCCGTGCCAGTGATCGTGAGCCGCTCGCTGAAGGGCGTTCTGTACGCCGGCATCCACTCCCGAGCCCGCCTGGGGGACAAGGTCCTTGAGGAAGTGACCATGACCGCCCGCTGCCTCGAGCAGGAACTTGCTATCAACGAGGCGATGCGTGAGCGTGCGTCCGGTGAACCTTCGCAGTCCGCCGCGGAAGGCAAGACTGCGGAGGACGCGTCGAAGCCTTCCGGCTCGTTGAACAGCGCCGAATGGGAACAGGTCCGTGCGACGCACTCCAAGCTGCGTATGCTCGCCAGCCGCGTGGAGGACGAGACCCTCCGCCGCGACCTGGAGGCACTGTGCACCCAGATGGTCTCCCCAGTCCGCGTCAAGCAGACCACCAAGTTGTCCGCCCGCGAGCTGGACGTTTTGTCCTGTGTCGCTCTCGGCCACACGAACGTCGAGGCTGCGGAGGAGATGGGCATCGGCGCGGAAACCGTGAAGAGCTACCTGCGCTCCGTCATGCGCAAGCTTGGTGCTCACACCCGCTACGAGGCAGTCAACGCTGCCCGCCGCATCGGCGCACTGCCTTAAAATCCGGCGATCAAGCGGGGCCTTCAATGTCCCGCTCGATGCCCAAGCCACACCAGGCGGGACGTCGGTCGACAGCTACGGAAGGTTTTAACGCGTATCCTTGGCTGTTGTGAACGACAGTTTTGTGGTGAATGGAGGCGCCCGGCTGCAGGGCGCAGTGAAAGTCAGCGGCGCGAAGAACAGCGTGCTTAAACTCATGAGCGCCGCCATGCTCGCCGAAGGCCGGACCGTCCTGAAGAACTGCCCGCAGATCTCGGACGTTCCTTATATGGCGGACGTCCTTCGCGGCCTTGGCTGCGACGTTGAGCTCGACGGAGGCACCGTCATCATCGACGTCCCAGCGGAGATCAATCACGACGCCGACTTCGATGCCGTCCGCCAGTTCCGTGCATCCGTCGCCGTTCTTGGGCCGCTGACCGCGCGCTGTCACCGTGCCAGGGTTGCGCTCCCGGGTGGCGACGCCATTGGCTCCCGCCCCCTCGATATGCACCAGACCGGGCTGGAGACCCTCGGTGCGACCACCCGGATCGAGCATGGTTGCGTGGTCGCGGAAACCGACGGCCTGCATGGTGCGGAGATCAAGTTGGACTTCCCTTCGGTGGGCGCAACGGAGAACATCCTGACCGCAGCGGTTTTGGCGAATGGCGTCACCGTCCTAGATAACGCGGCCCGGGAACCGGAGATCGTCGACCTGTGCGACATGCTCAACGAGATGGGTGCGAAGGTCGAGGGCGGTGGCTCGAATGTCATTACCGTCACCGGCGTGGAGAAGCTGCACCCGGTCGAGCACGAGGTAGTCGGCGACCGCATCGTCGCCGGCACGTGGGCATACGCAGCGGCGATCACCCAAGGGGATGTGACCGTCGGCGGCATCGACCCGCAACACCTGCATCTTCCGCTGGAAAAGCTCAAGCTCGCCGGCGCGCGGGTGGAAACCTACCCGACGGGCTTCCGTGTGGTGCAGGAGTCCAAGCCCACAGCGGTGGACTATCAGACTCTGCCATTCCCCGGCTTCCCGACGGACCTGCAGCCGATGGCGATCACGTTGTGCGTGGCCTCGGAGGGGATGAGCGTCATCACGGAGAATATCTTCGAATCCCGCTTCCGCTTCGTCGACGAGCTTGTCCGCCTTGGTGCGGACGCCAGCGTCGATGGCCACCATGTGGTCATTCGGGGAGGACGTCAGTTGTCCTCTGCACCGGTGTGGTCCTCGGATATCAGGGCCGGGGTGGGCCTGGTGCTCGCCGGGCTGATTGCCGATGGGGAGACCGAGGTCCACGACGTGTATCACATCGATCGTGGCTACGAGGACTTCGTTGGCACACTGCGTGACCTCGGCGCGGACATTCGACGCGTGGAGCGCTAGTAGCGCAGTCGGACACCGCCCAACGAGGGATATAAGCACCAATACCCTGGGTCGGAATGAGTTCTGACCTGGGGTTTTGTGTTTGTTGTGGGCTGTGTGTAGATTATTGATCTGCAAGGCCGACGGCGCAGACGCCGGGTGGTTGGATTTCCCTTTCGGTCTTGTTTCTTATCACTTGTGTTGTGAACGTTCGAGTGATCGTGAGTTTTTCTCCGGTTTGCTTCTGGTTCATGTGGGTGATAAGGTTGGAATCCGCCTCAACGTGAAGCTCCACTGGGTGTGGTTGTGGATTGTTGTGTGCATATGTTGTTTGAGAAC
>JBHWRM010000025.1:0-17069 GCA_043426695.1 Corynebacterium sp. | reverse complement strand
TTGCGCTTGAAGGTCGCGTTGCCCGCGAAGGAGAGCACGTAGCCACGGTCGATGGCCTCGCGGGCCACCTCCAGCGGGGAGGAAAAGCAGTGCAGGATCACATTGCTGGGCTGCGGGGCGTCCGCGAGAATGCGCATCAGGTCTTCATCGGCTTCGCGGTTGTGGATCATCAGCGGCTTGCCTGAGTTGACCGCGAGGTCGATGTGCCAGCGCAGCGCGGCTTCCTGCACCTCGAGGGAGGGCGTGGACTCGTCGTGCTTGATCCAGTACGCGTCCAGGCCGGTCTCCCCGATCGCCACGCAACGGTCGTTGGCGGCCATGTCGGTGAGGCGGGCCTTGGCTGCCTCATCCAGCTCGTCGGCGCGGGTGGGGTGGATCGCGCAGGCGGCCCAGACGTTATCGAAGCTTTCCGCTGCTTCCAGCGCCAGCTCGGTTTCGGCCAGCCCATCACCGACGGTGCAGATCCGCTCAACCCCGGCCCGCCCGGCGCGGGCGACGAGCTCTGCGGTGGCAGCACGGCGGTCCTGCCCTTCCTGCGCCCCCTTGGCGATGGTGGAGGCCAGGTGGGTGTGGGAGTCGAAGAGAGCTCCGATGCTCTCCGGCAGGACGGGCGTGGGGCGTTTCTTTTTAGACATATTCCCCACGCTACCGGGCGGCTAGTCCTTGACGACCGGCGCCCACTCCGGGCCGGTCTCCGCCAGCTCCGGGTCCAGCTTCTGGAACAGTGGTTTCGGCTTGCTCAGCGCGGTGCCCGGGGCCAGCTCGGTGCGCTGCCAGATAGCCTTCTGCTCGGTGTAGTTGCCCATGATGACCGGGTAGGTGGCTCCCTCCTCCGGGAGACCCACTCCGACCGGGGTGTACGGGGACTCGTCCTTGACTTCGACGATCTCCGGCTGGGCCGCCCAGATCCCCTCGCCGCCGAGGGTCTCGAAGACCTTCTGCGCGGAGAAGGGCAGGTATGGGGTCATCAGCGTGTTGACGTCAGAGACAACCTGCAGGGCGACGTACAGGACGGTGGCCAGGCGCTCGCGCTGGGTTTCGTCCTTCGCCAGCTTCCACGGCTCCTGGGCTGCGATGTACTGGTTGGCCCGCGCTGCGATGCGCATGGCTTCGGTCATGCCGGCCTTGAACTTGGAGAGCTGCAGGGCGTCGCCGACCACGGTGTAGGCCTGCTTCGCCTCGTCGAGCAGCGCCTGGTCTTCGGCGGTGAATTTGCCAGGCTGCGGGATCTCGCCGAAGTTCTTGTGTGCCATGGAGACCGTGCGGTTGACGAGGTTGCCCCACTCGTTGGCCAGCTCGGAGTTGATCCGGCGGACGAACTCGTCCCAGGTGAAGTCCGTGTCCGTGTTTTCGGGGCCTGCGACGGCGATGAAGTAGCGCAGCGCGTCGGGACCGAATTCCTTGAGGAAGTCGCGGACGTAGATCACAACCCCCTTGGAGGAGGAGAACTTGGAGCCGGACATGGTGAGGAACTCGGAGGAGACGACCTCGGTGGGCAGGTTCAGCTCGCCCAGCTCGCCCTGCTCGCCGCCCTTGCTTCCCTTGCCGGCATAGCCAAGCATTTCACCTGGCCAGATCTGGGAGTGGAAGGTGATGTTGTCCTTGCCCATGAAGTAGTAGGACACTGCCTCTGGGTCGTTCCACCACTTGCGCCAGGCCTCCGGGTCGCCGGTGCGCCAGGCCCACTCAATGGATGCGGAGAGGTAACCGACGACCGCATCGAACCAGACGTAGAGCTTCTTGGCGTTGTTGTCCTGCCAGCCCTCGATGGGGACGGGCACACCCCAGTCGATATCGCGGCTCATCGCGCGGGGACGGATGTCCTTCAGCAGGTTCAGGGAGAACTTCAGGACGTTCGGACGCCAGTCGTTGCGCCCCTTCAGCCACTCCTCCAGCGCCTCGGCCAGGGCGGGCAGGTCGAGCATGAAGTGCTCGGTGTCGACGAACTCTGGGGTCTCGCCATTGATCTTGGAGCGCGGGGCGATCAGGTCGGCTGGGTCCAGCTGGTTGCCGCAGTTATCGCACTGGTCGCCGCGGGCGTCGGTGGCGCCACACAGCGGGCAGGTGCCCTCGATGTAGCGGTCCGGCAGGGTGCGGCCGGTCGACGGGCTCACCGCACCACGGGTGGTCTGCTTCAGCATGTAGCCGTTGTCGTTGAGCCCGCGGAACAGCTCCTGGACGATCGCGTAGTGGTTGCGGGTGGTGGTGCGGGTGAACAGGTCGTAGGACAGGCCCAGTCCCACGAGGTCCTCGACGATGATGCGGTTGTAGCGGTCTGCGAGCTCGCGGACCGTGGTGTTTTCCTTATCCGCCTGCACCAGCAGCGGGGTGCCGTGCTCATCCGTGCCGGAGACCATCAGCACGTCGTTGCCGATCATTCGCTGATAACGGGCAAAAACGTCGGACGGGACGCCGAAGCCGGCGACGTGGCCGATGTGGCGGGGGCCGTTGGCATAGGGCCAGGCAACAGAGGTGAGTACGCGCTTTGACATGCCTTAAACCCTATTAGATCCGTGCCTGCTGCGCGAACAAAGCCCCACCTCCCGGGGCTAGTTCCGACCGGGTGGGTGGGGCTGAGTTCTGCGGGGGACCGTGGCAGCTTAGCTGCGTCCGTCGGCGTCCTCGTCGTTGCGGTTGTTGATGTAGTCGGCGACGTCCTCGGCGTCGACTACCTCAACGACCTTCTCGCCGTCGTAGACGCTCATCGTCTCCAGACCGTCGAGGTCCTCGGTAGAGTAGCTCTGCGCATCTGCGGAGCCCTCAGCCGCGGCTTCTGCCTCTGCCGTGGCGGCAGCGTGGGTGGCCGAGTCTGCCGTCGTGGCGGCGCCCTCCTCGCGACGGTTCTTCGTGCGGAGGGCACGCTTCACGAGCTCGCGGTTTTCGCGTTCCCGGTATTCGCGGGCTACGCGCAGCACCATCTTCCGCTGGTTCTTCTGGTCCAGGTAGAGCGGGTCATCGCCCAGCGCCTTCACCACGGCGAACATCAGAGCGATGATAATGAGCACGAATGGGGAGGCCGCAATAATCGTGATGTTCTGCAGGTTATCGAGGGAGTCCGCATCGCCGGTGGTCAGCATGATCACCGCGATGGCGCAGGTGAGCACACCCCACAGGACGGTGACGATCGGGGACGCGACGAGGCGGCCGCGCTGGGACATGCTGCCCATCACCGTGGAGGCGGAGTCCGCCGAGGTGATGAAGAAGGTGGCCAGCAGCAGCATCGCGATGATGGACACGCCCGCGCCGAATGGGTATTCGTACAGCAGGTTGAACAGCATCTTGGTGGCGTCACCGTCGCCCCAGATGGACTTGCCGGTCTCCTCGAGGTGGATGGCGGTACCGCCAAAGATGGAGAACCACAGGATCGTCACGGAGGTCGGGACGAGCAGGATCACCATGATGAACTCGCGGACGGTGCGGCCCCGGGAAATACGGGCCAGGAACATGCCCACGAACGGGGACCAGGAGACCCACCATGCCCAGTAGAAGATGGTCCAGGCAGAGAGCCAATCACCGGCGTCCTCGGAGGACTGGGCGGTGCGGGAGGCCATGGCGAAGAAGTCCTGCAGGTAGTTACCCAGGGTCGTTGGGACCATGTTCATGATGACGACGGTCGGACCAACAACGAGGACGAACAGGGCGATGATCGCGGCCAGCACCATGTTCGCATTCGAGATCCACTGAATGCCCTTGCCCACGCCGGATGCGGCGGAGAGCAGGAAGGCGATGCCGAGCACGATGATGATGCCGACGATCAGGGTGTTACCGGGGCTATCGACCCAGTCGACGATCTCCATGCCCGAGGAGATCTGGCGGGCACCGATACCCAGGGAGGCAGCGGTACCGAAGACGGTGGCGAAAATGGCCAGGATATCGATGAGCTTACCGAGCCAGCCCTCGGCCAGGCGGTGGCCGATCAGCGGGATGAACGCGGAGCTCAGCAGCTGCTTGCGCCCCAGTCGGAAGGTGCCGTAGGCGATGGCCAGGCCGACGATGGCGTATAGCGACCACGGGTGGAGGCCCCAGTGGAAGAGAGTGGATGCGAAGGCCTCACCCACGTTGCCCCCCGGGTGCCCCGGCACGCCGTCGCGGAAGAAGGTCAGCGGCTCAGTGGTCCCGTAGAACATCAGGCCAATACCCATACCGGCGGCGAACATCATCGCGACCCAGGAGAATGTTGAGAACTCCGGCTGCTCATCGTCCTTGCCGAGCTTAATGTGGCCGAACTTCGAGAAGGCCACAAAAAGCACGAAGAAGACGAACACGGTCGAGGCGAGGACGAACAGCCAGCCCCAGTCGACCACGACATAATCCAGCGCCTGGCTGGCGAAGTTGGCGAAGGACTCGGACCCCACGAGTCCCCAGGCCACGACGGCGAGGACGAGCGCGGCGGCGGTGCCGGTGACGACCCAGTCAATGCCTGCGCGCTCATCCTTGGCCGCGGCACTATCCGCGGGCTCACTCAGCCGCACGGCGTCTTGGGCCTCTTGCGGCGAGATACTGCCTTCCTTCAGCTGATCAAGGGTGTTCTCAGAATTGCTCATTGCCCCACTGTGCGTGGGATTTTTGCATTTCGCTAGTTTTCGGTGCAGTCATGGAGCTCGTAACGGGCTCACAGCGGTTTTCTAGGTGGCTGACAGAATCGCTATGACGCTGTTCAGGACATCCTCTCAACCAATGAATAACAATTTGATAACAAATTCGCTTTGACGCGCAGGTTGTGGCCTATTTTTCCGCCCGGGCGGCCAATACCGCCTCGTAAACATCCCGCTTTCCGAGACCGTGGGAGGATGCCACCTCCCCAGCGGCGGCCTTCAGCCGCTGCCCCTGGGACACCAAATCCTCGACCTCGCCCACGACATCCTCGGGCGCAACCTCTGCCGTGGCTGCGGTCGCCTCGATCACGACGGTGATCTCCCCCTTGACCCCGGCCGCTGCCCACTCGGCGAGCTCCGCAAGCGTGCCCGCCTTAACCTCCTCGAAGGTCTTGGTGAGCTCCCGGCACACCGCCGCCGCACGCTCCGCACCCAGCACCTCAGCGGCAATCCCCAGCGTGGAAGCCAACCGATGGGGTGATTCGAAGAAACAGATGGCCTCGTCTCCGCTGCGGGCCGCGTCGAAGAATTGGCGGCGCTGGCCGTCCTTTCTCGGCGCAAACCCCAGGAAGCGGAAGTGACCAACCCCGATCCCGGAGAGCGCCAGTGCCGTCGGAACCGCGGACGGGCCCGGCAGGCAGGTCACCGGGACGCCGCGTCGGTGGGCTGCGACGACCGCGGGAAAGCCCGGGTCCGACACAGAGGGCATGCCCGCGTCCGTGATAACCAGCACCCGCTGGCCGGTGGCTGCGGCATCGACGAGCTCCTCGGCGCGGTGTTCCTCGTTGTGATCGAAATTGGAGAGTACCTTGCCGCGAATGCTCACCCCCAACGCGTCAGCGAGCGCGCGGCTGCGGCGGGTGTCCTCCGCCGCGATCACGTCCGCGGTGGCCAGGGCGTGGAGCAGCCGGATCGAAGCATCCTGCGGGTTGCCCAGGGGCGTGGCAGCCAAGATGATGCCGCCGTCCGGCAGCGGCGGATTGGCGCAGGCCTGTTCCCACAGGTGGCCGAAGTCCGGGGCTGGGGCGTCAATGGTGCGGGAGTGCGTAGGTGCGGGGCTCATGCCACCAGCATGGCACCGCTTAAACCAAAATCCACATCGGATAAGCTTTCCCTGTGACAACGAAGACCTCCCCGGTGCCGGCCCCCGGGCCAGTTGAGCCCCGCGTGGGCCAGCCGAATCAGCGGATGAACCAGCGCCGCTGGCTGATTATTCAGCTTCTGCTGGTCGCGTTCGCCGCCCTGCTGCGCCTGGTCAATCTGGGCTCCCCCACCGACGGCGGCACCCCGGTCTTCGACGAAAAGCACTACGTCCCCCAGGCCTGGCAGATCCTGCGAGGCTGGGATCACCTGGTGCTGGGCGGCATCGAGGATAACCCCGGCTATGGGTTGGTCGTGCACCCGCCGCTGGCCAAGGAAATCATGGCTGCCGGAATGGGGGTCTTCGGCTACACCCCCTTCGGCTGGCGGGTGTGCGCCGCGCTTGCCGGCGTGGCGGTGGTCTGCCTGATCGCGGGCATCGCCCGACGGATATCCCGCTCGGATTTGGTCGGTCTGCTAGCCGGCATCCTCGCCCTCTCCGATGGCATTCTGCTGCTGACCAGCCGCTCTGGGATGCTGGATCACTTCCAAACGCTCTTCCTGGTGGCCGCCGTGTACTTCCTGGTCCGGGACCACGAGGAGATGGAACGCCGCTACCGGGTGGTGTTCCGCGAGGGGCGAATCGGAGACTTCCCTGCTGGCCCGCGGTTGGGCTTCCGCTGGTGGCGCTTCGCCTCCGGTATCGCGCTCGGCGGCACGCTGGCAATCAAGTGGTCCGGGCTGTACTACATGGCCTTCTTCGGTGTGCTCCTCGTCGTCTTGGATGCGCACCGGCGCTGGCGTTATGGCGTGCGCCGTCCGCTGCTGGGTGCGCTGCTTCGGGACGCTCCGCCGCATTTCTTCGCGGTCGTCATCATCCCGCTGTGCTGCTACCTGCTGTCATGGCGGGCATGGTTCGGTAGCGAGACCTCCGTCTACCGGCACGCGGTGGAATCCGGCCTCGTCGAGGACGCCACCTCCTTGGCCGAATCTCCGCTGGGCTTCCTCCCGGATTCTTTCCTGAACTTCCTCTACTACCACGTCTCCGTGCTGCGCTTTCACTCGGAGTTGACCAATTCGAATGGTCACACCCACCCGTGGGAGTCGAAGCCGTGGTCGTGGCTGGCCTCCACCCGCGGGCTGATGTACTACAACCCCAGCCACGAGGACGGCACCCGCACGGTGGAGTTATTGGTCGGAACTCCGGCTATCTGGTTCCCCACCGTGTTGGTGCTGGCCTATGGCTGCTACAGACTGACCCGGTTCCGGGACCTAGCGTGGGTTGTCCCCGTCGTCGGTTTCGCCGCGGGCTTCCTGCCGTGGCTGTTGAATACCGACCGCCAGATGTACCTCTTCTACGCGCTGAACCTCGCTCCCTTCCTCGTCATCGGACTGGCGCTCGTGTGCGGCCGCGTACTCGGGTGGCGCATGGCGCCCAGCAGCAAGCACCGCCCGGTGGCGTGGCTACAGGCGCACGCCGGACTGGTGCTGGTCGTTGCGTATGTGGGCTTTGCGGTGTGGAATTTCCTGTTCTTCCTGCCGCTGTACACAGCAATGCCACTGAGCCCAGCCGAGTGGGCAGCCCGCATGTGGCTACCCTCCTGGCACTAGGGGGGTCGACTAGCCGCGACGGTGATCGCCGGGATAGTAGCGGGAGTGGGCCTCAGCATCCACCGCAGAAAAGTTCATCGGCTTGGCTGAGAGCACGTGCCAGGAATCGCGCAGGGGCCTGATCGTGTGGTGCCGGGAGAGCCAGCAGGTGACCAGCGCGATCACCGCGGCCAGGTGAATGGCGAGGCTGCCGATGAGCTCCGGGTCCACCCCAGTGCCACCCGTCAGCCCCATGACGATATCGCGGGTGGCGAAGCCTCCGCCGAAGGCCCACATCCCCAGGTAGATCGGCAGCAGCCCGCCGGCAGCTCGCGGCGCCCAGGACGCCCAGGCCAGTCCCGCGCCCAAGGCGAAGCGGCTGATGGCTGCATCGATCATGTATTTCGCGAGCTCCGGGTCCGCGGCCCCCGCCTGCGGCCCCTCCCCCGGTCGGATGGCCTCGTAGAGCTGCGCGGGGTCCGCGGTGCCTGCGGTCGAGCCAGCAAATAGCAGGATCGCCCAGAGGAAGTAGACGACCGCAAGCACCGCTAGCGCGATGCGGGCTCCCAGCAGCGGAAGCTGCCGGCGGCGCATGTCACCGCCAACCTCTGGGATTTCCTCAGCTACCTGAAGCACCTTGGCAGCGAGATCCGCGCCTGCCCCTTGGGTTGGCGCAGGCGGGTTAGCCCGCAATCGCAGGTCGCGGCCAATCGCGGTCGCCTGCGCGTACCACGCCTGGCACTCCTCACACTGGGCCACGTGGGCGTCCACGATGTCTCCCGGCAGGGTGGCTTCCTCGCCGTCTAGCCTCGCCGAGAGCGCTGCCCGAACTTCTGCGCATTCCACAGGACTTATGCTCCCCCAAAATCCGCCCGCTGCCAAGCAGCGGAAGCCGCAGTCCCCTGCACAGGATCACCCGAAGCGGGAAAACGCCCGGTCCAGGCTAGCGCGCCCGGAACCGAAGACCACGATCGAGAGCAGCCCCGCGCACAGCACCAGCGGTAGTTCGATGCCGTTATCGGCAGCAAAGAGGCCCTGGGACCAGTGGACCAAGTACATCGCGGCGATCATATGCAGGATCAGCAGGCCGGCCATCAGCGGCGCCAGCAGCCCCACGATCAAGAGGGCTCCCCCGATGAGCTCCAGCCCGGTAGCTAGCCAGGCGGAGAGTTCGGGCTGCGGGATCCCCTGGTGGGCGAAGTCCGCGATCACCCCGGAGTCTCCCCCGAGCTTCTGCATGAAGAGTTTCTGCCAGCCGTGGGCGATAAAGATGGTGCCCAGCACGGCGCGGATGAGCAACAAGGCTCCGTCGCGGGCTACCGGGTGTTCCAGCATCGTTAATGATCTGCCGTGGTGTATGCGTACGGCTTAGACCGCGCGGATGTGGGCGCGGCCGTGCGGGCCGTCCCAGTTGTCCAGTTCTGCGCCCTCGCCCGGGTAGTCGTCGAAGCCGTCGTCGAAGAAGTCCCCACCATTGGCGTACGCCAGGTTCTCCAGCTCCGGGTCCGCTTCGTCCGTTTCAACGACGATCGCGCCTGGCCGCAGCAGCCGGTCCGGTACACCGAGCTCGGCATCCTCCAGGTTGCGCACGCCCAGGCGGGCCCGGCGCATCCGTGCGAGACGACGGCGGCGCAGCTTAGCCTCCTCGATCGCCTGGCGGCGCAGGTTGAACAGGTACACGCCGGTCAGTGCGGCAGTGACGAGGAAGGCAATCCACAGGCCACCGCCGACGATGAGGCTAGCGATCAGCGCAATCGCGGTCAGGCCGGCCAGCGCCCCGAGCACCTGCTTGCGGCGCTGCAGGCGGCGGTTGTACAGCTGCTGGGATGCGACCGGGTCGTAGACGCCACGACCTCGACGGGAAGCGATGAACTCCATGTCCTCCTCGGACAGTTCGAAGCTCTCCTCCTCCGCCTCAGTCAATGGCGACTCGGCCTCCGCAGCCTCGCCTTCCTCGCGCACCCCTGCATCCACGTGCAGATCCCCGCCGCGGTAGTAGGCAGTCGGGATGGTGCGCAGCGCGGGCTGCTCTTCCGGCTCATTCTCGGTGGCCGCGTCGGCAGTGTCCGTCTGCTCAGCCGCAGCGACGCGCAGCGGCGCAAGCGTGTCCGCACCGGCGTCCTCGTGCTTCTCGTCCTCGTGGGCCATCGTGTCTACTGCGTCGTCGGCCAGCTCCGCGTCGACCGTGACGGATTCGGCGCTCATGGCCGGCGCCTCGGCCGGGACGGTGCGGCGCTGGGCGTCCGCCACGTGCTCCTCGCCGTCCAGCTCCTCCGCGTCAGCGTCGACGAGCTCGCCCTCCAGGGTCTCCAGGTTGGTGGTCTCGTCCGCGGTGTCCTCAACGACGTCGGCGTGATCCTCGTCGACCTCTGCGTCCACCGTCTCCACGCCGTCGGCGATGTCTGCATGCTTGCTGGCACGCTCCTCGTCGCGGGCGTCGACGTCCTCATCAAAAAGGACGTACTCCGGTTCCGCCTCGACGAAATCGATGTCCGCGTCCACGTCCTCATCCGAGGACATGTAGTGCCCCTCGGCGGGCAGCAGACGGCTCGGACGGCGGGAACGCTTGGCACCGCCTTCGTGCAGGATTCGGGTCTCGGACATGCCCCGCGACGTGCGACGCACCGGGGACTGCTTGCGCAGCAACAGCGGCGCCATCAGCAGCAGCCATACTGCGAGGATCAACAGAAGGGAGCCGGACACTAATGCTCCTAAAAAGCTAGACAGCGGTTTGAACCCCTGGGACTTACCCAGCGGATGAACCAGCCCCGCCGGAGGATGGCGGCAGGGCCAGCAGCAATACCTTCCAAGGTATCGACAACCTGGGCGCTTCGCTTTCTGCCACGCCGCGCGGCGGGCCAAAACGCGGAAGTTTGCCTCGGGCCTAGTCGACCCGAAAACGCCCCTGGGAGGCGAGCCGTTGGGTGATGCCCGGCCCGAGCTCTTCGACGGTCTGTGCGACCAGCAGGTGGTCCGTCCACTGCCCGTCGATGTGCAGGTTGCGTTGCAGCCGCCCCTCCACCCGGTAACCGGTGTTGTCCAGCACGCGGCGGGAAGCGGGGTTGTCCTCCATGACGGTGGCCTCCACCCGGTGCAGGCCGAGCCCCAGCATCGCCAGGTCGGTGCCCAGTGCGACGGCCGCGGTGGCGACCCCGCGCCCCTGCCAGCGGGAATGCACCCAGTAGCCGATCCAGCAGTTACCGATCGTGCCGTATTGCATATTGCCTAGCGTGAGCTGGCCCGCGAACTCGCCGGCCACCTCGATCGCCAAGGACATCGCTATCCCCTGGCGTTCCGCGAACTTGAGCCCGCGGTAAGTCTGGCGCCACATTTTCGGCGAGTGCGCCTCCTCCCAGGAGGTGGCCACGGTCGGCTCGACGGGGCGCAGGAGGTGTTCATCGGCGATGCGGAACGCGCGCCACGATGCCCCGTCGGAGCGGCGCAGCTCCCGCAGCCGCACCGGCAATTCCGCGGAGGGCTGGGCGTGTAGGTGCTCGCTGGTCCGATGAACGCCACGTGCGGGGGCTGCGCTCGTGGTAGCCCTTGCGGTTGCGACGGGCACGGCGCCTGGCTGCTGGAGTGCTGGAGGCAACCACACGGTAGGTACGCGCCACCGCGCCCCGTGTCCCCTGGCCAGGCGCCTATCCAGCTCCACGTCCACCGCCCTGTTCTGTCCCCGCGGCTAGGAGCGGTTCGTCAGGAAGAGGACGTCGACGAACTGACCAGGCGCGACGTGCGTCTCCTCCGCTGGCACGGTGATCAGGCAGTTTGCCTGGCCGTAGCTGCCCAGCAGGTGGGTCGGTTCCCCGCCGCCGACCGCGCCGAGCGGGTCCACGAGAAACTCGCGGGTCTCCCGGTCGCGCATCAGCTGGCCTCGGATGAAGCCGCGGCGGCGCGGCGCCGAGTCGATCGCGGCAATGGTGCGGGCCCGCACCACCCGACGGGTAGCCTGGCGCTGGCCGCGGATGATCTGGATCAGCGGGCGGACCAGTACTTCGAAGGCCACGAGCGCGGCAGAGGGGTTGGCGGGCAGCAGGAAGGTCGGCACCTGGTCGGCGCCGAGGGTGCCGAAGCCCACGATGGAGCCAGGGTGCATCGCGATGCGGGTGGTTTCCATTGGGCCGAGCTCGCCCAGAATCTGGCGCAGCTGGTCGCTGCCTTCCCCACCGATCGCCCCGGTGATGACGAGCACCTCGCTGCGCATCAGCTGGGCTTCCACGACCTCCTTAATCCGGCGCGGTTCACCCGCGAGGATGCCCATGCGGTGGGCCTCCGCACCCGCCTCCTTAGCGGCGGCGGCGAGCGCATAGGAATTGGCGTCGTGGACCTGCCCCAGACCCGGGTCGCGGTCGATGTCGACGAGCTCGGGACCGAAGGCGAGCACGCTCAGCCGCGGGCGCGGGTAGACCAGCACCTTGGAGCGGCCGATGGCTGCGAGCAGCCCCACCTGAGCGGCGCCGAGCACCGCCCCCTGCTCGACGACGACGTCGCCCGGTTGGACGTCGGAACCGAGCCGGTGGACGAAGTCCCCCGAGCTCACGGTGCGCAGCGGTTCCACGTGGCGTCCGTCGATCTCCACCCAATCGAGCGGGAGGACGGCGTCTGCGAGCGTTGGGATCGGGGCCCCCGCGTGGACGCGCACGGTCTGGCGTGGCTGCAGCCGGACCGGACGGCTCGAGCCTGCGGTGACCTCACCGACGACCGGGAGGGTGGGCAGCTCCCCATCGGCGGGCTCGCGGACGTCCACGGCGCGCACGGCGTAACCGTCGATGGCGGCCTGGTTGAATCCCGGGACCGCCCGGTCCCCCTCGATCTGCTCCGCGCAGCGCAGGCCGAGCGCCTCTGAGATGGAGATGCGTACCGGCTCCGGCGTGACCGCCGCCGTGGAGATGATCGCTAGCTGTTCCTCAACGCTGCGCATGGGGCTACTCCCCGAGTCGCTGCTCGAGCCACTGTTTCAGTGACTCTCCGTAGGTCTCATCCTCGAGGGCCATGTCCACGCAGGCGCGGATGTAGCCGCCCGGGTTACCGAGGTCGTGGCGCTTGCCCTGGTGGACGACGATGTGCACCGGGTGCCCCTCGGAGATCATCAGCTCGATGGCATCGGTGATCTGGATTTCCCCGCCCTTGCCCGGTTTGGTGCGGGACAGGGCTTCGAAGACCTGCCGGTCCAGCAGGTAGCGACCGGTGGCAGCGAAGTTCGACGGGGCGTCTTCGAGGTCCGGCTTCTCGACCATGCCGTTGACCTTCTTGACCTGCGGGTCATCGGAGTCGGCGGCGATATCGAAAACGCCGTACTTGGAGACGTCCTCCTCCGGCACCTCAACCGCGCACAGGACGGAGCCACCGTAGCGCTGGCGGACCTCCAGCATGGTCTCCATGATCCCGTAGGGCAGGACGAGGTCGTCTGGCAGCATGACGGCGAAGCATTCCTCATCCTCGGCGAGGTGGGTTTCGGCCAGGCCGATGGCGTGGCCGAGGCCGAGTGGCTCCGGCTGCTCGATGGCGGCCACGTCGATCAGGCCGTCGGTGGCGCGCACCTTCGCGAGCTGGTCCTCCTTACCGCGGGCTTCGAGGGTGGCCTCGAGTTCAGCATCGGTGCGGAAGTGGGCCATGATGCCCTGCTTCTTCGGGGCGGTGATGATCGCCAGCCGTTCCGCACCAGCCTGGGCGGCCTCCTTGGCGATAAGCTCGATCCCGGGAGTGTCGACCACGGGGAGCAGTTCCTTGGGCACCGTCTTCGTTGCAGGCAGGAAGCGCGTCCCCAGTCCTGCGGCGGGGACCACAACTGTGCGAAGCTCATTGGAAGTCATGAGGTGCATCGTACCGCCCAGCTGGGCCACAATGGTGGACTTACACCCGGTGCGGGCCGGAAAAGATCCGTTGAGAACACCCGCGCCACCACCCCACCCGAATAGAGAGCACGAGCAGCGAAGGAGACCATGCCCCACAACCCCGAAGAAACCCGCGCCGCGAAGGCTGCCCTGCGCGCTGAGGTTCGCGATACCCGCAAGCAGGTCCCAGCAACCGAACGCGCCCGCCGCGACCGGGCCATCCAGCGCCATCTGGTGGCAGCCCTGGGACAACAGTTCCCCAACTCCCGGCCGGTAGTGGCCGCGTTCTGCGCGCTGCCGGGTGAGCCAGGAGGGGCGGACCTGCCGGAAGCTCTGCAGGAGGCGGGCTATGAGGTGATTCTGCCGGTGGTGAAGCACTCCCCACGCCGGCTGGAATGGCGCATCTTCACTGGCACAGCTGACCTGGTGGCGAACTCGATGGGGATCTTGGAGCCCACGGGCGAGAACCTCGGCGAACTGGTCGATGCTGCGGACGTCGCCATCCTTCCTGCCCTCTCCCTTGGCCCCGACGGCACCCGGCTTGGCCAGGGCGGTGGATTCTACGACCGTACGCTCGCAGCCTTCGTACCGGGCGATTCCACGCCCCCGTCAGAAAGCGAGGAGCCCTCGCGCGCCACCGCCACCCCAACGCATGATGTGAACCCCTTCACAACACCGCACGTCGACCAACGTTTCCCTGGACCTCGGCTGCAGGCAATCTGGGCCGTCGTCGACCACGCCGAACTGCGAGTCCGCGTTCCCGCGGCCCCACATGACCTCGCCGTGTCGGCTGGCATCAGCCAAAACGGGGTCTATCATTTCCCAAGCTCATCAGTATAATAAAACCAGTCTTTTTACCTTTAAGAAGGGGATTATTTATGCTGTCCGGTTTCAAGGACTTCCTGATGCGTGGCAACGTGGTCGAGCTCGCGGTAGCCGTCGTTGTCGGTTCCGCGTTCACCGCAATCGTCACTGCTTTCACTGACAAGATCGTCAACCCTCTGATCGCTGCGCTGGGAGGCTCCCCGGAGTTCGGCCTGGGCTTCCACATCCGCGAGGGCAACCCGGCCACCTTCGTCGACGTCGGCGCTGTGATCACCGCCGCGATCAACTTCCTGATCATCGCGGCCGTCGTCTACTTCATCCTCATCATGCCGATGAACAAGCTGGCTGAGATGAATGCTCGCCGCAAGGGCATCTCCACCGAGGAGGCAGCTGCAACCGAGACCGAGCTGCTCGCCGAGATCCGCGACCTGCTGCAGCAGCAGAACGGTGTCTCCACCAAGAAGGTCGACCCTTCCGTCGTCAACAACGATGACCCGACCGGCCGTCACGCTGAGTAATTCCCGCTGAGAAATTCGCTCAGACGAATGCCAGCTCGACGCCCGTCGAACTAGTTCTTCGCCCGCCCCCAGTGGGGCGGGCGTTGTTCTATCCAGAAGTCTTTATCGAACCCGCCATGATCGGCCGGGTTCTTTTCTTTATCGACGCCCCGGCCCGCGGCTTTGGGGTCCTTGACTCTCCCGGCGGCGTTCCGGGCACTGCGGGCCTTAGCGAGGCTGGCGAGCCCGCGTGGCGCGCGGCGGGCCATTTAGACGCCGAGCTCGTCGAGCACGTGGTTGACCAGCGGACCGAGCGTGGCCATGCCGTCACGGATTGCGCCTCGGCTGCCAGCGATATTGACGACCACGGTGGACCCGGAGATGCCTGCGAGGCCGCGGGAGAGGGCGGCGTCCTTGTTATTGGCGGCAAGGCCGGAGCTGCGGATCGCCTCCGCGATACCCGGGATGCGGCGGTCCAGCAGCTTGCGGGTAGCCTCGGGGGCGCGATCACGGGGGCCGACGCCGGTGCCACCGATGGTGATGAGGAGGTCCGCGCCTCCAACCACCGCGGTTTCAATGGCGTGCCGGATTTCGCTCTTGCGCTCAGCAACGTTGACCACCGCATCGACGATGAAACGGTCCTCTGCGAGCAGTTCGGCAACGAGCTCCCCGCTACCGCCCTTGCCAGCTCGGTCCTCTCCGATCAGCACAACAAGCGCGTGGCGGGAAGGCACGGCTTCGGCTGCAGCGCGCTTGGCAGCGGCCTGTGCGTCGAGGCTCTGGTCGAGACTGTGAAGAAAGCTATCGTCCGGCTCCGGAATAGCTGCATCCAACCGGTCTAGCTGGCTGTGGTCGATGTCGTCCACGATGGGGTTTCGGACACCGAGCTCGTGGGCTTCATTCCGGTTTAGCGTCAACGCGTGTACTCCTTCACGGCGGGTAGGTCGCTTTAACTTTAACCCGGGAGAGGAATTTTAAAACCCCTAATGGGGTTTTATTTTCATCCCTCCCCCGTGTGTGTTTACTTTTGGGTTTCAGCCTCGGTGCCGAGGGTGACGTCGAGTTGCTTTTCCGGTCCACGTCCCCCAGGCAAGACGGTGAGTTTCACGGTGTCCCCAACCTCGTGAGAACGGATGGCGGCGATGAGCCCCACGCCAGTGTCAATGAGTCGATCGTCGACCTTGCGCACCACGTCCCCCTTCTTCAAGCCGGCCTTGTCAGACGGGCTTCCGGAGTTGACCTCCATGACCTCGGCACCGATGAAATTGCTGGCGGTGTTGATCTGCGCGCCGATCATCGGATGGACGGCCTTACCGTTATCAATCAGCTGCTTGGCGATACGCACCGCCTGGTTGGAAGGGATAGCGAAGCCCAGACCGATAGAGCCGGAGGTACCTCCTCCGCCCAGGGTGGCGATGACCGTGGGGATGCCCACGAGTTCGCCCTTGAGGTTCACGAGCGCACCACCGGAGTTTCCGGGGTTGATGGCGGCGTCAGTCTGGATGGCGTCGATGAGGGAGCCCTCGCCGCCATCCTCGCCGGCTGCCTGGACGGGGCGGTCCTTGGCAGACACAATGCCGGAGGTCACGGTGGAGTTCAGACCCAGCGGAGAACCGATGGCGGCGACCGTCTCGCCGACATTAATGGCGTTAGAGTCCCCCATCGCCATGGGCTGCAGGTTATCGGCGCCCTCTGCCTTGATGACGGCGATATCGGTCTGCGGGTCAGCGGCGATGAACTTGGCTGGGAGCACGCGGCCGTCAGCGGTAATGACCTGCATCTTCGCTCCCCCCTTCGCGGCGGCACCAACAACGTGATTATTCGTGAGAATCATGCCGTCGTTGGTGAAGATGGATCCAGAGCCCTCTTCCCCGCCACGGGCGCTTTGCACCTGGATCTGTACCACCGAGCGGGTGACCTTGTTCGCGACCTGGGCGATGGATCCTGATTCCTCGAGCCTGCTGGTGCTGTTGTCCTCATTGCCGGTGGGCGCAGAGTCGAGAGTGTTGACGGAGCGGGTGCTCGAACTGCCCTGCATGGAGGTGAGGGCGAAGGTCGTGCCGGATGCGAGAACTACTGCACCCACCATGAGGGCAGCCACCGCACCGGTGGACCAGTGCTTCTTCTCCTTCGGCGGGGCGGTGAGGGACCCCTCGCCCGGGGCGCCCGGCCCTGCCTGGGGTGGGTAGCCCGGCTCGTGCGGTAGCGCCTGCTGGTGCTGCGGTGCCTGCATGCCCTGCTGCGGGGGCTGCGGGTCCTGGGGGTTCTGAACCTGGTGCGGCTGCGTATAGCCGGTGTTCGACTGGCCCCACTGAGCAGCCTGGTTGTCCTGAGCATCGCCCGTCCAACCCCCGTGGTCGTACTGTGCCCCAGCCTCGCCGTGACCGGTGTGGCTATTGTGCCCGAATGGCCCAAACTCCGACGCCTTCGGGTAGCGTTCTCCCCCGCTACCGCTGGCGCCGTTGCCGCCGATACCGTTACCGCTATTCAGATTTTCACCATTTTTTTCCATAGGAACCATCCTCCAATTCCCTTATAAAAAATCCTGGGACGCAGCCCTATTTTTCGCTGGGAGTTCCACGGCGGGCGGGCAATACCACCCGCATCAGCGCGCCACCGTCGTCGGACTCATCGGCGATAATCGCCCC
>JBHWRM010000024.1:0-42048 GCA_043426695.1 Corynebacterium sp. | reverse complement strand
GGGGTTGGTCACCGCTGCCGGCAGTACCGCGGCACAGCAACGGCGGTCGCGGTGGTGGGTATGGGAACCGAAGACGCTGCGGGCGAGGATGTTGTCGATCGCCGCGATCGTGGTGCGTCACGCAAGGCGGGTCAGCCTGCGCTTCGATCAGGCTGCGCCGCATCGGCAGCTCCTGGCCACATCCAGCCGCACGCTTTCGTCACTGCAGCCCTGAAGTTCCCCTACGATCTCATACCGGACCCTGGTTTCCCGGCCCAGTACCCGCCGGGACTCCGCCGACCCTGCAGCCGGTCACCCCCGTGCTGAGGACTGGAGACAAGACCCGTGAAAAATCCGGGCTAGGGGTCTCTACACTGAGGGACGCCTCAATGCCGACTACTTTCTCGGCAGTGCAGGACCGATTCGTGAGTTACTCCGTGCTGGAATCGGGCACACCCTCGTGGACATCCGCAGCCTTGGTAGTGCATATGCGCCAAGCAGGTTTAAGCGAACTTACGCGGTTGATGGAGAAGACTTCGTGCCGTACCTCCGGCCTTACGACGTCTTTGAATATCTCCCACCTGAGGCAGACCGACTCTCAGTCACGCGCACCGCGAGGCTTGAGGATTACCTGATCCAAGAAGGCGACATCCTCCAGACCTGCTCTGGTCGGAATTTGGGCCCGGTAACCATCGCGGACTCTTATCTGACCCAATCCGCGCTCTCGCACGACATGATTAGAATTCGGGTAGAGGATCTATCGGACCGGTACTATCTTCTGGCCTTTCTACGTAGTCGCGCTGGACAGCATTTACTGGCTCTTCACGATTTAGAGTGCGTTGATCCGGGTGTGCAGCTGGCCGGAGTGGATCAGGGATCCGCAAGATGTAGTGGTTGAGGTTCCGGAAACCCAGGGCGATGCCGCGTAGGTGCTCGAGCCGGCCGTTGATCGCCTCGACCGGGCCGTTGGACGCCCCGATGTCGAAGTAGGCGAGCACATCTTCCCGCCGACGCCACAGGGTTCTCCCGAGTTGAGCCAGCTCCTCCAGACCTTTCGGCAAGCCTGTGCGCAGGGTGTTGATGATCCGGTCCATCAACTTCTTGCCCTCCGAGTTCTTCGGATGCCCGTACGCCTGGATCACGTCCTGTGAGAGCATCCACGTCACCTCCAGGGCCACGTAGTCGTCATCGGTGGCCCACAGCATGTCCAGTCGCTGTTTCTGCCGCTGGACCTGACCCCTGGGGGTGTCCCCCGTACCTCGCTCAGCTCGGCAGAGTCCCCGCCACTAGACTCGGGGCACATGACAACTCGACCGGATTCCCTCCGGCATTGGGAGTACTTCGTCGCCGTGGCCGAGGAGGGCAGCGTCACCGGTGCCGCGGAGCGGCTGGGGCTGACCCAGTCCCCCGTGTCCCAGGGGCTGAAACGTCTGGAGTCGAATCTCGGCCTCGACCTGATCCGCCGCTCCGCCACCGGTGCCACCCTCACCGAGGCGGGCCGGTCCCTGCTCCCGCAGGCCCGGATTCTGGTCCGGGACGCCACGGAACTGCAGAGCATGGCCCACGCCATCGCCGACGCCGGGGCCGAGGTCCGCGTGGGGCTGGCCCCCTCGGTGCCGCCGGGCATCGCCTTCGACCTCACCTCCGCGTTGCGGGACGTCGGCCGGGTCAGTGTGCACACGGCCGAGGTGTCGCAGCTGGTCACCCGGGTGGGCGAGGGCCGTCTGGACTGTGCCGTCATCGAGGACCCGGCGCCGACGGGTGAGTTGTCTCGCGGGCAGCTGCACGAGGTTCCCCGGCTGCTCGCCGGGCCCGCCGAAAAGCCCGCGACCTGGGCGGCGTTGCGGGGACACACCCTGCTGGACAACACCGCCGCCGTCAGCCCGGCGGCCGCCGGACGCCTGGCCGACGCCTTCTTCACCATCGGCTTGCACCCGGAGACCGAGCTGTGGCCGGACCGGACGGTCCTGGCCGCGCGGCTCGGTGCCGGAGGCGCGATGGTGCTGCTCACCCCCGATCAACTCGGGGGCCTGCCCGCGTTCCCGATGCCGGCGGCCTTCCACCTGCGGCTGCGGTGTGTGGTGCCGCCGCAACGGGGCGTTGCCGTCGGAAAGCGGGATCTGCGCGACGTCGTGGACCGTGCCCTGCGGCGCTCCCTCGGGCGTCTGGGGGAGACCGGATGACCAGGAGCCTGCGGGCCCGGATCGGCACCGAATTGGTCGCCGCGGGCTGTGACGGTTGGTGCTGGGCGCACCCGGTCGGCGAGGAGGCGGCCGGCGTCGGGGTCGGCGCCGACAGTCAGACCAGCATCTCGTCGATGTACAAGGTCCACCTCCTGGCCGCCTTCTGCCTGGCCGTGGACCGCGGGCTGCTGAATCCGCTCGACGCGGTGACGCTCAGCGCGGATGACGGCCCGGTCGGGACCCCGGGAGTGGGGCTGTTCGCCGACCCCGTGACGATGAGCCTGCGGGATCTGGTGCGTCAAATGGTGGTGCTCTCCGACAGCATCGCCGCCCGGGTGCTGCAGCGGCGTCTCCCGCCGGGCCTGGTCGGGGAGGTCGTCTCCCTGGCGAATCTCGAGGACACCACGATCGTCGCCCCGGGCACCACCGAGTCCGAACTCCCGGCCCTGCCCGAGGACGGCTCCGCGGCCAGCGAGGCGATCCGGCTGCTGGCCTCCTACCCCCGGGTCCGCCAGGATCCGGCCGCCTACCGCTCGGTGAGCACCCCACGCCAGCTGTGCCGCCTGCTGGACTGGATCTGGACGGGCCCGGATCTCACCGGGGTCTCCCGTGCCTTCACCCGGACCGTGCTCGGGCAGCAGGTGTGGGGCCACCGGATCCCCTCCGGCTTCCCCGCCGGGGGCGTGCGCTTCCACGGCAAGACCGGGACGATCGGCCCCGTGCGCGGCGAGGTTTCCGTGGTGGCCGTCGACGAGGAGGCACCCATCGTCGTCGCCGTGATCACCCGTTCAGCCCGCAGCGGCCCGAACCTCGCGGCCGCGGACGCCGCGATCGGCCGCATCGCCCGGTTACTCGTCGATGAACTGCGCATGTCGCGCTGAGATTCCCCACCGGAGAACACCCCGCCGAGCAGGCGGTATTCGTCTCCCGACTGGCCGGAAGTCGTGCGGGAACGTGGTCGCGGTGAGCCCGTGGGCCTAATCTCATCCGGCATGACCACCCGCACCACTGTCCGTGTCTCCGCCCTGCTCGCCGCTACGGCGCTCGCGCTCTCCTCCTGCACCGTGCCCTGGTTCCGGGACGCGGTGGACGAGTTCGTCGCCGCCTTCAACGCCGGTGACGACGCCGGTGCCGCCACACTCAGCGACGATCCCGCCCGGGCCGCAGCCGACCTGGAGCAGCTGCGCGCGGGCATCGGCGGGACCAGCGTGGAACTGGACGCCGGCGGCGAGGAGGACGGCGCCACCGAGATCACCGCCACCTGGACCGTCCCGAATGGCGATGAGTCCACCACCACCGGGACGATCACCCTCTCCGAACAGGACAGCGACCTCATCACCTGGGACAAGCGGATCTTCTCCACGGAGCTGAACGGGGACAGCCGCTTCCTCTACTCCGACGACAAGACCTTCACTCTGCCGGTGACCGACCGCAACGGCACCGACATCCTGTCCTGGACACCTGTCACCGTCGTCTCCGCGGGCCCGGAGCTGATCCCGCGGGCCGGGGAGATCGCCGCCGCCGTCCGCCCGGTCGTGCCGACCTCCACCGCCGAATCCGTCACCGCCCAGATCGAGTCCGGGGACGGCTCCCCGGTGGGGCTGTTCACCCTCCGAGAGCGGGACTTCGCCGTGATGGGGGACGCCCTGCGGGCGATCGAGGGACTGGACCTGCGGGAGGAGGGCCGCATGCTCGGCCCCACCCGGGACACCGCCTCCCCGGTGGACGGCGGCCTGCGCGACTACTGGTCGGAGAAGATCACGGCCGACGCCGGCTGGACCCTCCAGGCCACCTCCCCCACCGGCACGACCATCCTGGGGCAGGTGGAACCGGCGGAGAGCGAGCCCGTGCGCACCACGATGGACCTCGGGGTGCAGACGGCCGCGAAGCGGGCCCTGGAGCCGATCGAGCAGCCCGCGGCGATCGTCGCCCTCAGCGCCTCCACCGGCGGGGTCATCGCCGTCGCGCAGAACGACGCCGCCGACGCCCTCGGCCCCGTCTCGCTGAGCGGGCTGTACCCGCCCGGCTCCACCTTCAAGACGGTGACCACCGCCGCCGCCCTCGAACGCGGCACCGTGGTACCCGACTCCACCGTCGCCTGCCCCGCCACCGCGGAGATCGACGGCCGCGTCATCCCCAACGACGGCAACTTTGCCCTCGGGGACGTCTCCATGACGCAGGCCTTCGCCCAGTCCTGCAACACCACCCAGGGTTTCATCTCCCAGGATCTGGAGCCGGACGACATGAGGAACACGGCGGCGCGCCTCGGGCTGGGCGTGGACTTCACCGCGCCCGGCATGACCACGGTGACCGGCTCCGTCCCCGTCACCGAGCCCGGCGCGGCCCGGGTGGAGGCCGCCATCGGCCAGGGCGAGGTCCTCTCCTCCCCCTTCGGGCTGGCCGTCATGGAGGCCTCCCTGGGCAACAACGGCCGGATGGTGCTGCCGACCCTGATCCAGGGTGAGGAGACCACCGCCGACCAGGACCCCGAGCCGCTCGACCCGGCGACAGTGCGGGCCCTGCGCGCGATGATGGTGGAGACGGTGGACTCCGGGACCGCCGCCAGCCTGAGCGACATCGACGGTCTCGGCGGCAAGACCGGGACCGCGGAGGTCGGGGGCAACCGGCCCGCCCACGGCTGGTTCGCCGGCATCAAGGGTGACCTGGCGTTCTGCACCTTCGTCGCCGGGGCGGAGTCCTCGGGACCGGCGGTGGCGGCCACGGGCCGTTTCCTGCGCGATGACGCGATGTCGGAGTGGCGCTGAGCGGACCCCATCACCCGGGCCGACGCTCACGTCGATCCCCCAAAAGTAGTATTAGTGCAGGTCAGCCCCATTCAGGGGGGCGGAAGAGGACGTTCCGGACAAAAGTCCGCGATACCTCGGGTGGTCACGTCAACTTCTGGGTTAAAAATGAGGGGTCGTTCACTGTCGGTCAACATATTCGAGAAGGTAACCCGGTGTTTTCACGGGAAGCGGGCTGACACGTGGTGAAGATACAAGGAAAGTGACCCTTGACCAGGTAAATTAGTAGTTTCTCACACCGCTAATTGCCTGCTCGAAAGGATCACCTTCAGGGTGAAGACTACCAGCTTCTGCGTCGGTACCCCCGCTCCTGCTCAACTGTGCTCGAATGCCGGGCTCATGTTATTGGCCAGCACCGCCGATGCCGTCGGGGTGGCCGACGCGATTGACGCCGGCCTGGCCGAGTGGCAGAATCCGAACCTGCTGCACACCACCGGGAACACCATGACCTCGCTGGCCCTGGCACTGGCCTTGGGCGGGGATGATGCCAATGACGTCGACCTGCTGGGGCCATTGGTCGCGACCGGGTTGGTCGACCAGGTCCCGTCGGACTCTACAGTGCACCGCCGCCACAAAGAGCTCGCCGACCACGACGACGAAGACGATCGCGCCGGCACGACGGCGGTCCTGGCCGGCATGAAAACAGCCCGCCAGGCAGCGTGGGCCGCCTGCGGTGCCCAGAATCCTGCCGCCGCGGCCAGCGCCGATGCTCCGCTGGTTCTGGATCTGGACGCCACGGAAATCCTGTCCCACTCGGACAAAGAGAAAGCGGCCCCGACGTGGAAGAAGCATTACGGGTTCCACCCGCTGGCTGCGATCATCGACCACGGCGACGGGCTGACCGGGGAACCCGCAGCCGTCCTGCTGCGCCCAGGCAACGCCGGCTCGAATACCGCCGACGACCACCAGGACGTCCTCGACCAGGCCTTGGCCGCGATCCCCAACCACGTCGATGGTCAGGAGTGGGGGAAGCGGATGCTGATACGCACGGATGCCGCCGGCGGATCCCAGGCCTTTCTGGGCCACCTCGATCACCAGGGCCTGGCGTATTCGGTGGGGTTGCCGGTGACCGGGCAGATCGGTGAGATCGCCTCCACGCTCGGCGAGGACATCAAACAAGGCATCATCCGCGCGGACGGTACCGTCAGCGACACCACGGACGCGTACGTCGCGGACATCACCTCCCGGATGCACTCCTGGGCCGGGGAGCCACTGGGCATCAACCTCGACAAATACCCCACAGATATGCGGATTATCATCCGGGTCGAGCACCCCGCCCGGGGCGCGCAGCTACGCATCACCGATGTAGATGGTCGGCGTGTGCAGGCCTTTGTCACCAACTGTCCCGGGCACGCGAACCGACTCGACGCGCTCCACCGGGCCCGGGGCAGGTGTGAGCAACGCATCCGGGATCTGAAGGACTGCGGGCTGGGGAAACTGCCGCATGAGGCGTTCGGGATGAACCAGGCGTGGATCCACGCCGCGGTCCTGGCGATGAACCTGATCACCTGGTGCGGACTGATCATCGCCGCCGACAGTGCTGCCGCCGATCGGCGCCGCTCGCGGTGGTGGGTGTGGGAACCAAAGACCCTACGAGCCCGCATGCTATCGATCGCAGCGATCGTGGTTCGTCACGCCAGGCGCACCATCCTCCGGTTCGACAACGCCGCGGCCCACCGCGAGGTGCTCGAGCACGGACTCTCCCGACTCAGATCCATCGCCTGACTCTCGGTACAACCGCCGCACGCTTGCAATCTTCGCAGTCCCTACCCGCATTTCGAGCCCAGGACATGGAACCTGGTTTCCCCGGCACCAGCACCCGCCGGAATCCCAGCGACCCCGACCTCAGCCACCCCCACCAAGCCGGCCACTCAAAAAGCCCGGTGAAAGAAAGGGGTTAGACAACCCCGAATCAATACGGAGGTGACAATGAGAAAAGGCTCCGGTTTCCCGGAGCCTTTCACGGAGCCGAAGACGAGACTCGAACTCGCAACCTACGCATTACAAGTGCGTTGCGCTGCCAATTGCGCCACTTCGGCACACCCACCCCTCGTACGAGAGATGAGCGCTTAAAGAGTATCAGCCCACCACAGGAGCCCACGAATTCCTGGACCCACCATCGCCTCCAGTACCGGTGGGGCCCTTGTGTACGGTGTGGTTGTGGCAAATTATCTAGCTCGGTTCGCCCGACGCGCCAGCGACATACTCTTTACCGGTAATCGCGCGACCATCGACGGGATTCGGTTAGCGCCGCCGCCCACGCCGCTGGCCCCGGTGAACCTCACGGACCCGGAGGAAATCCACCGCGTACTGAACCTCGCCGCACGCATCGGAGACCAACTACTGGCCGCCGGCACCGGCAATTCGGACGCGAAGGCGGAGATCAAAGCGATCGCCGCCGCCTATGGCCTGCACTACACGCACGTGGACATCACGCTGAACACGATCACCGTGTATGCCCACAACGACGAGTCCCGCAGCCCCGTGTCCGCCTTCCGAGTCGTGAAGACCCTCAGCACCAATTTCTCCCGCCTCACGGAGATCGACCGGCTGGTGCGTTCCATCATTGCCGGTGCGACCCCGCTGGATACCGCGGAGCAGATTCTGGCCGAGATCGAGCGAAGCCCGCTGCCGTTCCGCACCCGCTGGGCGTTGCTCTCCTGGGGTGGATTCGCCTTCTCCATTGCCCTGTTGCTGGGCGGTGGGTATGCCGTCGCTTTCGTCGCGACGATCACCACCCTGTTCATCATGTTCTCGACGGCGTGGTTGGCGTCGAAATCGCTGCCGGAGTTCTACCAGAACTTCCTGGGCGGCTTCATCGCGGTCTTGCCCGCCGCGGTGGTCACGCAATTCGCGACGGAACGTGGCTGGTATTTCCCGCCCTCGCTGGTGGTGGCGTCCTGTATCGTCGCGCAGCTTGCGGGGTTGACACTGGTCCAGGCGCTCCAGGATGCGGTGACAGGGGCGCCAGTCACGGCCTCAGCCCGCTTCTTCGAGACGGTGCTGAACACGGGCGCGATCATCGCCGGCATCGGTGCGGCCTTGCAGTTCGTCCACATGGTCGGCATCGACATGACTCCCCTGGACGTGTCCACCACCTCAGGCGTACTGGGTGGGACGACGGTGCGCGTGCTCTCTGGTGCGGCGGCGACGGTCTTCTTCTGCCTGGCCTGCTTCACGGAACGGCGCGCGACGGTGGTCGCCGCGGCTACCGCATTGGTCGCCTCCATCGCGCACAATATCGTCCAGGTTCTGGCTGAGAGCTCCACGATGATGCCGGCAGCGGCCGCCGCGATTCTGGTGGGCATGACCGGTGGTCTGCTTTCCCGCCGGTACATGGTGCCGCCGCAGATCACCGCCGCCGCCGGCATTACGCCCTTCCTGCCCGGCCTGGCGCTCTACCGGGGAATGTCCTCGCTCCTGCAGGACAAGCTGGTCATCGGTATGTCGAACCTCGCCCTGGCTGCGGCGACGGCAACGACGCTGGCCGCCGGCGTGGTTTTCGGCGAGTGGGTGGCCCGCCGCCTGCGACGTCCACGCATCCTGCACCGGGAGTCCGGCCTGCGCCGCCCCCGCATCGCGGTGCGCGAGCGCCGGCCTCGGCGCCGTCACGGCAACCATGCGGCACACCCCCTGGACCAGCGCCCAATGGACCGCCCAGTGCCGCGGATGAGCCGCAAGCGGGAGGGCACCCGGTCCCTGTGGAGCATCGACTCCCTGCTGCGCACGAGGCAGCGCCGCAAGCTCGCGAAGATCCGGGAGGACGAGAAGCAGGCGCAGCAGCAGCAAGGGGAGGTCGATTCCCCGGCCGAGCAGGGACTGGCCGAAGATGGTGGCTCAGCTGCGGGCTCCGAACACGCCCGGAACTGATTAGCGTAGAATAGGCCCGTTACCAGGCAACGAGTTTTTGATTCACCATCAAAGACCACCGCCAGTTCAAGAGTTTTCGTGAAAGAGGATGCCAGTGCCCCCAAAGGTCACAGACAATCGTCCAGCTAGCGCCGAGTCTCTGCACGCCGTACCGGTTGAAACCGCTCTCGCCGCTCAGCGGATCGTTGCCACCTATGCCGAGGACTTCCTGGACGGCGTGACCCTGATGAGCATGCTCGGCGTCGAGCCGGATGGCCTGATCCACCGCAAGGTCGTCGAGGAGCTGGAGGCCAACGAGGCCGCCACGAAGAAGGCTAGCCGGAAGACCACGAAGAAGTCGGCAAAGAAGGCCGCCAAGAAGAGCACCAAGAAGGCCGCGAAAAAGGCGACCAAGAAGGCCACGAAGAAGGCTGCTAAGAAGAGCACCAAGAAGGCCGCTAAGAAGGCGACGAAAAAGGCTCAGTAGTCCGCGTACACTTGGTGCCATAATCGGCACCTAGGAAGCGCTTCAGGAGGCACGATGGCCACCGACGGTGGTTCGGATTTTCTTGTTATCGCCAACCGTCTCCCCGTCGACCGGATCGACGATAAGTGGGTCGCCTCCCCCGGCGGGCTCGTCACGGCACTCAAGCCGGTTCTGCAGCACAACAACGGCGCGTGGATCGGCTGGCCGGGAACGACCAAGAAGGTCAAGGCCAAGGAGATGCCACCGCGGAAGAAGACCGGCATCGACCTGATCCCGGTGAATCTCTCCGACACGGACTACGAGGAGTTCTATGAGGGCTTCTCCAATGCGGGGCTGTGGCCGCTGTACCACGACCTGATTGTGCATCCGCGTTATAAGCGCTCCTGGTGGGCGAGCTATCACGCCGTCAACCGCCGCTTTGCAGATACGGCGATCAAGGAAGCCGCGCCCGGCGCGACGGTGTGGGTGCAGGATTATCAGCTGCACCTGGTGCCCGGCATGATCCGCGAGGCACGCCCGGACTTGCAGATTGGCTTCTTCCTCCACATCCCCTTCCCCGCCCCAGAGCTATTCCGCCAGCTCCCGTGGCGCCGCGAGGTGCTGGCTGGCACGCTCGGCGCGGACCTCATCGGTTTTCAGACCCAGGACAGCGCCCGGAATTTTCTGCACACGCTCCGCGCGCTGGATTTCGACGTTCATTACGACGACCCCACGGATGCCGAGTTCGTCAGCGGCGCCCGCCTGCCGGAGGAGAACTCCGTCATCGGCTGGTGCACCACGAGCCCCATGGCGACCAGCACCGCCGCAGCCGAGGCTGCTAGCGAGGATCAGCAGGATGAACAGGCGCAGGAGCATGTCACCCGCATCGGGGTGTTCCCGATCTCCCTGGACTCCTCCGCCGTCGAGCGACAGGCCCAGCAGCCAGAGACGCTGGCCAAGGCGCAGCACTTAAGCCAGCAGCTGGGCTCGCCGAAGGTGCTGATGGCCGGGGTGGACCGGCTGGATTATACGAAGGGCATCGTGCAGCGCCTGCTGGCTCTTGAGGAGCTGTTGGACTCCGGGGAGCTGAAGAAGCACGGGCTCAAGGCCAAGGACATCTCCATGGTGCAGGTGGCCACCCCCTCGCGGGAACGGCTGGAGGACTACCAAGCCACCCGCAAGGACGTGGAGCGCATCGTCTCCCGAATCAACGGCAAGCACGGCTCGATGGGCCGACCGGTGGTCAGCTATGTGCACAATAACCAGTCCTTCAAGAAGCTGGTCGCGCTGTATCTGGCGGCAGATATCATGCTGGTCACCGCATTGAAAGATGGAATGAACCTGGTGGCCAAGGAGTACGTGGCCTGCCACTCGGATGGCACCGGTGCCCTGGTGCTTTCGGAATTCACGGGCGCCGCCACGCAGCTGACCAGCGCTTTCATGTGCAATCCTTATGATAAGACGCAGCTTGCGCAGACGATCCTCACGGCGGCTACGTCCAAGCCTTCGGACCGCCGGGAACGGATGCAGAAGATGTGGGAGAACGTCCGCGAGTTCGACGTCGACCACTGGGCGGACAGCTTCCTGGCCGAATTGCGCACGGACGCGACGTCCCCGGGCGAGGAGAAACGGTGATGGAACTCAGGACACTGCGCGGAGTTCAGCGGAGCCGAATTGCAGCCCGAGCCGGTGCCACCCTCCTCGCTACTGCCGGCCTGATGGGGCTCGCCGCTTGTGGCGAAGCCGAATCCCCGGTGGGATGGACGCAGTGGCAGGTCACCCGCATCTACCAAGAACCGGAGACACCGGCCGATCTGCCGGAAACCCAGGAGGGCCGCCTCTTTCTGGTCATCGGTGAAGATTCTCTGACCGGGGCGAGCGGCTGCCTGAATCTCAAGGCCGACGTCCAGTGGCGGGAGAAGGAATCCCAGCTCGAGGTCGGTCAGCTGAGCGTCGAGGAAATCGGCGGCGAGACCCAGTGCGCACCAAGCGATGAGCGCAATGCTGAGCGCCTTCGCGACGTCCTGGAGAACCAGACGCTGACCTACACCCGCGACGGTGGGCGCTCGCTGCGGCTGCAGCAGTTCCACCCGGACGCCGCAGAGTGGGAGACCCCGAAGGCGCTGAGCATGGTCGCCCACGCCTAGGCGGCACCCATCCCCAGGGGCTGCCCCGGGCCCCGCGAAGAGAACACTTTAAGGAGCTCGCCAATGCCCGCTACCCCGCCCCCAAGCCCCCAGAATCCCAACACGCAGAGCCCCAAGGAACAGGACCCCAACACGCTGGGTTCCGAGAAGCTGGGTCCGGACACACAGGGCCCCGACACTCTGGGCGCGGAGGACCTCACCTACCTCGCGGCGGCAGAGAAGCTGCTGCTCGCGGTCGACTTCGACGGCACGCTGGCGGAGTTCTCGGACTCCCCCACCGACGTGCGAGCGGTACCCGGCGCGCTGGAGGCACTGCACGAGCTCGCCGGAGTGCCTGGGGTGACCGTGCTCATCATCTCTGGCCGCCAGCTGCGCGAGCTCTCCGCGGTCACCGGCCTACCGGTGCTCGACAGTCCAGGCCCGGAGGACATCCGCCTGGTCGGCTCCCACGGCGCGGAAGACTCGCTCTCGGACAGCACTGCTACCACGAGCGAGGACGCTACCGGCAGCACCGCGGATGGTACTGCGGAGGATTCCGCGAACCCCACCCCCTCGGCGCGAGCCGAGGTGCTGCAGACACTGGGCGAGCACGCCGAGCAGATCGCGGCCGACGACCGCGGCATGTGGGTGGAGTACAAGCCATACTCGGTGGGACTGCACACCCGGCAGGCCGCCAACCCCGAGGCCGCGGAGCAGGCGAATCAACGTTTGGCTGAGTTCGCGGCCACCTGCAGAACCCCGGCGGTTCCGGTGCAGGTCACCTGGGGTCGCGACATCCTGGAACTCAGCGTCGCCACCGCAACAAAGGGCAGCTACGTGGCAGGTTTGCGCACCCAGCTGCCGGAGCACGTGGTTTTCTTCCTGGGCGACGACGTCACGGACGAAACCGTCCTTGCCACCCTCACCCAGCCGCGCCCGGACATCGGCGTCCACGTGGGCGGCCGACTCGCGGACACCACCGCGGCAACCCGGAGCCTGGGAAGCCCCTTCGACGTTCGGGACACGCTCCAGCAGCTCGCGGAGCTGCGTCGATAGTGCCCGCGACGCAGTAGTCCGCGAAGCTGCGTCGTTAGAGCCCGCGGCGCAGTTGCCCGCGAAGCTGCGGCGATAGTGCCCGCCGCGCCCTAAGCCCGCGGGGCGGCGATAGAAGTGCCGTCCAGCACCGTCGTCTCCAGGTAGACCGCCGGCGGGGTCTCCGACTGTGCCCGCGATGGCGCGGATTTCCGATTCTTCGCCGCCTTCCGACGTGCCCGGATCTCCTCCGCGAGGTGCTCACCACTCAACCGCCCCTTCGTGCGGGAGGGTTGGCGCACCGTGACAATACCTGCGGCCTCTGCCTGCGGGATGCCGTCGAAACCGGTCACCGACAAGTCGCCAGGCACGTCGATGCCCACCGATTCGGCGTAGCGCAGCAGACCGAGCGCCATCGAATCGGTCGTGCACACCACGGCAGTGAGATCCGGATTATTTTCCAGCAGTTCGCGGGCCGCGTCCTCGGTCGTTTCGGCGTCGTTGATATGGCGCTCCACGAGGGGAACGCTGGCGGGGTCGATGCCTGCCTCGGCGAGGACCTCCAATGCCCCGGTCACGCGATCCCGCTGCACGTTCATGCGCGCCCCGGCGAGCCGTTCCTGGCTGACGGGCCCGTTGTTGGGTTCCCGGTCCAGCCGGATGCACAGGATGCCGATCTTGCGGTGACCTGCGTCGACCAGGCGACGGACGACCGGCTTGATGGCCTCGCGGTCGTCGATGCCGACGAAGCGGAGCCCTTCCCGACCGGCGGGCTGGTCGCAGATGACGACGGGGCGCCCCCGGCTGATGGCGGCCTCCAGGTAGGGGTCCTCGTCGGCGACGGAGTAGACGATGAAACCGTCGACGGCGGCCTGGTTAATCAGGGCGGTGGCGTCCTTCCCATCGGACTGCACCCCGGCGGGAATCAGGAGCATGGACACCCCCATCTCGCCACAGGCTTGCGAGACGCCAGACATGAATTCGACGGAGGCCTGGTCATCGAAGGCGTAGGTCAGCTCCTCGGTGAGGAGGACGCCGACGGCCCCCGCCCGCTGGATGCGCAGGGAGCGCGCGATGGGGTCGGGCCCCGGGTACCCCATCTTCTCCGCGGTCTGCAGGATCTTGGTGCGCAGTTCCTCGGAGAGCTGGCCGGGCCGGTTATAGGCGTTGGAGACGGTGGTCCGGGATACGCCCAACTCGGCGGCGATGGAGGCAAGGGTGCCTCGGCGGGCGGGTTGATTCATGCTTCTTACCGTAGGCGGTTGGCAAAAAAATTGCTGGGCGGCAGGGTGCTGCACTACATTACTTATTGCAACCAGTTCCCATTACCAACAACCGTGAGAAGTTTCTATGAACTTTAGTGCAACAACCCGCAAGCGTGGCGCCGCCATCTTCGGTGCCCTCACCCTCACCGCAGGCCTTGCCGCCTGCTCCGAGGGCGGCTCGCAGGACAACCCGGCCGAGAACACGGAGTTCAAGATCGTCGCCTCGACCCCAGTCTGGGGAGATATCGCCAAGGCGGTCATCGAGAGCGTCGACGGGGCGGAGAAGACCATCTCGGTCGAGACCATCATGGAGAACAAGGACGACGATCCGCACGGCTACGAGGCCACCGCGGCCGACATCGCCAAGGCGAAGAGCGCGGACCTCATCGCCGCCAACGGCGCGGGCTACGACAACTGGCTCACCGATAATGCGGACGACGCCCCGATCGTGAGCGCTCTCCCGCTGGCCGCGGCCCACACGCACGACCACGGCGATCACGAGCACGGGCATGACCACGACCATGACCACGAGGGCCACGACCACGGGCATGACCACGGCAGCGGCCAGAACCCGCACGCCTGGCTGGACATGGACATCGTCAACGCCTTCGCCGATAACCTCGCAACCCAGCTCCACGAGCTCGACAAGGACTTCCCAGCCAAGCTGGACGAGGACAGCGAGATCAAGGAGAAGACCGCCTCCTACACCGAGCGCATGAAGAAGCTGCCGGCCAAGAAGGTCATGCTGACCGAGTCCGTCGCCGAGGCCATCGTCGAGGACTCCAGCCTCGAGGACATCACCCCAGAGTCCTTCGCCAAGGCCGTGGCCCGCGAAGCCGAGCCCTCCGCAGCCGACCTCGCCGCCGCGAAGAAGCTGATCACGGACGGCAAGCTGGACGTCCTGATCACCAACGAGCAGGCCCAGACCCCGGCCGCCGAAGAGCTGACGAAGGCCGCCAAGGATAAGGACGTTGCTACTGTAAACCTGAACGAAACCCCAGACCGGGGCACCACGTACTTCGACTACGTGGATGACATCCTCAAGCAGCTAGAGGACGCATGAGATTAGCGTTTCACAACGCCGCGATTGAACCCCTGTGGCGCGACCTCAATCTCGAGGTCGCCCCGGGGGAATTTCTCGCTATTTTGGGCTCAAACGGTGTGGGCAAGTCCACCCTCTTCCAGACGGTGCTGGGGCAGCGCGCGCTAACCCGCGGCAGCGTCGAGGTGCAGGGCACCATCGGCTATATCCCGCAGCAGCGGATGTTCCCTGCGAACCTGCCGATTAGGGCGCGCGACCTGGTGGGTCTTTCCACCGCGCACGGCGTATTCCGCAGTCGCCGACCCCGCCGCGAGCAGATCGACGCCGCGCTCGCCGAAGTCGGCGCGGCCGGGCTCGCGGACCGCCGCGTCGGGAAAATGTCGGGCGGCCAGCAGCAGCTGATCCGCCAGGCCCAGGCGCTCGCAGGGGACCCGGATATCCTGCTGTGCGACGAGCCACTGCTCTCCATGGACCTGCGCGCCCAGCGCGCCACCGTTGAGCTGCTGGAGCGCCAGCGGCGGGAAAAGAATGCCGCGGTGCTGTTCATCACGCACAACATCAACCCGATTCTCGAGGTCACCGACCGGGTTCTGTACATCACCCCGCACGGGCATCGGCAGGGCACGGTTGCGGAGGTCATGAACACCGAGACCCTCTCGGAGCTGTACCAGACCGAGGTGAAGGTCATCGAGGTAGATGGGAAGTTGATCGTTCTATGAGCGAGTTTCATACCGGCCAATGGTGGGCGGACACCCTTGCCCTGCTGAACGTGGATTTCGTGCAGCAGTCCATCCTCGCAGCCCTCTTGCTGGGGATGCTCTCCGGGGCGATCGCGCCGATCATCGTGATGCGCAATATGAGCTTCGCAGCACACAGCACCGGCGAGCTCGCGCTGATGGGCGCGGCGGCCGCCCTGCTCTTCGGTTTCAGCGTCTCCTGGGGCGCGTTACTCGGAGCGGTCTGTGCGGCGGTGATCCTCGGGGTGGTGGGTGCCCGGGAGCAGGACTCCATCGTCGCCGTAGTGTTGAGCTTCGGCATGGGTCTTTCTGTGCTGTTTATCTACCTCTACCCTGGCCGCTCTTCCACCGCCTTTAGTCTGCTCACTGGGCAGATCGTGGGCGTGAGCTCGTCGAATATGAAGATGCTGGCGATTATGACGGTGATCGTCGTCGCGGTCATCGCACTGCTGTGGCGGCCGTTGCTCTTCGCCACCGTCGATCCGACGATGGCCGCTGCCAGTGGGGTGAAGGTGCGGTTGCTGTCCATCCTCTTCGCCGCCGTGCTGGGTGCGGTGGCCAGCCAGGGCGTGCAGATCGTGGGAGCCCTGCTGCTCCTAGCCCTGCTGATTACGCCGGGCGCAGCAGCGGTGAAGGTTACCGCCAATCCTCTGGTCGCCGTGGTCCTTTCCGCGATCTTTTCGGTGACGGCCGCGGTGGGCGGCCTGGTGCTTTCGCTGGCACCGGGCCTGCCGGTCTCCGTCTTCGTGACGACGCTGAGCTTCCTGATCTACCTGGTCTGCTGGCTCATCGAGTGGCTGCGGGGTCGCCGGATGGACGCCGACGAGGTGCGCGCCGCGTCTTATGCCGCGGGCCAGGGCTTAAGCGGCGTCGCCGGCCGGGCCGGCCAGTCGGGCGCGGCGGGCCTGAGCTCTCAGCCGGGTGCCGATAGTTCCGTGCCGCTGTGCGAGGCTGACTCCTGCGCTAACTCGGAGAACCACCACTAGGCTCCCTTAACGGGTCACCCCTCCCGCTGAATCTCATAAAAAGGCCGCGCTAGGGAGTGCTAGCGCGGCCTTTCGCTGTTGCCTGGCCCTACTTCTTCGCCACGCGACGCTGGCGGGCGAACTCGCTCAGCACCACGCCCGCAGCCACGGAGGCGTTGAGGGACTCCACCTTGTCAGCCATCGGGATCGAGAGGATCGTATCCGCGGTCTCCCCGACCAGGCGGGATAGCCCCTTGCCCTCGCTGCCGACGACGACCACCGTCGGCGTCGTGCCGTCGTAGGTATCCAGCGTGTGCTCCCCACCGGCGTCCAGACCGACGACCTGGTATCCGTTCTGCTGGAACTGCTTCAGCGCGCGCACCATATTCGTTGCCTTCGCGACCGGCAGGCGCGCCGCCGTCCCCGCGGAGGTCCGCCAGGTCACGGCAGTGACGGACGCGCTGCGACGCTCCGGGATCACCACGCCATGGCCACCGAAGGCCGCCACGGAGCGGATCACAGCACCCAGGTTGCGTGGGTCGGTGATGTTATCCAGCGCCACGACCAGGCCGGGTGTCGCGGAGTCCGCGGCGCGCTCAATGAGGTCGTGCACATCCGCGTACTTATACGGCGGGATCTGCAGGCCAATGCCCTGGTGCAGTCCGTTGCCGGTCATGCGGTCCAGCTCCTGTCGGCTGACCTCCAGGACCGAGATACCACGGCTGGAGCAGATGTGGACGGCCTCGGACAGGCGGTCGTCATTGCCCGTACCCTCCGCGACGTACAAGGCGGACGCGGGGACGTTGGCGTGCAGGCACTCCACCACGGGGTTGCGGCCGACGACCAGCTCGTTGCCGCCGAAGGCATCGCGGCGGTCGTGTGCCCCGGATGCCCGGCGCTGCGCGGCCTTCTTGCGCTTGTGCGCCTGGTGGTAGACGCGGTCTTCTGCCTTCGGGGTCGGACCCTTGCCACGCAGGCCGCGGCGCTTCTCCCCGGCCGAACCCTTCGACGGGCCCTTCTTGTTCTTGCGTGCGCCGCCGTGGCGCGCCGAGTTTCCTCGTGCCATTAACTAGTTCTCCTTCAGGCTCCACTGAGCCCCATCGGCGGTATCGGTGACCTCGATACCGGCTGCCGTGAGCCGGTCGCGGACCTCGTCCGCCACCGCCCAGTTCTTCTCCGCGCGAGCCTCCGCCCGGCGCTGCAGGTCGTCCTGCACCAGGGAATCCAGGGCGGTCATCGCCGCCGACGAGCCCTGGCCGGCCATCGTCTGCTCCAGCCAGTGTTCATCAAACGGGTCAACACCCAGAACGCTCATCATCGCACGAACCTGGCCGGCGACCCGCATCACCGTCTCGGTGTCCTTGACCTCCAGGGCCTTATTACCCTCGCGGACGGCGTCGTGGATGACGGCCAGTGCCTGCGGCACCGCGAGGTCGTCATTCATCTTCTCGGCGAAGGCCTCCGGCCACTGGCCTACGGCCACCAGCTGCTCCGGGCCGCGGGCAGCCTGATCCCCGGCCGAGGCGGGGGCGTCGTCCTCAATGGCGGCGAGGTAAGCGGCCGCACGCAGCAGGAACTTCTCAATCCTGCGGTAACCGGCGGCCGCCTCGGCCAGCGCGGACTCGGAATACTCCAGCATGGAACGGTAGTGGCCGCTGCCCAGGTAGTAGCGCAGCTCCACGGGGCGGACCTTCTCCAGGATGTTCGGCACGCTCAGCACGTTGCCGAGCGACTTGGACATCTTCTCCCCGCTCATGGTCACCCAGCCGTTGTGCATCCAGTACTGGGCAAAGCCATCCCCGGCCGCTGTGGCCTGGGCGGCCTCGTTCTCGTGGTGCGGGAACTGCAGGTCCAGCCCGCCGGCGTGGATGTCGAACTCCCCGCCCAGGTAGTTCGTGGCCATCGCGGAGCACTCGATGTGCCAGCCCGGCCGACCCCGGCCCCACGGCGTATCCCACGCGGGCTCGCCCGGCTTAGCAGCCTTCCACATGGTGAAGTCGCGGGGGTCCTTCTTGCCCGTGCCGGCGGACTCGCCCTGGTCCAGCTCGTCGAGCTTCTGACCAGAAAGGAAACCGTAGTTCTCGATCGAGGCGGGCTGGGCGTAGACATTGCCGTCGGCGGCGTAGCCGTGGCCATTGTCGATGATGCGCTGCATGTACTCGATCATCTGCGGCACATGCCCGGTCGCCCGCGGCTCCACGGACGGCGGCAGCACGCCCAGCTGGTCATAAGCCCAGGTGAAGGCGCGCTCGTGGGTTGCTGCCCACTCCCACCAGGGGCGGTTGTTCTCCGCGGCCTTGGTGAGGATCTTGTCGTCGATGTCGGTGACGTTGCGGACGAACGCGACGTCGTAGCCCTGGGCGAGCAGCCAGCGGCGCAGGACGTCGAAGGCCACACCGGAGCGCACGTGCCCGATGTGTGGGATGGACTGCACGGTGGCGCCACACAGGTAGATGGAAACCTTGCCTTCGCGCAGCGGGGTGAACTCGCGGACCTTGCGGCTCGCGGTGTCGTAAATGCGCAGCTGGAGCGGCATCGGCTCCGAAGCGTCGGTGGGCAAAGAATCAACCATGGTTGGCCGCCTTCGTGGGTCTCGCAGGTTTTATTCTGGTGGGCCGGGGCGGATGCGCCCCGTGCCCTCGTCACCGCAATTGTACTTCGGTGGCCGGTGGCTGCCGACCGGAAGGCTATCCTCGATAGGCAGTCACCAAAAGACCTGCCTGAGGAGGATCATGGCCCACCGCCTAGCAACCATCGAAACCGCCGGCCGCCTGCGCACCATCCGAGTAGACAGCTTCGACGGCACTCACGGCACCGGTACGGTTTTGGCCGACGGGGATCTTGGGCGCTTTCTTCAGGACGTCACCCTCTCGGCCTCCGCGAGCGCTGGGGAGAGCATTGAGTTTTCGGCTCGCCAGTTGGCTCCGGTGATCCCGAACCCGCGGAAGGTGCTGTGCACCGGGTTGAATTTCCGGGAGCACATCGTGGAGATGGGGCATCCGGTGCCGGATCACCCCACGTTGTTCGCGAAGTTCGCCACGGCGCTGACCACACCTTATGGGAATGTGCGGGTGCCGCGTGCGATGGCGCAGAAGCTGGATTATGAGGGCGAGCTGGCGATCGTAATGGGCCATGGCGGCCAGATCGCGGGCTATGCGGTGATGAATGACTTCTCGCAGCGGGACTGGCAGTACCGCACCCAGCAGTGGCTGCAGGGGAAGAACTTGGACGAGTCCAGCGCGCTCGGCCCGTGGCTGACGATGGCCACGGATGAGAAGGGCCAGCCCTTCGACCCGGTGGCGGAAGGCGCGATGCTGCGGACCTGGGTGAACGGGGAGCTGCGCCAGGAGCACAGCCTCGCCGACCTGGTGTTCAAGCCGCAGGAGCTGGTCGAGTACGTGGAGAACTTCGCCACGCTGGAGGCTGGGGACGTGATCGCGCTGGGCACGCCGGCAGGCGTGGGCCACGGGATGACGCCGCCTCAGTACCTGGGGCACGGGGACACCGTCGAGGTTGAGGTCGAGGGCCTGGGCCGGATTTCCAGCACCATCGACGTCCGCTAGTTCTTAGGCCTCTGCCTTCCACACGACCGCGGTAGCGAGAGCGGCCACGCCCTCCCCGCGGCCGGTGAAGCCCATCTTGTCGGTGGTCGTCGCGGAAACGGACACCGGCGCCCCGACGAGCTCGGTGAGCCGGCGCTCGGCTTCCTCCCGGCGCGGCCCCAACTTCGGCCTATTGCCGATCATCTGCGCGGCGACGTTGCCGATCGTGAAGCCGTTCTCGGCCAGCAGCTGCCGGCACTCCGTGAGCAGGCGCTCCCCCGAGACGCCGTCGTACTCCTTGCGTCCCACGCCGACGAAGCTGCCCAGGTCCCCCAGCCCGGAGGCGCTGAGCAGGGCGTCGACGATGACGTGGCTGACCACGTCGCCGTCGGAATGTCCCTCGCAGCCATCGGCGTCCTCGAAGAGTAGCCCGGCCATCCAGCAGGGCTTGCCGGGCTCGACCTGGTGGGCGTCGGAGGCGATACCGACGCGGGGGATAATCGGCTGGGTCATGGGTGCTCGTTCCTTCCTTGGTCGACCATCATCGGTCGATCATCATCGCTCAACCATCATCTCAGCGATGGCGAAATCCCTCGGAGTGGTGATCTTCATCGCCCGGTCGTCGCCGTCGGTGATTGCTACGGGATAGTCGGCGAGCTCCATGATGGAGGCATCGTCCGTGGCCAGGCGGGCGTGCCCACGGCCAAGCTCCAGGCCTGCCTGGTACTTCCGGTTAGCGTCCATCAGCGCGGAGAAGAGGAAGCCCTGCGGGGTCTGCACCGCCACCAGGCCATCGCGGGCCGGGGTGCCGGTGACCATCCCACCCTCAACGGTCTTGACCGTGTCCGTCACCGGCAAGGCGGGAACCACGCCCGCCGCGGTGCCCGCCTCCCCGTGGGCGCGGACCTGCTCGACGATGTGGGCGATCATTGCAGGTGGGGTGAGGCAGCGGGCGGCGTCGTGCACCAGCACGATCGCCTCGTCCACCTGCGCGCATTCCACGCACTCCACGGGCGAGCCGAGCTCGCCCTCCACGAGCTGCAGGCCGGCGAAGACACTATCGGAGCGCTCAGACCCCCCGGTCCCGGCACTCACTCGCATCCCCGCCCACGCGGCCTGGTTCGCAGGATCATCGAGAATCTCCGCCATGCGCCCCTGCATGTCCGGGCTGATCATGATGAAGGTTCGCCCCACCACCCCGGAGCTGGCGAGCCCGTCCAGGGCCCGTTCCACGAGGGTGCGCCCCGCCAGTTCCACGAAGGCTTTGGGCTGATCGGCGCCCAGCCGGGTGCCACTTCCGGCCGCCGCGATGACGGCCACCACGGGCAGCGCTGCAGTATCAGTCTTGGAAAACACGTCTCACCCGGCGCTCTCTACTCGTTGAGCCACCCTCGAAGGGCGGCTGGCAACCGTGGCTGTTACTTGTTGAGCTCGTCGTCGAGGTCGATGGCGGCGTCCCCCTCGGTATCCGCCGCACGGGCGGCGGCAGCAGCCTCGCGGTGGCGTTCGATGGTCTCGTGCATCTCGGCCAGCATCGCGTCGGCCTTCTTATCGTCGACGCCATCGGCCAGTGCGAGCTCACCCACCAAGATCTGGCGGGCCTTGGCCAGCATGCGCTTCTCGCCTGCCGACAGGCCACGGTCCTGGTCGCGGCGCCACAGATCACGAACCACCTCGGCGACCTTGTTCTGGTCACCGGAGGCCAGGCGCTCCTGGTTGGCCTTGTATCGGCGGGACCAGTTGCCCGCCTCCTCGACGTCCGTCTCGCGCAGCACGGAGAAGACCTTGAGCAGGCCCTCCTCGCCGACGACGTCGCGCACGCCCACCTTCTCGGCGTTTGCGGCCGGGACGCGGACGGAAAGGTCGCCCTGGTAGAGGCGCAGCACCAGGTAGTCCACCGTCTCACCCTTGAACTCGCGCTGCTCGATCCCCTCGATCTGAGCTGCGCCGTGGTGTGGGTATACGACCGTGTCGCCGACCTTGAAATCCATCCGTGACCTTCCTATTTACGCCCTCGTTGCGCTTTAAAAACCGTGTTCGAGCATACCCGATCGGCCCGCTGCCTGCAGAAAGGCCCGGTCCCGCCGGAAAGCCGCAACGCTTCGACCAGCGCGCACCGACGCCGGAGGGCGACGTCCCCAAACAATAGGGGTAACAACGGGGTGGGATTAGGGGAAAGCAGTGGCCTGAACTAGGAATCTGCCCACCCAAGGGGCTATTCTGTGAAGCAGCTATAAGTTTCCGGCCAATTTGCGCCGGGTACGATGACCACAACTGTTGAAGGGCCTTAACCGGCCTAGGCCTAGCCTCACAATGGAGGATCAGAACGTGAAGTCTCAGAAGTCGACCGTTGTCCGCGGTGCCCTCGCCATCGTTGCTGCAGGTGCCGCCCTGGGCATGACCGCTTGCTCCGCTGGTCAGATCACCCAGACCGCAGAGCAGGCCCCGGCCGTGAACGGTCTGCACGCCAAGGAAGGCAACGTGGACGTCGCGGACGTCTCCGTGGTTCTGGGCGCCGACGGCAAGCCGTCCCTGAAGTTCACCGCTTCCAACGCGGAGGACAACGGCAAGGACGTCAAGCTGGTCTCCGCTTCCGTGGACGGCCAGGATCTGAACCTGAGCGAGACCATCAAGCCGGGCTGCAACCTCGTCGTGGACCGCAAGGAGGCCCTGGAGGACCTGAAGAAGGGAGCTAAGGATCAGAAGTGCCTCAGCTACGCCGCTGGTGACGTCTCCGGAGTGAAGGATCTCTACGTCGGCGGCCAGAAGCCGGTGGAGATCAAGTTCGACGGCGCTGAGTTCTCCCTGAACGCACCGGTCGTCGCTTACACCCCGGAGGCTGGCGCCTTCGACCGCGACAAGGACGGTCACCCGACCGACAAGTAGTCGCTACTCGGCTGTTATAGGCCCGCCGCCGCTCCCATTCATTGGGGCGGCGGTTTTTGTTTTTCTGTGGTCGCTGACCTGCGATGTTCGATTATTGCTGTGCTCGCGGCAGGGGGTGTCTGCACCGCCGCCTAGAATGACCGGCATGGCAACAAAGCGGAGCTCGAAAACCAGCTACGAATGCACCGAATGCGGCTACGTCCTGTCCAAGTGGATGGGGCGCTGCCCCAGCTGTGGTGAGTGGGGCACGCTCGAGGAACGCCGCCCCGCGGCCGCGAGCGCAGCCGGGTCCCGCTCCGGTTCCAGGCACCTCGCCGGGGCCACCAGCGACGCTCTGCCGGTCACGGAGATCGACCCGCAGATCGCCAACCACATCCCTACCGGCTCGGCAGAGCTGGATCGGGTGTTGGGAGGCGGCATCGTGCCCGGTTCTGCGGTGCTGCTCGCGGGCGAACCGGGAGTGGGCAAGTCCACGCTGCTGCTGGAGGTCTCTGCCAACTGGGCCAAGGCCAACCGCTCGGTGCTGATCATCACCGCCGAGGAGTCCGTCGGCCAGGTACGCCACCGCGCGGAGCGCACCAATGCGCTCTCCGAGAAGCTCTACATCGCCGCCGAGCATGACCTGGAGCAGGCGCTGCACCACGTAGATACGGTCAAACCCGAGCTGATCATTGTGGATTCCCTGCAGACCATAAACGCCAGCGGCGTAGAGGGTGTGCCGGGCGGGGTGACCCAAACGCGGGCTGTGACGTCCACCCTGACCACCCTGGCAAAGCAATCCGGCACCCCGGTGCTGGCGGTGGGGCACGTGACGAAGGACGGCAACGTCGCCGGCCCGCGCACCATCGAGCACCTCGTGGACGTCGTCCTGCACTTCGAGGGCGATCAGCACTCCTCCCTGCGTTTCCTGCGCGGCATTAAGAACCGTTTCGGCCCCACCGAGGAGGTCGGCTGCTTCGAGCAGACCGCGGAGGGGATCAAGGAGGTGACGGACCCTTCGGGCCTGTTCTTGAACCACCGCACCGAGTCCGTGACGGGTACTGCTGTCACCGTGAAGATGGATGGCCGCAGGGCGCTCGTCGGGGAGATTCAAACGCTCGCGGTGGAGACCGAGCAGGGTAATCCGAAGCGCTTCGTCACCGGCATCGAATCGGGTCGGGTGTCCATGATGCTCGCGGTGCTGGCCCAGCGCTGTGGGATGCAGCTGGGGCGCCGGGAGGTCTACGCCGCGACTGTGGGCGGGATGCGGATCAGCGAGCCGGCCGCGGATCTCGCGTTGGGTCTGGCGCTCGCCTCCACTGCGCAGGACGAGCCACTCCCCCTTGGCCTGTGTGCGATGGGCGAGGTCGGCCTGGGCGGCGAGGTTCGGCGCATCCCGGAAATCAACCAGCGGCTCTCCGAGGCCGCCCGACTAGGGATGAAGCATGCAATCATCCCGGCGGGTACCAGCCCGAGCGTGCCGAAGGGCTTGGAGGTGCACCAGGTCAAGAACATCGGCCAGGCGCTGGGTGTGGTGCGGCGGCTGCGCGAGAGCTAGCCGCTAGCTCATGTTGAACGTCGCAGGCTGGGAGACGTTATCCCCCAGGTGCGCGTAGAGCAGGTAGCTACCCGGGCCGACCGGCTGACGGGAATCGCACTGATCCGGGGTGGAAGTGGTCCGGGACCAGGAGCCCATCTTGTAGTTCTGGCTCTTGCCCGCCTCGATCGTCACCTCGCCGGTGATGGAGGGCTCGTTGCAATCCAGGTCACCCCAGACGCGGTGGTAGTCATCCATCGCGAAGACCTCGAAAAGCAGCTTCGCCTCGTCCACGTCGATCACGCAATCCGCCTTCGTGGGATTCGCGATCTTCGCGTAAAAGGTCGGCTGCTCCTCCGGGTCAAAGGTGGATTTCCCCGGCACCGCAGTGACGCGCAGGTCGCCGAGCTCACAGCTGGTCTTCTCTGCGGCCGGATCCTTCGGCTCGGCGTCCTTCTTCTTGTCCTCAGACTTCTTCGCGGCCTGCGTCTCGGACTCGGTCTTCTTGTCCTTCGGGTCCGGCTTCTTTTCTTTTCCGGACGTCGGCGTGGCACTGCTGCTCTGCGTGGTATCCGCCGCAGGCGTGCTGGCGTCCTCCTTGGAACCGCCGATGGAACTGAGCAGCCACCAGAGCAGGAGAATCAGCACGACAACACCGGCGATGGCGGCGATGCGTCGGCGACGGTAGACCTCGGGCGGCAGCGGCGGCTGGGCATCACGGGGTGGGCGCTGGCCCCGTTCGGGGTCGCGGCGCCGGAAGCTGTCTCCTGAGTTCCCTGATCCTGCGTTCACAGCCTTAGATTTTAGTCGTCTTACCTCGCCTAATGGGGCTTAGACACACCCCATCAGCGGCGGTCGGCGCACTCCCACGTACCCCTTAGAGCTGTTCCTCGTCCAGACCGAAGGAGATCAGCGGCTCAGCCAGGCCGTCCTCCAGTCGGTAGCGCAGGCCCACGACCGCGCAGCGGCCCTGCTCCACCTGCTGCTGGATCTCCGGGGAGCGGTCCATGATGTGCCGGGTGATCTCCACGACGTGCTGCTTCTCGAAGTCCTGGGAACCCTCCCGGCCCTCGCGGCGGGCGGCCAGCAGGGATGGGGTGACCTTCTCCACCAGCACGCGCTGGAAGCCGTTCGGAAGCTGGCCGGTATTCAGCGCGGTCTGCGCCGCGGCCACCGCACCGCAGGCCTCGTGGCCCAGCACCAACACCAGCGGCACACCCAGGCCGTCAACGGCGAACTCCAGGGAGGCCAGCACGGATAGGTCCGTGATCTCCCCGGCGGTGCGGATCACGAAAACATCCCCCAGGCCCTGGTCGAAGACGATCTCCACCGGCACACGGGAGTCAGAGCACGCCAGGACCACAGCGTGCGGACGCTGCCCGGCGGTGAGAACATGGCGGCGGTTGACGTCCTGATTCGGGTGGGCAACATCCTCGCTCATAAAGCGGCGGTTGCCGTCTCGCATCGCGACCCAGGCCTGTTCCGGGGTCATGGTCTGCTGCTGGGCGGTGGGCTCCGACGACTCTGTGTTGGCCTGCTTGCCAGGTACAGTATTCGAAGGGCTTTCAGGGCTGTGGGAGTCAGTCATGGCTTCAATCTTGCTCTTAAAGCTTTCCCAGGACAATTTTGTAGGACAATCCGGCAGGTGGGGCCCTCCCACTGCCTTCGAACAACCGCTGTAATCCACTCTCCGATGCGCTTTCACCAGGCACCCCGCCCACACTGCGCGGGATACATCGCAGGGCAAGGTTCACCCCGACACCCCGGGGAGGTGGCCGCATGACACTCCCAACCGCAGAGGGTCAGCAGGAAACCACCTTCGACCTTGCCCTCATCAGCGCACTGAACCACTGGTTCGCACGCAACGCGCGCGACCTACCCTGGCGCCACATCGGCACCAGCCCGTGGGCAATCCTGGTGAGCGAAGTGATGTCGCAGCAGACCCCCGTCGCCCGCGTCGCCCCGCGGTGGCACTCCTGGCTCCAGCGCTGGCCCACCCCGGCCGCGCTCGCTGCCGCCGCCACCGCGGACGTCATCCGCGAATGGGGAAACCTGGGCTATCCGCGCCGCGCCCTGCGGCTGCAGGAATGCGCCCAGGCCTGCGTGGAGCGCTTCGGCGGGGAACTACCCCGCAGCGTCGCAGAACTGGAAAGCCTGCCCGGCGTGGGCAGCTACACCGCCCGCGCGGTGGCCGCCTACGCCTTCGAGCAGGCCGTTCCCGTGGTGGACACCAACGTCCGCCGCGTATGCCACCGGGCAGCACACGGCAACTTCCTGCAGGGACCGGCGCGCAGCCGCGACCTTTCGGACGTCGCCGACATGATGCCGTGGGTGGACCACGACCCCGCCCTGGACCGTCGCGGCTACCGCAACGCGGGCCACGACCGGCGTCACCGGGACGCAGCGCTGCTCATGACCGCCTCCCTGATGGAGCTCGGCAGCCTGATCTGCCAGGCCCGCACCCCGCAGTGCGAGCTCTGCCCCATCGCCGAGCGCTGCGCATGGGTGGCGGCAGGCAAGCCCGCGCCGACGGAGGAGGAGAAATCCGCTGCCGCCCGGCGCGTCCAGAAGTTCGAAGGCACGGACCGCCAGGTTCGCGGCCTGGTCCTCAAAACCCTGAGAGAATCTGCGACCACCCACGTCGCAGTCAATGAAATCGATCAACTGTGGCCCGATCGGGTTCAGCTTTCGCGAGCGGTGGATTCCCTCGTGGCTGACCGGCTGATCGAGCGCACCCACGCCGGGATCACCCTTCCCGACTAGTTGATTCTTACTGGGGCACCCTAACCTCTACTTAAATACGTTTATTCTGATCCGCCACTGGTTCAGCCTCGAGCGGCACCACCGCCACAACCGGCCGCGCCTGCTCACGCCACCCCACCCGGGGGTGTGGTTGAACCTGGTCCTAGGCCGCCACCGTGTGGATCGTCGTTGTAGAAAGGCCCTCATTTCATGAGTTCCGGAACCTCCACTCAGTCCGCGGCTGGCCGTGGCACGGTGAAACCCGCCGCCTCGATTTTCGCCGTCGGGCTGATGCTGTTTTCGATGTTCTTCGGCGCCGGCAACCTGATCTTCCCTCCCATGTTGGGGATCGAGTCCGGCGAGAACTTCACCCCCGCCATCATCGGCTTCATCCTGACCGGCGTGCTGCTGCCGACCATCACGATCATCGCGGTGGCCATCTCTGGCGCCGGGGTGCGCCAGCTGGCATCACGCGCAGGGGCGGCATTCGGTCTGGTGTTTTCCATCGCCGCGTACCTGTCCATCGGCTCCTTCTACGCCATGCCGCGCGCCGCAGCGATCGGCTACGAGCTGGGCATCGAGTCCACCTTCGGCCTCTCCGGCCAGGTGTGGCGCCTGGTGACCACCGCGGTCTTCTTCGCGGTGGCTTTCGCGATCGTGCTGTTCCCCGGCAAGGTCGCCGACACCCTGGGTAAGTTCCTGACGCCGCTGCTGCTGGCCTTGATCGCTATCCTCGCGGTCCTGGGCTTCATGAAGCTCAACGGCGAGCCGGCCGCCGCGACTGGGAAATATGCCAGCAGCCCGCTGACCGCGGGCATCCTGGAGGGCTACTTCACGATGGATTCCATCGCGGCGATGGCCTTCGCGATCATCGTGGTGAGCTCTTTCAACGCCCACGGTGTCAAGGAGCGCAAGACGGTCGTCAAGTACTCCTCGGTCTCCGCGGTGCTGGCTGGTTTCTTCCTGCTGATCGTCTACCTCGCGCTGGGCGTGATGGGTACGAAGATGCCGGATAAGGGGCAGTATTCGGACGGTGCTGCGGTGCTGTCGCAGGCGTCCAAGATTTCCCTGGGGACGGCCGGTGACATGGTCTTCTCCGGTGTGGTGCTGCTGGCATGCTTGACGACGGCGGTTGGCCTGATCGCGGCGTCGGCGTCCTTCTTCCACGAGCTGGTTCCCGCGATCAGCTACCGCTGGTGGTCCGTAGTCTTCACCCTGATTGGTTTCACGGTGGCCAACCTCGGCCTGGAGAAGATCCTGAGCTTCTCCGGCCCGATCATCGGCCTGATCTACCCGCCGGCGATCGCGCTGATCGCGGTGACCTTCACGCAGCTGGCAGTGCGCGGCCGCCCGATTCCACTGACCTACCGAGCTGCCGTGGCGGTTGCGCTGGTGTTCTCCATCATCGATCTGCTGAGCGACCTGTTGGGCGAGACGATGGACGGCATCACCGGCGCCCTGAGCGTGATTCCGCTGTACCCGGAGGGCCTGGGCTGGGTCCTGCCCACGCTCGTCGTCGGCGCTATTGCGCTGGTGGTGGACCTGAGCCGGAAGGATTCGGGCCACGAGGCCGACGCGCTGTCCGTTGCCGAGCCGGAAAAGTAATTTTCCCGACGCAATAGTGTTCCTGCCGATAGGATCTAGCTGTTAACTGCCGGCCAGCCCAGATCCTTCCAAGGAGCACGCATGTTTAGTCTTCGCTCTCACAGTTCCCGCCGCACTAGCCGCGCGGCGAGCCTCACCGCCGCCGCTGCCATCACCGCCGTCGCGCTGCCACTTTCTGTGGCCGGCGCGGCGGCGTCCCCACTTTATGGCTCCGTCGAAGGCGCGTGGCGGGGCTCTGCAGAGATGGGTTCCGGGGCCGGGCTTGGCAGCTCCATGCCGAACTACGACCCGGATAACTTCTACAGCTCCCTGCCGGAGTACGTGGAGGGCAAGCCCGGCCAGGTGCTGAAGACCGGCCCGAGCACGCTCGCACTGGGGCTGCCGTTCGTCGACCTGACGAACAGTAAGGCCACCCGAGTGGCTTATGTGTCCACCGATTCGAACGGCAAGACCATTCCGGTCACCGGCACCATCTACGAATCCTCCAAGCCCTGGCGGGGCAAGGGGCCGCGCCCGCTAATGCTGATCGCCCCGGGCACCCAGGGTTCCTCCAATGCATGCGCGCCGGGCAAGCTCGCGCCGTGGGGCCTGGAGTATGAGGCACTGCCCGCCCTGCAGGCGCTGATGCGCGGCTGGGATGTCGCACTGACCGACTTGCCGGGTCTGGGGACCCGCGCGCAGCACACGTACATGAACCGCGTGGCCCAGGGGAATGCCACGCTCGATATCGGCCGCGCCGCTAAGAACATGGGTATCCGTGGGGTCAGCGATCAGACCCCGGTGGCGCCCTGGGGCTACTCCCAGGGCGGTGGGGCTAGTGCTTCGGCCCTGGAGTTGGCTGATTCCTACGCCCCGGATCTGAATCTCGTCGCGGGCTACGCGGGCGGTATCCCGGCGAACCTGGGCGTGGTGGCTGGCGCCATCGATAATGGCGCGCTGGCCGCGGCCCTCGGCTACGCGATCAATGGCCTGCTGTACTCCGATCCGGAGCTGCGCGAGCCGATCTACTCGAAGTTCAACGACAAGGGCCGGAAGCTGCTGGAGCAGACGAAGGACGAGTGTGTGCCGGAGTCGCTGATCCGCCATGCTTATAAGGACACCCGCACGCTCACCAAGGATGGTTCCTCCCTGACGCAGCTGATGCAGGAGGAGCCGATCGCCAGCGCGGTGCAGAAGCAGCTGATCGGCACGCTATCCCCGTCCGTCCCGGTGTATATCGGGCAGGGTAAGAACGACGACACGATCCCGGCCTCCCAGGCCCGCGACCTGGCCCGCAGCTGGCTGGGCAAGGGTGCGAAGGTGTACTACCGGGAGCAGGACGTGCCGAGTGTGGCCCCGCTGGTGGATCACGTGATCCCGATGATGGCGAACCTCTCCCCCGCGTTGCTGTGGCTGGAGAAGGTCATCAATGGCCAGCCCTATGAGCTGTCCACCGCAGATCAGATCCCGCGCTAGAAGCAAGCTGCGGGGTCGCTCACCCCGACCCCGCACTGCGCCGGCTCTGCTTTGGAACTGCCTCTGCGCTAACTCCTCGCCGCGCCGACGGATAGCGTCCCAAACATAGCAAGAGCCGCGGCCACCCGTTATTGGGTGTGCCGCGACTCTTTCGCTTTAGTCGGCGTCCCGGCTATGCCGGCCCGGGGAGGGGCTTAGTCCTCGGACTGCCCCTCGGAGCTGATGCCGTCGCCGACAGTGCCCTCCTCAGGCACGTCCCCGGCTGCCGCGGAGGCGACAGAGGCCTTGGCCTCCTCGGCCGGGCTGTGGTGCTCCTCGCCGCCCTCGACCTCGAAGTCAGCGGCGTCGAACTCCGGCAGCGGCTTCGGCTTGGAGCCGAAGACGAACTTCGCATCCTTGCCGGCGGACTCGCCGTCCCAGTTCTCCACGTCCACGGTGACGATCTCGCCTGCACCGAACTCGCCGAAGAGGATCTTCTCGGAGAGCTCGTCCTCGATCTCGCGCTGGATCGTGCGACGCAGCGGGCGGGCACCCAGAACCGGGTCGAAGCCACGCTTGGCCAGCAGGTTCTTGGCCTTCTCGCTGACCTCGATGCCCATGTCCTTGTCCTCCAGGGCGCGGCGGACGCGGCCCATGAGCAGGTCCACCATCTGGACGATCTGCTCGCGGGTGAGCTGGTGGAAGACCACGATGTCGTCGATACGGTTCAGGAACTCCGGGCGGAAGTGCTTCTTCAGCTCGTCATCCACCTTGGACTTCATCCGCTCGTACTGTGCGGACTCGTCCTGCTCGCCGGTGCTGGAGAAGCCCATGCCGACGGCCTTGGAGATATCCCGGGTACCCAGGTTGGAGGTGAAGATCAGCACCGTGTTCTTGAAGTCCACGATGCGGCCCTGGCCATCGGTCAGGCGACCTTCCTCCAGCACCTGGAGCAGCGTGTTGTAGATGTCCTTATCGGCCTTCTCGATCTCGTCGAAGAGGACGACGGAGAACGGCTTGCGGCGGACCTTCTCCGTCAGCTGGCCGCCCTCGTCGTAACCGACGTATCCCGGAGGGGCACCGAACAGGCGGGAGGCGGTGAACTTGTCGTGGAACTCGCCCATGTCCACCTGGATCAGGGCATCGTCGTCACCGAAGAGAAACTCGGCGAGCGCCTTGGACAGCTCCGTCTTACCGACACCGGACGGACCGGCGAAGATGAAGGAGCCGGACGGGCGGTTCGGGTCCTTCAGGCCGGCACGGGTGCGACGGATCGCGCGGGAGACGGCCTTGACGGCATCGTCCTGGCCAATGATGCGCTTGTGCAGCTCGCCTTCCATGTCCAGCAGGCGGGAGGACTCCTCCTCCGTCAGCTTGAACACCGGGATGCCGGTCCAGTTGGCCAGCACCTCTGCGATCTGCTCCTCGTCGACCTCGGCGACCTCATCGAGCTCGCCTGCGCGCCAAGCCTTTTCCTTCTCGGCGCGCTCCTCGGTCAGGGTGCGCTCGTCGTCGCGCAGTGCCGCTGCCTTCTCGAAGTCCTGCTCATCGATCGCGGCCTCCTTCTTACGGCGGACCTCGGCGATCTTGTCGTCAACTTCCTGGACGGACTTCGGCGCGGTGAGGCGCTTGATGCGCATGCGCGCGCCCGCCTCGTCGAGCAGGTCGACGGCCTTATCCGGCAGGAAGCGGTCGTTGATGTAGCGGTCGGCGAGAGTTGCTGCGGAACGCAGAGCACCATCGGTGATGGACACACGGTGGTGAGCCTCGTAGCGGTCGCGCAGGCCCTTCAGGATCTCGACGGTGTCCGCGACGGACGGCTCCGGCACCTGCACCGGCTGGAAGCGGCGCTCCAGGGCGGCGTCCTTCTCGATGTGCTTGCGGTACTCCTCCAGCGTGGTGGCACCGATGGTCTGCAGCTCACCGCGGGCCAGCTTCGGCTTCAGGATGGAGGCGGCGTCGATCGCGCCCTCCGCGGCACCGGCACCGACGAGGGTGTGGATCTCGTCGATGAACAGGATGATGTCGCCACGCTGGTTGATCTCCTTGAGCACCTTCTTCAGGCGCTCCTCGAAGTCACCGCGGTAGCGGGAGCCAGCAACCAGGGAACCCAGGTCCAGGGAGTAAATCTGCTTATCGCGCAGGGTCTCCGGAACCTTGCCGTTGACGATATCCAGGGCCAGGCCCTCGACGACGGCGGTCTTACCCACACCCGGTTCACCGATGAGCACCGGGTTGTTCTTGGTGCGGCGGGAAAGCACCTGCATGATGCGCTCGATCTCGCCGGCACGCCCAACGACGGGGTCCAGCTTGCCGTCCTTGGCAGCCTGCGTGAGGTTGCGACCGAACTGGTCCAGGACCAGGGAGTTGGACTTCTGCCCTGCCTTGGCTCCGCCCTGGCCGGACGGGGCGACACCGGCGACGGCCGGCTGGTCCGGGGCTTCCTCGTGCTCGCCGCCGCCCTCGTAGCCGGAGAGCAGCTGGATAACCTGCTGGCGAACGCGGGACAGGTCGGCGCCCAGCTTCACCAGCACCTGGGCTGCCACGCCCTCGCCCTCGCGGATGAGGCCGAGCAGGATGTGCTCAGTGCCGATGTACTTGTGGCCAAGCTGCAGCGCCTCGCGCAGAGCCAGCTCCAGCACCTTCTTGGCGCGCGGGGTAAACGGGATATAACCGCTCGGCGGGTTGCCACCGGAACCGATGATCTCCTTCACCTCGGTGCGCACCGCGTCGAGGGAAATTCCCATGGACTCGAGCGCCTTAGCGGCCACGCCCTCACCCTCTTGGATCAACCCCAGGAGGATGTGCTCGGTACCGATGTAATTGTGATTCAGCGCTCGCGCTTCCTCTTGTGCCAAGACGACAACGCGTCGTGCCCGGTCGGTAAACCTTTCGAACATTTATCTTCCTTTTCGCTCGTGCGCTTTGATGACCCACCATAACTGGGCAAGCGCCTTCCTTAAATCGCATTCCATGCAACGCCGGACCCCACGCGAAGTATTCCGACACCCGCAACCGCCCGACCCATATTAAAAGTCCAGCTCACCACCATTTTTTATGGTCTAAAATCGCGTTTTCTTAGCCTGTACGCCCCTAGCGAACACCCACCAAAACCCGCCATTTTCATCGCCTGGCGCGCCCCCTCCGCACCGATATCACCAAATCGAAACGTGATCCACATCACTTAGATAGGGTGACCAACATAGCTATTAGGTGAACAAAGCTACTCACCTATCGCTGCAGAACAAGGCGCGGGGGAACGCCCGTGCAGACACATCAGATTCGACAGGGGTTATCGAAATGACCGACACGTTCTCACCCGCAGGCCCAGCAGGCATCAAGGACAAGCTCGGCCACACACTCGGTTCGGCGGGCACGCTCGCGCTCGGCACCCTTCCCCTGATGCGCGCCGGTGTGCTGGGATCGATGACCCCCGTCGCCGCCGCGAAGGCTCTGGGCTCCATGTACCAGTGGGAGTTCCAGCCCGCGTCCCTGCTGGCCATTGGTGCCGCCCGCGACCCGTTCCACACCGCGATCATCGACGACCGAGGCTCCATGACCTACCAGGAGCTACACAACCAGGTGAACCAGCTGGCGAAGGCCCTGTTCCGCACCGGTATCCGAGAGCGCGACCGCATCGGCGTGCTGACCCGCAACCACCGCGGCTTCATCATGGCGCTGTGCGCCCACGGCCGCCTTGGCACCGATCTCGTCCTGTTCAACACTGGAGCATCGGCCGAACAGACCCGCGCGGTCGCTCGCGAGAACAAGCTGGACGTCCTGTTCATCGACGAGGAATTCATCCCGCTGCTGCCGAAGGACTTCGACGACTGCCCCGTCATCGTCGCCCACGAATTCGGCGACACCGTCGGGCTGACCCGCGAGGCCGAGGAAGCATTGCCGATGGACTCGAATATCCGCGACGCACTGGCCATGGAGGACCACGCGACCCGCAGCGAGGACTGGCCGTCACTGAGCCTGGTGCTGCGCACTACCCCGGCCGAGCAGACGATCCCGTCCCGCCCGCGCCGTGGCCGCACCATCATCCTGACCTCCGGAACCACCGGCACCCCACGCGGCACCCGCCGCCCGGAGCCGCCGAGCTACTTGCCAGCGTCCTCGATCATGAGCCGGATCCCGCTCAAGGCGCGCCGCCCGTTCTACCTGGCAGCCCCGATGTTCCACACCTGGGGTTTTGCCAATATCCAGCTGGCACTCGCGCTGCGCTCGACGATGGTGATGCAGCGGAAGTTCCGCCCGGAAGATGCGGTGCAGCTCATCGAGGCCAACCGCCCGTATGCGATCGCCATCGTGCCGACGATGCTGCGCCGACTGCTGGAGGCCGTACCGGAGGGCATGGACCCGGGCACGAAGGTCATCGCGGCTTCCGGCGAGCCGATCCCGCCGCAGATCGTGGAGAAGACTTTCGAGAAGTTCGGGCCCGCGCTCTACAACCTCTATGGCTCCACCGAGGTCAGCTGGGCCACGATCGCCAACCCGGACGATCTGCAGCGTCACCCGAATACAGCGGGCAAGCCGCCGATGGCCACGGTGGTCAAGGTCCTGGACGAGGACTTCCGCGAGTGCCCGGACGGCGAGGTTGGTCGCATCTTCGTCGCCAACAACATGATGTTCGAGGGCTACACCCGCCCGGGCAAGGACAAGGAGACCCATGAGGGCATGATCGCCACCGGTGACCTGGGGTACTGGGAGGACGGCCTGCTGTTCGTCTCGGGTCGCTCGGATGACATGGTCGTCTCCGGCGGTGAGAACGTCTACCCCACCGATACCGAGCACATCATCGGCACCCTGCCGGAGATTCTCGAGGTCTGCGTCCAGGGTGTTCCGGACGACGAGTTCGGCCAGGCGCTGTGCGCGTGGATCGTCACGAAGGAGGAGCTGAGCGCCGCCGATAAGCAGAAGCTGCAGGAGGAGATCAAGGCGACCGTCTCTAAGCAGCTGGCCCGCTTCGCCGTGCCCCGCCACTTCGTGTACGTGGACTCCCTGCCCCGCAATGCGGTGGGCAAGGTCATCCGCCGCGAGCTACCGCGGCCAGAGACTGCGGCCGCCGCTTAAGCCAGCGGGCTGACGGGGCTAAGGACGCCTCGCAGCCCTAGCAACAACACAGCGCCCCGGGTGTTTCTCCACCCGGGGCGCTTCTGTGTGCTGCTACTCTGCGGCGCTTTGGCTCTTCTGCTCTTAGAAGATCCAGCCGATCACCAGGACACCCACGGCGCCGATCAGCGCGGCAGCCGGGATCGTGATGATCCACGCCAGGGCGATCGGCTTCATCAGGCGCCAGTTGGCGGCGCGGTTGATGATACCCACGCCCAGCACCGCACCGATCAGGATGTGAGTAGAGGACACTGGCAAGCCGGAGATGGACGCGGCCATCACCACACCCGCAGCAGCGAGCTCAGCGGCGAAGCCGGAGGCCGGGTGAATGTGGGTCAGCCCCGTACCGACCGTCTCAATCACCTTGCGGCCGATGAACCACAGGCCGGAAATCAGCGCCACACCGGCGGCGAGCATCAATGCCATCGGCACCGGAGCGGTCGCGTTGATGGAGTCGGTCTTCAGCACGTCGAAGATCGCAGCGAAGGGCCCCACCGCATTCGCGATGTCGTTGGAACCGTGGGAGAAGGCGAAGGCGGACGCGGTGAAGACCTGCATCCAGCTGAACATCACGAAGGTCGCACGGTCCACGGTGTAGCGCCGCAGCCCGGTGGTGAAGGAGCGCAGGGTGAGGAATACCGCGATGCCCACGATTGCGACGATGCCGAAGACCATGGCGCTCGTCATGTTCGGCAGGATGTTGCTCAGGCTCTTCAGCAGGAGCATGCCCGTGATGACCATTGCGCCGATGGCGGCCAGCGACGGGCCCCAGGTCTCCAGGGCGCGGTGTGCCTCGATCCCCCGCTCGTCCTTATCGATGACGACGAGTTCGCGGTAGTAGTCAGATTCCAGGTTCTGCGGCTCCGCGCGTCCGGTGATGTAGACGGAGGCGTCGCGGGCGATGGTCTGGGTATAGGCCGCGCGCTGGACCTCATTGAGTCGGGAGAAGAGGTCCTTGTGGCGCTTCTTGTGCTCGCTGCGGCGCTCCTGCATCTCGCGCATCTTGTGCTCGACCTCATCGTTGTAGCGCAGCACGTGGCGCTTGATGAAGGAGTACAGGAGGAGGGCTACCACGCCACCCAGCACTGGGGAGAGCACCCAGCTCATAGCGATCTCGCCGATCTTGCCCCACTGGACCATCTCCAGGCCACCGGTGCCCGTGGCAATGCCCTGGGCCACCGCGGCACCGACGATGCCGCCGATGATGGAGTGGGTGGTGGAGACCGGCCAGCCCTTGCGCGTGGCGATCAACAGCCATAGCGCCGCGCCGAGCAGGGCGGCCATCATGATGTAGGCAAAGTGCTGCGGGTCGAGGTCCACGCCGTCCAGGTCGACGATGCCGGAACGGACGGTGTCGGTGACGTCACCGCCGGCGATCAGCGCACCACCGACTTCGAAGACGGCAGCGATGAGCAGCGCCTGCTTGATGGTCAGTGTCTTCGCACCGACCGAGGTACCGAAGGAGTTCGCGACGTCGTTACCGCCGATGTTGAACGCCATGAACATTCCGAAGAAGATCGTGACGATCAGGATCCCGATGTTCGCGGACTCCGGCATGAGATCCACGGACCACCAGGTCAGCGCGAGTACCGCGATGAGCAGCAACCCCCCGAAGATGGTGTGCCACCAGAAGTCGTTTTCTTGTCCTGCTGCGATCCCGTTAGTGGGGGCTTTGGTCTCCGGTTGAGACATTCAGTGCTGACCTAACTCGTAAATCAAACAGTTGCGAATAAGACATATCACGGGGGCTCCCAGCTTTGTCAGAGAGATCCCAGGCATTACACATTTTGCCTTGCTCCCGGAGTTTTCTAAAGCCCATGATTTCCGTTAGGGGGTGGGCATTAACCCCGGCGCAGAAATAACCCCGCTACCAGCGATCATCTTTGCTGGTAACGGGGCTATTCAGGGGGCGCGGAAAGCTCGGTCGGCGCTTACTTTAGCTCAGCGGAGCTCAGGCCCAGCTCGCGGCGGGCGACGATGAGCTGCTGAATCTGCTGGGTGCCCTCGAAGATGTCGAGGATCTTGGAGTCGCGGGACCACTTCTCCAGCAGGTCGCGCTCGGAGTAGCCGTAAGCACCGGCGAGCTCCACGGCGCGCAGGGTCAGGTCGGTCGCCATGCGGCCGGCCTTCGCCTTACAGATGGAGGCTTCCTTGGAGTTCGGGTTCTTGTTATCCGCCATCCATGCTGCGCGCATGGTCAGCAGGTAGGCAGCCTCCCAGTCGGACTCGAGGCGGATGTACTCGGACGCGGCGGCGGACTGGTTCCAGGCCGGTGCGTCGTAGTCGATCTTCACGCCAGCGTCGGTGAGGACCTCGCGCAGGCGCTCCAGGGAGGCACGTGCAACACCGACGGCCATCGCTGCGACCAGCGGGCGGGTGTTGTCGAAGGTGGCCATCACACCACCGAAGCCCTTCTTTGTGTCCACCTCTGGGGAGCCAAGGAGGTTGTCCTTCGGGATGCGCACGTTGTCGAGGATGAAGTGCGCGGTGTCGGAGGAGCGGATGCCCAGCTTGTGCTCGAGGCGGACCAGCTCGAAGCCCGGGGTGTCGCGCGGGACGACGAAGGACTTGATGGCTGCGCGGCCTGCGGACTTGTCCACGGAGGCCCAGACGACCACGTGGGTGCAGCGCTCACCGGCGGTGACGAAGATCTTCTCGCCGTTCAGGACGTACTCGTCGCCGTCCAGCTTCGCGGTCGCGGCGACGGCTGCGGAGTCGGAGCCGAACTGCGGCTCGGTGATGGCCATGGCGGCCCAGATCTTGCCGAAGCGCTCGAGCTGCTCGTCGGTCGCGACGGCGGCGACGGCTGCGTTGCCCAGGCCCTGGTAAGGGATGGACAGGGTGAGGCCGACGTCGCCCCAGCAGGTCTCCATGACGTTCAGGGCGGCGGCCATGTTGCCACCGTTCTTCACGCCGGTGTCCTGCTTCTTGTCCCCGCGGCTGCTGGTAGCGCCGGCCATGGCCACGCCACCATCAGCGGCACCCTCGACGAGGGATGCCATGGTGTCGAGCTCGACCGGGCGCTCGTGCTCCTTGAGGTCGTACTTGCGGGAGATGGGGCGGAAAATCTGTGCGGCCGCCTGGTGTGCCTGGTTGGCGCCCGCCTTCAGACGCTTGGGAAGTTCCAGATTAAGCATGATCTTTTTCCTCTGCTCTCGGGACTGTGTTGTGCGTAGATGCCAAAAGTCGTTGTTATGGCGGGTTAGATGACGACGACGCCCTCAGCAACGCCGATCGCGCGCATGTCGCGGTACCAGCGCTCAACCGGGTGCTCCTTGGTGTAGCCGTGGCCACCCAGCAGCTGGACGCCGTCCAGGCCCATGACCATGCCCTTGTCGGAGGCGTAGCGGCGAGCAAGGCCGGCCTCGCGGTGGTAGGACAGGCCCTGGTCGAGGCGGGATGCGCCGCGCAGCATGATCAGGCGCAGGCCGTCGAGCTCGATGCGGAGGTTGGCGACCATGAAGGCCACTGCCTGGCGGTGGGAGATCGGCTCGCCGAAGGCCTCACGCTCGTTGACGTACTTCTTGGTGTACTCGAGGATGGCCTCGCCGGTGCCGGAAGCCAGTGCGGCCCAGCCCAGGCGGGAGCGGCGGATGATCTCCGCGTACTGCTCGGTGCGGTCGGTGTCGGAGAGGTTCGCGCCACCCAGGAGGTTGGCGGCCGGGACGCGGACGTCCTTGAGGACCACACGGCCCAGGGCTGCGGCGCGCAGGCCCATGGACGGATCGGACTCGACCTCGAGGCCCTCGGTGCCGGATTCGACGATGACGAAGGTGTTCACGCCGTCCAGCTCGACAGCGATGACGAAGAGCTCGCACTCTGCGGCGTTCGGGACCATGGTCTTCACACCATTGAGGACGACGTCGTCGCCCTCCAGCTTCGCGGTGGTCTGCAGCTCGAAGGCGTCGAACATCGGGCGGGCCTCGGAAACCACAACGGCTGCCGGTGGGACGGACTCGCCGGAGAAGGACGGCAGGTAGGTCTTCTGCTGGGCGTCGTCGCCGTAGTTGGTGATGGTGTTGGCCACGCCTGCCGGGGCGAGGATGGAGACGGCCAGGCCCATGTCACCGAAGCCGAGAGCCTCGGCGATGAGGGCGTTGGTGCTGGCACCGGATGCGCTGGCGATGCCTTCGAACTCCTCCGGGAGGTTCACGAGAGCGATGCCGAGCTCAGCGGCGGTGTCGAGCAGCCCCTCGGTCGGCTTGGACTCGTCGTTGGCCTCCGCGGCGGCCGGACGCAGGCGCTCGATGGCGAACTCGCGCACCGCGTCGAGGATCATCTGCTGATCCTCGGTCGGGTTCAGGTCGAACGGTGCCTTGCCCGGCTCGAACTGCTGAACGTCGCCCTCGTTCTGCTTCGGGAGGCGGACCGGATCGCCGGAGCCCTTGATGCGCTTGAACTGGCGGTTCATGGCGCCGGCGGTACGGATGCCGCCCTTGGCGGTCTCGTAGGCAGCGCGGTCGACGGCCTTGTTGAGGTTGTACTTTTCTGCGAAGTCGGAACCAGTGAAACGAGACAGCGCCCGCATAACGACACCAATGGCGTCACGCTTGACGTTGTTCAGCCCCGGGGTGGAGTCGTTGAGCTTCTTGGAGTCGCTCATTGTCTGGTAGCCACCTTTCAGTAGAGGTGCCCTACGCATCGCTGTCTGCGATCCGCCGAGCATCACCATGTGCGGATAATGATCTTATTAATCATAACTTGGCATCATGGCGTAGATCACATTTTCCGCAGAATGCCATAAAGAAAGCCACACACCATGGGCGGTGTGTGGCTTTATGCAATCGAGAGAAAGGATTATTTCTGTGGCTTCACCAACGGGAAGAGCACGGTCTCGCGGATGCCGAGGCCCGTGAAAGCCATCAGCAGACGGTCCAGACCCATGCCGGTACCAGCGGTTGGCGGCATGCCCTGCTCCATCGCCTGCAGGAAGTCCTCGTCGAGAACCATGGCCTCATCGTCGCCGCCCGCGGCCAGGCGAGCCTGGTCTTCGAAGCGCTCGCGCTGGATGACCGGGTCAACCAGCTCGGAGTAGCCGGTCGCCAGCTCGAAGCCGCGCAGGTAGAGGTCCCACTTCTCGGTCACGCCGCGCTCGGTGCGGTGCTGACGCACCAGCGGGGAGGTCTCGACCGGGTAGTTGTAGACGAAGACCGGGCCCCACAACTGGTCCTCGCACAGGAACTCCCAGATCTCCTCGACGAGCTTGCCGTGGCCCCAGCCGCCGTCCTTCGGAACCTCCAGGCCGATGACCTTCGCGAGCGCCTTGAGCTCCTCGACGGTGGAGTCGACGGTGACCTCCGGCTGATCCGGGAACTTCTCGGCCAGCGCCTTATTCAGGGACGGGTAGACCTCGATGACCGGCCACTCGCCACCGAGGTCGTACTCGGTACCGTCGTGCATGGTCAGCTTGGTGGTGCCGAAGACCTCCTCGGCGACCTCCTGGATGACCTCGCGGGTCATCGTCGCAGCGGTGTTGTAGTCCCCGTACGCCTGGTAGGTCTCCAGCATCGCGAACTCTGGGCTGTGGGAGCGGTCGATGCCCTCATTGCGGAAGTTGCGGTTGATTTCGAAGACGCGGTCCAGCCCACCGACGACGGCACGCTTGAGGTACAGCTCCGGCGCGATGCGCAGGTAGAGATCGATATCCAGCGCGTTGGAGTGGGTTACGAACGGACGAGCCGCGGCACCGCCGTGCAGGGTCTGCAGCATCGGGGTTTCGAGCTCGTTGAAGCCGCGACGCTCCAGGGCGTGGCGCAGGGCGCGCATCACCTTGATGCGGGTCATGGCGTTCTTGCGGGCTTCCTCGCGCATGATCAGGTCGGTGTAACGGTGACGCACGCGGGCGTCCTCGCTCATCTCCTTGTGCGCGACCGGCAGCGGGCGAAGCGCCTTGGCGGCCATGCGCCACTCCTGCGCCATGACGGAAAGCTCACCGCGGCGGGAGGAGATCACGCGCCCCTTGGCGAAGACGATGTCGCCCAGGTCGACCTCCGCCTTCCAGCGGTCCAGTGCTTCCGCGCCGATCTCTGCCTGGGAGAGCATAACCTGCAGCTGGGTGCCGTCGCCGTCCTGCAGGGTGGCGAAGGCCAGCTTGCCGGTGTTGCGGACGAACATCACGCGGCCGGCCACGCCGACGACACTGTCCGTTTCCTCACCGACGTCGAGGAGGGTCGCCCCCTCCGGAAGAGCGGCGAGCTTCTCCGCACCCTCCGGATCGTCCTCCTTGGGCTTGACCGCCCACTGCTGACGAACCTCCGCCAGCGAGTGAGTCCTGGGAACTTCTACTGGATAAGCCTGACGGCCCTCGTCAAGGATGCGCTCGCGCTTCTCGCGGCGAACGCGCATCTGCTCGGGGATTTCATCATTGCTGGTGGATGGATTCTTTGTAGTCACCCCACCAGACTACTGCATCGCCGGTACACGCCCGTGAGCGGTTCACGGACGCAGATTAACCCATCTATGACACGGCAAACGGGGCTCGGCCCACCACTGGCCGAACCCCGCGATACCCCTGCAAGATGCAGGCCAGTTTTAGCTGATCAGCCAGTCGTTCGGACTGAAGAGCTCAAAGGCGACCTTTTCCGGACCCAGCGCCTGCTCATTATCGGCGATCTGCTCGCGGATGTTCTGCAGGAAGGACGTTCCGCCGCACAGGTACCAGTGCGCACCAGTCGGCAGCACCCCCTCAGCTGCGAGCGCCCCGAGATCCATGCGTTGGCCGCCCTCCCGGTAGAAGGGCTTATAGGTGCCGCCGATCTGC